>DYQK01000025.1 GCA_020719385.1 Rikenella microfusus | reverse complement strand
TTTTTGAGAAAATAAAAAAACGAACATTAAAAAATGCTCGTTTTTCGAAATTTTTAATAAACATTTAACAATTTTGGAGGTTTTCCATCGCTGATATACGCATTTTGTGGGTCAATTTTAAACGAAATAACGTTACTTTTCTCACCGCTTTCATTGACAAAAACTGTGCTGTAACGATAAATTGCTGTTTTATTTGCACAAAAAGTATAGACAATATTGCCCCAATAATCCGTGTGTTTCACAGGAACGGTGAACGTAATATTGTTGCCCCACTGATGCACAATGGTTAATTTTGTAATTTCCTCGTAATCTGTTTTAAACAAAATTCGCACTGTTACTGAATTATTATTTTGAGAGGCACACTCGCCTTCGGAGTAATATTCAGTCCCGACTAATTGAACAGAAAAATGTTTTGACTCTTGAAAATGTTCCGAGAAAAATGTTTTTCCATTTCCAAAAATTAACAAAAAAATTGCCAAAATAGTTTTCATAAGAAAAAATTTTTAGAGATTCGACGAAAAACTATTGCGAAAAAGTTGTTTCTCATTATCAAATTTTTCTTGCGAGATAGAAGAAGGTTTTGTCCATCGGTGAACAAAATCAAATTTCCAAAGCGTTGATTTATAACGACTTATCGCATCTTTTTTGAGCAATTCGAAACTTTCCAACGCATTAAAATAGGTTGCGTAACTTATCAATTCGACAGAGAACAAAAATTCATACAAATAAACTACGCCCCAAAGCAACGCAAAACTGTTCACTTCATAATGCGGAAAATAATCGGAAGTCAAATTACTTAAAAATTGATGGAATTTTCGATGGTCGATGGCAAAATATTTCTCCGAATGTTGCTCGTGATTTCCTGCTTTTCGCTCCCAATAATACGAGATATTGTCCCAAATAAAAAACGAGATGGCAAAATTCATCTGATTTTGTAAAAATTGCGTCTGCAAAAAATGTCCTGCAAGCAAATTGAGATAATATTCCTTGTAACTATAAAAATCTGCCTTGAAATTTTTTACTTCCCATCGATTTTCGACAAATAAACGCACATATTCGGCAATATATTTTTTTTCATTGCCGATGTCATATTTCGAAATTGCGTTAAAATAAGCGTTTGCGTTAAATTGTTTTGTAACAAGAAATTTTTCGAAATATTTTTGCAGCAAATCGTATGCCAAGAATATTGCAACTTTGTCGCCCATTCGATAACGGACTTTGTTCAGGTCGTTCAAAGATTCGTAAGATTTTTCAGCCAAGAGTGCGGCGATTTCGTATTTTTGGTAAAAAATCAAATAAGTAAAAATTGAGAGGAAAATTCTTGGGTCTTTTTCGGGGAATTCCAAAAAATGTTCCAATAATTGCGGCAATTTTTCGTTTTTGTCAGAAAACAACGAATGTTCGACGGCAAATTGGTCGAGATAATAAAAATAATCCTCGTAAAATGTTGAGTGATTTTGATGAATCAAATCAATTAACTCAAAAATTTTTTCGAATTGTTTATTTTCTTCTAAATCATCTTTGTAATCGAGTAATTTAGGAATAATCGTACTTTTTAACTGAAATAAAAATTCAGTAGTAAGCGATTGTTTTAACGTTTTTTCGATAAAATCGTATTTCTCTGTGGCTGAGATTGACTGATAAGTTTCGAGCCACAAGTTTGCATTTTCAAAAATCTGAGACATAAGTTTTTTATTTTTTTCACAAAGAAATATTTTACAAAAATGATAATTTTTTTCGAGATAATAAAAAAAAAGTTCTCAAAATTCAACATTTTGAGAATTTTTTAATTTTAGAAAAGGGGAATTTAATATATTTCTAACCCATTTTCGCCAAAACGAACTCTAACTGATTTACAAACATCTGATTCAACCTTTATTTTGCCGCTCCAAGGCATATTTTTTGCGGTGTTCATTTGGCAATTATAAGTTCCTGGGGCTAATTCGACAGTAAAAGTATGTTCATCTCCACAATCAGGTTGTGCACTGTTGCCAAAACAATTACGTAAAGTGTCTCTTTTCCCATCAATTTCTATGGAAATATATTTTACTTCGGGAGCATCTCCTGCACAAGTTGTTGTCCAAAAGAAGAGTTTGCCTTTATTTGCATTTTCTCGAGAAAATAATATTTTTTTGCAATAATATTTCTCAAAGTCAAATTTAAGAACATTTTTTTTTGCTTTGTTACCCCATTTATATCCATCTTCATTCATCGCGACATAATAAAAAACCTCGCCAAAATTTGCAATGATGCTTTTTGTTCTTTCGTCATTAGAAGCGGGTATATAACCAATACACGCAGAACTAAGAAATAAAGTATCAACTTTATCCTGTCCGTCTTGTTTTTTATACAAGATGACGGATATTTTATTTGAGAGTGCTTCGTCAGAGTTGGTCCAAAAGCATGCTTTTCTTTCTTTTGTTGTTCCATCGTCTCCGACAGAGGGTTCAGGAATATCAAACAAACAACTTGATAAAACAAACATTAATGTTAATGTTGTTGAAAGAGGTGAAAATATTTTTTTCATACGAAGTTATTTTGAATTAAAAATCGTATTCCAATTTTTTAGGTTTGGCGATTGGGTATACAATAAAACGATTCCGCCAATAGAAAAGATTGGTTTTTTAAAAAAACAGAATCCTTTTCCATAAGAAGCATCATTAAGCATTCCTGATATTCCTGCTCGCAGAAAAAATCTGAAATTTGATCCTTTTTTGAAAATCGCTTGTTTAGAGATTCTTGTAGTTAAACCAATTTCTATTCCTGCTCCTTTATAAGAAAGGTCTCTGTCGCAGATTTCTTCGGTTTCTTTTTTGCCTGTTTCGTACATATAGGTGTACAAATACTGATTCGCTCCGAATCCTAAATAACCGCCCAAATCAAAATCGCTGTTTATATTGCGAGCGTATGTTAGTCCTAACATAAATGAAGTGTTATAAAAACTTTTTTCATTTTTATATTGCCACATTGCAGAATCCTCTATAACATTCATTCTGTTATTTTCTATGTAATATTTTTCCTGTATACCTTTAAAAGGTGAATGAAAACCGTTTGCGAAACTAATGTACACCAAGCACGGAAAACCAATATGTAATTGCGTAGTTCCTTTTCCATATCCAAGAGTACCGAATAACACAAAATTTGAATTTACATCCTGCGAAAAAACAGATTTTGTAAAAATGTTCAAAAAAATAAGGAATACAAATACTTTTCGTTTCATAACAATAATAATTAAAAAGTGCTGCAAAGATAAATACTTTTTTTATATAAACAAAAAAAAAATACCTTTTTAATTAAAAAAAGGTATTTTTTGCGTTAAAGTTTATTGTTTAACAATTTTTTTAATCGAAATGCCCTTTGCAGAGCGTATTTCGAGGAAATACATTCCCGATGACAAGTGAGATAAATTCAAGTTAGTACTTGTTCCGTTGACATTTTTCTCAGAATACACAACTTTTCCAGAGATATCTTTTACAGAAAGACTTGCATTTACGAGATTTTCAGAATCAATAAAAAACATTCCTGCACTTGGGTTTGGCGAAACTGAAAGAGATAATTGCGAAACAGAAGGAACTTTATCAGTGTATTTTGCTTTTAAATATCCAACTGTTGTTACTGTGCCTTTGCTGCTAAACACCAAATGTCCTCGAATAGTATTAGGAATGTCTGCATTTTGTGAGGATAAGGTCTTTCTTGTTGCAACACCATACTTCACATACACTGTTAAAGTATTATGTCCAGCACCAACTTCCGTTGGATGATCATATAACAAAGAATCTGACCAAGTATTTCTGTCTTTCGAGATAATAAAACCGTCAGGAGCATAAACCATTAAATCATTCGTTAAAGCAGAAGTATTTACGGTATAATACCCTGATGTATCGGAAGTTTGTGGTAATTCTAAAATAGAATTTCCTGTGCCTCCATTATTGACCGCGACAGAACCTGAATTCTCAATTTCATTGTAAAAACCGTACGAAGTAAATGTATATAATCCGCGAGAGTAAAGGAACGTAGAAAATCCTGCATCAGTAACAAGCATTGAAGGAGTCTTTTGGTAATAACCCAAATTAAAACCGAGAGGTGATTTTTTTAATTTCATTGTTGCAAAGTAATTTGTTCCATCATCTTGAATGACTAAACCACCTTCTGGTGTTGTTAAAAATCCTTCTATCAAAACGGTATAGCCTTCTATATCACTCCAAAATTGAAAATTGTAAACAGGTTGAGTAACTAAATCGCCATTTTCATATTTGAGTTGAATTGGTCCAATCCAACTATCCGTTCGTCCACCTCCATCACGTGTGCGAGAAAAAGAGCCTTTCATTGATGTTACAAAACCTTTTTGTTGTCCAATAAATTGGATTCCTTTCAATTCAGAACCTCCTGATATTACTATACCCTCATTGGTAAATGTATTTCCCCCATCAAATGTTGCTGCTAATACAGCCTGTCCCCCGTTCACGCCTCCACCTACAAAACCAAGACTTTCTGAAGTGAACCAAAGACAATTCAAATTTTTCTTTTTTGTGTAGTCATTATTTTTAAATTCAAAAATTCTTATAAAAATAGGGCAAGAGTCTCTTCGATTTGCCAAATTAGTTGTTGATAACTCATAGGTTGAATCCACTGCTCCTTCAGTTAATACCCAACCTTTTTCGTTATCTATGAAATAGAAATCAACAACCTCACCATTAAGGGCAACTGAAGTGGTTATTTTCGAAACCAAGGAGTGCCAATACATCTGTCTACGTTTTGTTCCCAAATCATATGCCAAAACATAAGCAGTGGAATTATCAGGTAACACAAAAAACTTCTCAACACTATCTAATTTAATAGACATAGTGGTTAAAACATTCCAATTTTTACCTTTGTCTATTGATTTATAGATTACTGTTTTTGCAGCTATTCCAGGATTATTTGACTGTATTACATAAAATGTATTCGCATCTGTGCTATAAACACAGCGAGCATGTTTTATGATAATATCAGATTGTGGTTTTGTGGGAGTGAAATACTCGGAATTTGAAGCATAAATGTAAGGAGTATTTGTCACACAAACTCGGTAACGCCCACGTTTCGAAAAATCAACAATTATGGGTTTTTCAACAACAGATACTTCTGGGGCAATAGTTTTTGTAACACAAGTATATTCCGTCAATTGTTTAGAAAATTTATGCAAAGCAACATTGAACACATAAACTTCACTTGTATCAACAACTCGAATTTTTGCATACTTCAAATTTTTAAACTCATCCTGCGTAGCAATAATTCCATTGTAAGTAGTTGCTGTTGCACCAATGTCGTTGGAAGGATGATTTTTACAAAGTTTTATTCCTATTCCATCACTGCTGTACAAAAATAAAAAATCATTCTCTCCGTACGCTGCCACATCTAACACGCCCGGAACAGTCAAAATTAATGTTTGATTTTTGTAAATTTCCCCATTAGGGGTCCAAAAATATGGATAATCCATATAAATGACAATATTGCTTGATGGTACGCCATCAGTATCAAGAGTCCAACTACCATTTATTGCACGAAAAAACAAAACATTGCTTAAATCTGTTCTGCTTTTGCCAAACAAAAACATCGTGTCGTTTACCATTTTGAGTTGATAAAATAAATATCCACCATATCCTGGCAATGAATTGTCAACAACCCAATCTGTACCTGCATTTACGGTTTTGAGTAAAAATCTTCTTGAAATCAAAAAACCATTTTGATTATCAGTGTAAAATTTTATACTTTTCGTTGATTCTGTAAAATCCCCAGGTACATTTGATTGATTCCATTTTAACTTTTCAGAAACCACCGAAATATTTGCCTTTGCAACAATCCCAAAATCTCCACCAGCAACAGCTATCGGATTAGTCGCAGCCGAACCAATAAACTCAACCGAATTAAATTTTCCACCAAAAGGAGATGGAGTACGCCAACTCCACAATTTGTCAGGAGTACTAAAAACTGTTAACGCAGTGTCAATAGGCTGGGCTTTCACGCCTATTTGAGTAAAAAAGAAAAAGAACACTGCGACCATCGCAAACAATTTTTGCGAGAAACATTGTATATCCTTCATAATGCCTTGAATTAAAACGCTCTATAACTGCAATAAAGCAAAAAAATTTAAGTTTAAATTATTGACAGTTTTTGTCTTTTACAACAAACAATAATTTTGATTCTTTCAAAAAAATTGCGGTACAAAGAAAATAAAATTTTCAATACAAAATACATTTTTGCAAAAAAATTTTGATTTTTTTTCGAAAAAATTTCATTTCTCAATTATAAGACTCGAAAAAAGAAAAATTCCATAAAAATTTTGATTTTTTTTCGAAAAAAATTTCACTTTTTAATCGCATGAATGATATTTCGACAAATTTCTATAAAACTTTATGCAATTTTTATTGCTGTTGTTAACGGTAATCTTCCACGAGGAAACATTCGAACATCCACATTCAGAATACATATTTCCTCCTTGATTTGCTCCGTAAAGTACAACCGTAATGGTGCCGTTGCTGTTTTTTGTAACTTTTCCAACTAAAGCAATATGTCCATAAACTTTGTGCGAACCAGGAAAACAAGGTTGCATTACAGCAATATCTTTGTTTTGTGGTTCGGCAACTACTTGAAAACCATTCGTAGAATTGGTTAATATGGGGCCATAATCCTTCGCTCCGCCATTTGCTCCGACTCCACCAACAATCGTGTAACGTTTTTTTACATACGCAACACATTGACAATTGCCTTTTTCATCAACTTCTTTTTCGTCTGCTTGTGCTTTTGCTGCACTGATAGCAAAAATCATTGCCATCAACATTACAAACAATTTTTGCGAGAAACATTGTACATTCTTCATAATGCCTTGAATTAAAACGCCTTACAACTGCAATAAAGCAAAAAAATTTAAGTTTAAATTATTGACAGTTTTTGTCTTTTACAACAAACAATAATTTTATTCTCAAAAAAAAAATTCGAGACAACGAAAATAAAAAAATCAATATCATACACTTTTATGACTCAATTTTTTTCTTTTTCCATAAAATTTCTCAAAAAAATGTAAAAATTTTTTCGAGACAACGAAAATAAAAAAATCAACATCATACACTTTTATGACTCAATTTTTTTCTTTTTCCATAAAATTTCTCAAAAAAAATATAGAATTTTTATAAAAATTTTGTTTTCTCAAAAAAAAATATAAACTTTGTCGCAAAAAATTAAATTTTTTTCACAAAAAAATCACAAAATTATGTCAAAAATAAAAATTTTTACAATTCTTATCACCGTTTTTTTGCTTGGAACAATTATGATTGGTTGCGATTTGTGTGACCCCAAAGTGAAAATTCTCTCTGTCAGTTTTGATACAATAAAAAGCAGTTGTAAACCGCCATTTATCACGACATTTCGGGCAAAAATCGAAACACAAAACACAAGCGAGAGTAATGTAAAATATTCTTGGAACTTCGGCGACACAACATCAATTTCCAACGAAAAAGACGCATTACACAGCTTCGCAAAAAACGGACTTTATACCGTTGTGCTTACTGCCTCGTACAAAAATGCACAAGACAGAAAAAGTTTAATCATCGATTTGCGAAATAATTTGCCGATAAACCCAAAATTTCAGGTACAATTTGCAGAAAACAATTATTACGTTCCTGCTGAAGTCAAATTTATCAACAAAACTGAACGTGCTTCGGATTATTTTTGGAATTTCGGAGACGGAAGTGGAGTAAAAGAATTTTCTCCAACACATAAATTCACAAAAGCAGGAATTTTTAACGTAATTTTAAACGCAATTTGTTCAGGAGACACTGCGAAATATTCGATTCCCATCGAAGTTCACGCCGCACCGACAGAAATTATTGTCAAAAGTATGAAAGTTTCTCTCACGCAAGAGTTTTTGCACAAAAATTTGTACAGCGAAGTACATTTTGACGGTCATCACGAGGGTGAAAGCGAAGTTATTAAAGATGTAAAAGAATTTCCCACTTCGTTTATTTTTGATAGAGAATTATTTTTCTTTAACGGCGATTTCTCGCAAGGCATTTTGAGCTTCGAAATTTATGATTTAGATTCTCGTTTCGAACCAATTTGGGAATTTCAATTCTCTGTCAGCGAGTTGAGAGACAAGCATTATCCCGAATCTATTACGAAAAACGATTCGCAAAGGGGTTTTTCTGCCACCATTTTTTTCGAATATAAATCAAATGCAAAATGAATTTTATGGAATCAGCACCTTTTCTACCAACGTGGATAATTATTGTCGGAATTTTATTTTTCCTCACCGTTATAGTTTTGATTTTTGCATATCATGGAACGAAAGGCTGGGGAGAAAAAGCAGCAAAAATTATCGCTGAAATGGATATTTTGTACGAAAATTTTGTGCAAAAACGAATTACTTACGACATTTTGAAAAATGATAATCTCGATTTTCAAGAGAAAAGTATTTCTCAAGAAGTTTTAACTGTTCTCAAGCCGCACATCGAAGGGTTAATCTCTTGTATTAACGCATCGATATATTCAAGTGTTGAGATGAATTATCAAACTCGATTTTTGACAGGTTTGCCGCAATTAACCGAAGCAATGTTTAAAAAAAAAGATAATAACTCACCAAAACGTTTAAATGTTGAAGACGAGAAACAGATTTTTGCCTCAGTCGAGACAGCAATTAAGTCAGATTTAATGAAGCGAATCTTAGATTTGAAAACTCAAAATTTATTGTAACGTTTTCCGCAACTTTAGTCGTGGGTTAGAGATTAAATATTTTGAGAAAACGAATGTCATTTCTCTCAAAAAATGACATTCGTTTGGAATTTTGTTATTTATTTGCTGCAAAATTCGGTCAAAACGCCGAAAGTCGATTTTGGGTGGAGAAAACCAATTTGTAAACCCTCTGCTCCTTTGCGAGGTGCTTTGTCAATTAGTTGAACGCCGTTGCTCTCGGCATCTTTCAAAGCAGCGGCTACGTCAGACATTGCAAACGCAATATGATGTATTCCCTCGCCTTTTTTCTCGATAAATTTTCCTATTGGTCCCTCAGGGTCGGTAGATTCAAGCAATTCGATTTTCGTTTGCCCGACCATAAAAAACGCTGTTCGTACTTTTTGGTCAGCAACTTCCTCGATGGAGTAACATTTTAAACCCAGAATATTCTCGTAATAACGAATACTCTCGTCTAAATTTTTTACAGCAATTCCGATGTGTTCAATGTGAGTTGGAGTCATATAAAAATGTTTTTATGAAAATTTTGAGGCAAAATTAAAAAAAAAATCTAAATTTTACGTTTTTCTGAAAAAATTTTCACATTTTTCTGAAAAATTTGCAAAAAAAGACAAGTTTACATTTTTTTATTAAGATAAAATGTATAAATTTGCCGCTTGATTTTAAATTTTATATAAATTTTAACATTCGTTTAAAAAAATTGTTATGGAAATAGTTGTCGTTTCTGTTTTATTATTTTTGGCTGTCGGAGTAATTTTGTTGCTTTACTCGAAGCATTCTCCCAAAAAAGTGTATGAGAATTCTCAAAAACTTGGTGTTCCCTTTTCAACTGCGTATCGCATCAACACGGGGTCTCACGCAAAAGATTTGGAAAAAGTTCTTGAAAAAGCACAAGAAGAAGGAATTGTTATTCCTGAATTAGAATTAAAAAAGTTAATTTCTTTTGCTGAAAAAGGTGGTTCGGTTTTGCCTATTGGGACTGCATATTTTATTGCACAACGAAATGATTTAAAATGTTCAATTGCTGAGTTTATTGATGTTTCTGCTTTTGTAAATCCTGTCGATTTCGTAAGTGTATGGGTAATTTTGAAAGAATCGAGCGTAAAAGCAGGTAACATTATTTTGATGGCACAATTGGAATCTGGAAAAGACATATCAGGTTTAGCCGCAACGATGCAAAGGGCGAAGTCTTATGAAATTGACCCAATGAAACTTCTTAACTGCGGTTTGGATGTTTCTGAAATGAAAAAAGTACTTGACGTTGTTGAGCGTACTCAAATTATCGGGCTTCTCGAAAAGAAAGATGAAGTAACAAAAACAAAACCCAATACTTTACACGTAACAGGTTCGCAACTCATTGATTTATACGCAGATAAGTCTGATGTTGAGAAGTTTATCAATGTTATGTCGAATGCGAAAAATGCAGGTGTTCCTATCTCGCAGGACGTTTTGCGAGTGTATAAATATCCCGATTTAGACATTGAAAAAATTGTCAATGCGTTGTTAAATTCGGAAAAAGCAGGTTTAGGAATTCCACAAAACGAGTTAATTCAGCATTATATTGCAGGAAAAGATGTTGAAAAATTAGTTTCTCATTTGATTCGGGCTAAAATAGCAGGAATTGAAGTTAAATTGTCGGAACTTTTGGAGCATTTTAGGAATTCAGACGAGCCTTATCAAATTATTGAAGCCTTAATTGTTTCGAAAAAAATGAATTTGGGGATAACTTTGATGGAGTTAAAATCGTTGTGTTTGGCAAATGTCAACCCTGAAAAATACACAAAAGCACGTAAGTCGTTGAATATCAACAAAGATTTTGGAGTGAGTATTGACGATTTGGACAATCATTTTCTCAACGGCGGAGACGGTCTTCGAGTGTTAGGTTTAATGGAATTGGCAAAAAGTCAGGGTTTAAAACTTCCTTTCGGACTTGCGGCACACATCATTAAAACGGAGCAAAAACCAGAGGATTTTGTGAATCGAAGTTTAAATCAACGAGTTATAGAGTTGTCGAGGAAAATTGTTGTTGTCTCGAAAGATGGAATCGGGATTATTCCCAAAATTCACGTTACGGTTCGCGAGAAAATCGAGCAATATTCGAAGGGTACGCGCGAGGATGTTCTTGCTGAACGTACCAACGAGGCACTTATTTCTGAAATAGAGAGATGCGAGGGTTATGGTGATGTGTTGAAAAATCTCGAAAAAATTGCAAAAAATGTGTTAAAAAAACTTCTCGGTCAGACAGAAATGCCGTTAAATAGTCAGAAAGACCGTTTTTCGATGGAAGAGGAAGTTAAACAATTTAACGCAAAACAACGAGAGTTGAACAACAACAGTTTTTATGAAATCTTAGATGTCAATATTCCTGATATTGAAATTGCTGATGCACGCACCGCTAAGATTGAGGAAGTTCTTTCAAAAGCAGAAGCTGAGCGAATGAAAACTAAAGCAGAAGCAGAGATTATTGAAGCCGAGGCGTCAATACAAAAAGCAATGGCAGAGGGTTTTACCAAAGGCACACTTTCGAATTTGAACGAATATCACAAAAGTAACATTTACAAAACAGAAGAAAAAAATCATTAAAATGAAACTAAAATATATTTTATTTGTACTCTTCGCACTTTTTATTTTCTTTTCGTTATCAAATTGCAGCATCACTTTCGATGACGAGAAGGCAACTAACGTTGATAATCGTGTCGAAGAAGTACAAAATCAGCAACAAACAACCGAAAGCAGCGGTTTACCGATTTGGCAAACCATCTTGGTCATTCTCGCTGCGATAATCTTCGGCGGCGGAACAGTTTTGTTCTTTACTATTATGGTGCCGCTTCGATTGTGGTATTCCGCTTGGTTGTCGGGAATACGAATCTCGTGGATAAAATTAATTTTTCTACGATGGAAAGGCATTCCAAGAACATTAGTGACAAAATTAGTCATCAAAGCAAAAAACGCAGGCATAGAACTTGATATTTCTGATTTGGGAAAATATCATTTGGCAGGCGTTGATGTGGACAAAGTTGTAAATGACTTAATTGTTGTGAAAAATGCTGGAATTGATGTAACATTAGACCAAATTGCGAAGCAATCTCTTGCGAATGTTGATGTTGATAAAGTGGCAAGCACCTTAGTTATGGCGAAGAATGCGAAAATTATCACCGATTTTCAATCTTTGTGCAGTTATCATCTTGCAAAATTAGATGTTGAACGTTTAATCAAAGCAAAAATTGCCGCTCAGAACTCCGAATTTGACATTTCATTGGACGAATTACGCGAACATTATGCCTCAGGCGGACATTTCGAAGAAGCCCTCAAGGCATACATTGCTGCGAAAAAAGCGAATCTCGAAGAAATCACATTCAAAGATATTGCCGCCATTGACCTCGCAGGTTATGACGTAACAAAATCAGTTAACTCTTGTATTGACGCAAAAGTTGTCGAAACCGGCGGCGTTTCAGGTTATGCAAGAGACGGAATTCAGCTAACAATGAAGGTAAAACTTACTTTGCGCGCACAGCTGCGAAGTATCATTGGCGGTTTGAGTTATGATACGGTTTCTGCAAAAGTAAACGAAGGAATTATCACAGAAATTGGTTTAACAAACACTCATTATCAAGTTTTGGAAAGTCCGTATGAACTCGCCGACAGAGTAGAGAAACGCAATCTTGACGAGGGGTCAGGTTTTAGAATTCTTTCCATTGATGTTTCAGATATTGTTATCGGAAAAGATATTCACGCCGAATTGAAACGCGAACGAGCAAAAGCCGAAGCCGAAATGGCAAAAGCAGAGTTTATAAAAGCAGAAAGAGAAGTGCAAAAAGCCATCGCAGCAGCATTCTTAGACGGCAAACTTTCGATTCACGAATATCATCAAATGGTAAACACCGAGGCAGATACAAAAATGAGAGAAGCGTTAGGAAAAAATTTGGGGCAACAAAACAAAGAATTAAACCAACACAAAGACGATTCTGCTCATCATTAAAAGAATATTTAACAAAAATTAAGAAAAGTTTAGAGTTAAAATTTTATTTTTTAATTCTAAACTTTTGATTTTTAACGAATTATGTTTTTAAAAAAAATATTGAGAAAAAATGAAAATAATTGAGAAAAAATTTGGAAAACAGGAAAAGTTTATTTATATTTGCAACGATGAAGGATGGAATAAAATTGTGTTGCCTTAGTGTTTTGAGCAGACTTTTTTCACAATTAATTTGTAAAGAATCAATTTTCAAACATTAACCTCACAAACATTTTCGAATGAAAAAAGTTCTCGGTTTCTTATCTTCGCTCGTAATTCTTGGTTTAGTAATAACCTTGTTCAATTCTTGCGAAAAAAATGACAACGGTACACTCGTCAATGAGCCAACCTCCAGTCAAGCTGTTTATAATATGGGTTGCAAAATGTTGCCAACCGCTGAATATGAAAGTATTCCTTTGGCAGAAACAGTAACTTTAAAAGCATTGCCAACTTCCTTTTCGTTAAATTGTCCTCCTATTGGAGACCAAGGAAGCGAAGGTTCTTGTACAGCATGGGGAACAACATACGCTGCTCGCAGCGTTCTCAAAGGTGGAACTTCTTACAGTTATAACACCAACATTTTTTCTCCAGAGTACGTTTACAACCAAATTAAAATCGGAAGTTGCGACGGCGGTTCTTATGTTACTTATGCGTTAGATTTATTGAAAAATCAAGGTGCTTGCACATGGGCAACAATGCCATACAGCAGCACAAACGGATGCAGCACAATGCCTAACGCTCAACAACAACAAGAAGCAGCAGCAAACAAAATTGCAAGTTACACACGAGTTTCTCTCACAGCAACTGCAATCAAAACCCAATTAGCAAACGGAAAAGCTGTAGTCGTAGCAGGACCTGTTTATAGCAGTTTTATGTATTTGGGCAACAACCAAATTCAAACTACCGTAAAAGGCAAAAGCATGGGCGGACATTGCTATTGCGTTGTTGGTTATGATGACGCAAAGCAAGCATTCAAAGTAATGAACTCATGGGGCACAAGCTGGGCTACCAGTGGTTTTGGCTGGATCTCTTATAATTTAGTTACTAAGGTTTGGCAAGAAGCTTACATCTTAAACTAACCGTCTAACTGAAGCACAGACAACAAACGTTTTTCCACCCTCATTTTTTATAAAAAAACTTCGTTCTTGCGAACAAAGTTTTTTGTTTTTACCTGCCTAACCAATACGCCGCCTGCGTTTCATTATGAAAATAACGCGTTTGCAGAGAAAGTGAATTTTCATTGGAAAATGTTTGTCGAATGTCAAAATTTTGCAACTCGGAATATTTAACACAAATCGCAACTTTCTTCGTACTCAACCGCAAAATTGTCGGGAAAAATAAATCTAATGCCCATTCACGAATCTCCCAAGAAGGTATTTCGTTAAATCTCGAAAAATCAATAAAAATTTTCTTCGGTCTCAATTTTTTACACCAAAACAAACATTCCAACAATTCTTTTTTATAAATCTCGTCAGAAAGTCCGATAAATTGCGAGTTCCATTGCAAATTTAACAACGATTCCGAAGCGAAATAATTTAATTTCATATAAAGACTCTCATAAATTTTCATAAAAAAAAATTTTTTAATTTCTTTTCTCAAAACAAAAAACGTGCAAAAAAATAAAATTTTCAAAATTTGGATAAAATTTTTTAATTTTGATAAAAAATAGAAATTTTTTGTTAATTTTGCAAAGATTTTCGAAAAAAATTTTTTATGCACGAAGCACTTTTTTATCAAACTTTAGAAAATAAAACCATTCGCTGCGACTTATGTCCGAATGTTTGTTTTATTTCGCCGAACAAATATGGAATTTGCAAGATTCGAAAAAACGAAAATGGAATTTTGTACGCAGAAACATACGGGAAGATTTCTGCCGCACATTTCGACCCTGTCGAGAAAAAACCATTGTATCATTTTCATTCGGGGAAAAAAATTTTTTCCATCGGAAGTGTTGGTTGCAATTTGAAATGTTTATTTTGTCAAAATAGCGAAATATCGCAGCGTTCTGCGCTGGAATATGAAAATTTATATCATCATTCGGTCAAAGAAATTGTTGAACTTGCCACAAAAAGAAGCGATAACATCGGTATTGCGTATACGTACAACGAGCCAACCGTGAATTTTGAATTTGTGCTTGACACTGCCAAAATGGCAAAAACCAAGAATTTGAAAAATGTTGTTGTCTCAAATGGATATATCAATGAAAAACCGTTGCTTGAGATGTTGGAAGTTTGCGATGCGTTTAACATCGATTTGAAGTCTTTCTCGGATGATTTTTACAAACAAATTACGTTTTCGAAACTCGAAAATGTAAAAAATACATTGAAAACTATACGAAAAAGTAAAAAACATCTCGAAATAACTTGTTTAATTATTCCGACTTTAAACGATGACGAAAAAGTTTTTGAGGAAATGTCTCAATGGATTTCTGCAGAGTTGGGCAATAAAACGGTTTTGCATATTTCTCGATATTTCCCGCGTTATAAAATGAATATTCCTGAAACGCCGATTCCAACTTTGTTAAAATTATACGAAATTGCTTCGAAATATTTAAAATTTGTTTACTTAGGAAATACTTTGTTGAACAAAGGCAACGACACAACTTGCGACAAATGTGGGAAAATTGCTATTTCACGCGAGGGTTATTCCACGTATTTGTCAGGAATTACTGTTCAGGGAAATTGTCAATTTTGTGGAAATAAAATTGTTGAATATTAAACGAAAACGATGTCAATAGAAAAAATTCAGTCTCCTATTGCCGAGCATTTGAAGCGTTTTGAGACACATTTTCGGCAATCTGCCAAAAGTTCTGTGCCGCTCTTGGATGTGATTACAAATTATATTTTTCGACAAAAAGGCAAACAAATTCGCCCAATATTTGTTTTTCTCACCGCCGCAATGGTCGGAAAAATCACCGAATCAACTTATACTGCCGCTTCATTGATAGAGTTGTTGCACACCGCAACTTTGATTCACGATGACGTTGTCGACGAATCTTATCAAAGAAGAGGACTTTTCTCTATAAATGCACTTTGGAAATCGAAAATTTCTGTCTTAGTCGGCGATTTCTTTCTCTCGAAAGGTTTATTGTTAGCCGTTTCGCAAAACGAATTGGAGTTGTTGAAAATTTTTTCCGAAGCAGTACGCGAAATGGCTGAAGGCGAGTTGATACAAATTGAGAAAGCAAGACGTTTAAACGTTACCGAAGAGATTTATTTCGAGATAATTCGCAAAAAAACAGCCGTTTTAATTGCGTCTTGCACCGCCGGCGGCGCTCTCTCGGCAGGTGCTGATGTTGAAAAGATAAATTTATTAAAAAAATTCGGAGAAAATGTCGGTATTGCGTTTCAAATAAAAGACGATATTTTTGATTATCAACCTAATAATTTGACAGGAAAACCTGCAGCAAACGATATTCAAGAGAAAAAATTGACTTTACCCTTGATTTTTAGTTTAAAAAATTCTACGTATTCTGAAAAGAAAAAAATCTTAGACATCGTTAAACATCATAACAAAGACAGACGAAAAATTAAGGAAGTTATTGATTTTGTGCATTTTAAAGGTGGTTTGGAATATTCTGTCGAGAAAATGAATTTTTATAAACAAGAATCGCTGGATATTTTGAAAAAATTTTCAGATAATTCTGCGAAAGAATCGTTGATAGAATTGGTAAATTACACCGTTTCGCGAAATAAGTGAAAAAAATTTGTGTTTTACAAAACAATTTCAACTTCGTTTTTTGCAACTTCAACCCTAAATTTTGCAACTTCAGTGAGTTTTTTCTTGCAAAAGGAGAAAAAGTTTTTATCTTTGTACGAAGTTTAAACTTAAAATAAAGACAAAAATGAAAAATTTCTTACTTTTTCTATTAATTTTTTCTGCGAATTTTGTTTTTGCACAAAAAAATGTTACAGGTACAATTTCTGATAAATCGGGAAATCCTGTTGTTGATGTGAGAGTTTCTGTGAAATTTTCAAACAACGAGACATTTACGAATTCTGAAGGTAAATATTCCATCGCAATTCCTGAAGGAAAAAAGACGCTTGAGTTTTCGAAAAAAGAGTTTCGAGTGCAGGAAGTTGAAGTTTCAGGTGATGTAGTGAATATTACGTTAACTTCGATTTATGATGTTAAAGATATTTTCGAGTTAAGTCTTGAGGAATTGGCTCAAATCGAAGTCATTTCGGCGACCAATGTTCGGGAAAACTTTCGGATGTGCCTGCAACCGTTATTGTTTTGACGCAAAAAGATTTTCAGGAACGCGGTTATAACGATTTTTCAGAAATCCTCAATGATTTGCCCGGAATGGACATCTCGCGTTTGTACTGCGAATTTAAAGTCGCAAATTATTGGCGAGGTTATCGAACTACGTTCAGCCAGCCGTATCTTTTTATGATTGACGGAATGACGCAAAATGAATTGTATTACAACAATATTCCTGTCATTACTTCAATTCCATTGAGTTACATCAACAAAGTGGAAATTGTTTACGGACCAGTTTCGTCAGTTTATGGAGCAAATGCTTTTATGGGCGTGATTAATATTATCACAAAAAGTTCGCAAAATAAAAACGGAATCTCTTTGTATTCAACCACTTCAGGAAATACTGACGGATATTTTATCGGCGATTATTCTATAAATATTCAGAAAGGAAAGTTTTTTACTCGTCTTGCGACACGTTTCGAAAGCGGCGATTTAACCGACATCGTCAATTATGATGATTCGCATTGCACAAGTTCAAAACTTTACACCGACACACTTTTGTGGGGCGATATTGCGAAATCTTTGTTTCCTGATGGAAAAATAAAATCGCCGCAGCGAAATTTCACCGTTGACCTTCGAATCGGGTACAATAAAACCGAATTTGGGTTTCAACTTTTTAATATGTCTGCTTGTTGGGGAACAAGTATTCCTGCCGACAGAGTTACTCTCACGCCTTTTGACAGAAATTTTTACAGCATTTGGTTAAAACAAGATTTTCAACTTCACAAAAATATCAATTCTCGAACGTTTTTTCGTTTTCATAATGAAATTTGGGAAAAAGCGGATTGGATTGAAGGGTACGAAGTGAAAAATAACGACACAATTTCGAAAGTTATTGATGGTGAAACGGTTTTGCCGAATCATACGATTCGACTGGTCGATTATAGTTTGTGGCCGCTTTACAATTCTTCGTTTTTGTTTACGCAAGATTTTGATTTTAAGTTTTCAGAAATGTTGCTTTTCACCGCAGGAATCAAATTTGAACAACGACATTTAACGAAACAAAGAGGATATTATGGAACAACACATACGCCTCAAAACACAAATATCGATTCTCCTGACTTTTATCCTGTTAATTCTAATGACATTTTGTCAGTTTCGAATGTTTTTATGTGGAAAGATTATGGAACTTATGTGCAGGGAAAATATTTTATCAACGAAAATCACATTTTAAACGCAGGTTTTCGCATCGACAACAACTCTGAATACGGGACAAATACAACTTTTCGAGGCGGTTATGTTGCAAGATTCGGAAAAATCGTAACGAAAATTCTCTACGGACAAGCATATCAGATTCCTACGCCGCGAACTTTGTATTCTGCTTGGACAAAATTAGGTGCTTCACACAATCTTGAACCTGAAAAATCGCAAACTTTCGAGTTAAACATCAATTATTCCTCGAAAAATTTCTCGTCTTGGGTAAGTGCGTATTATGCGAATAATGAAAAAACTATTGTCAATGTGGTAAATACGGCAAAAAATTTGGGTGAACGCAATGTTGTCGGAATTGATGCACATTTAAACTTTTCGTTACCTGTTGATTTTGTGAGTAAATGGCAAATTTGGACATATTTTTCCACGTATTTGCTCGCAGAAGAACAAAAATTTGATAATTTAACAGGTCAAAAAATAAAAAAAGGAATCATTGGTGATTTGTCGAATCATAAAATTTATTGCGGAACAACGGTTTATTTCACAAAAAATGTAATGTTAAACCTTCGCTCGCGCTTTATTGGTGAACGAGAAACCATTGATTTAAACCCTGTTCGCAAAATTGATTCGTATTTTGTCTGCGATGGAAATATCGGTTATTTGGGATTAATCTCGAAAAAACTTGACATAATGTTTAAAGTGCAAAATATTTTTGACAAAAAATATTTTCACCCCGGAATCGGCACCGCAGACGCAGGAAACACCGAAGGACGTTGGGAAAACGGCGAATGGTTTGGCAGTCAAGGATGGCAAACTTCTATTATGCCGCAAGCACACCGATTTTTTATTGTCAGTTTAGTGTTAAACATCGAAAATCTTGAGTAAAAAACAGACATCTTTTTTCCAAATTATTTTCAACAGAAAAACGTGAACAATTTTTTGCTTTTTTGAAAATTTTCTGAGAAAAATTGCATTGTGGATGACCGTTTCGCAAGAAACCTAAGTAGCATACTCTCAAAGAACCAAGAAAAATTCTTGGCACAACGATAAAAAGCCCCTTTGTCTTCAGCAAAGGGGGTAATTTACATTTAGGTAACAAGTGAAAATTTGTTTAATGACAATCCCAATTATACCAGACATTTTCGAAGTTTAGACTCAACAAATCATTTTTTCTGATGAAAAAATTACAAATTCCAACGTCTCCCCACATAATATTTTCGTCAGAATCGATTTGCAAAAGCAACAACCATTCTTTTTCCTTGTCAAAAGTTTCGTTTTCCTCATCTTTCAGATAAGAACGCGGATCTTCTTGCGTAAAATCGGCATAACCACCGATTTTATGTCCTGCACTTGAGTACGAATCTATATAAGTATCAAGCAAGTCATAATATTTTTCACCGAATTTTTCACTTAAAACATCTCGAAAATCAGTATTTTCTCCCAAAATCTTATCAAAACGATAATCATTTATCTCTGCGGGTTCTTGTGCGAGTGAGAAATTGAGTTTCAAAGCGGTACCATTTTTCAAATTAGCAAATTCAAATGGCGTTTCCTCGTAATATTGGTCGGAATTTCCGAGAAATGAAAAATCAGTTTGCAATTTTGTTTCATCTTTTTCGATTTCTGCAAAGTAAATTACACGAAAATTTTTTTGCAAAGTCGGATTATCAAAATTTGCACCGTATAAAAAATCAGTACTTCCTGAAATATAAAACTGCAAAATTCCTTTTTTGGGGTAATATTCCAATTCAGGCACTTCTTCAAAGTTAATTTGAGCCAAGAGAACTATATTTTTGCCCTTAGAATCTTTTGGGAAGTCAAAATTTTGCGGCAAATAAGGATAACCACCCAATTTGCTGTCCCAAAGTGTTGTCGTTTTAGACAAAATTGCTTCAATACTCACAAAATTTAATATCGATTTTTCAAAAAAACTTCGATAAATTTCAAATTCAGGCGGAAGATTAAGTTTTTCCATAAAAAATTTTATTTTTCGCTGCAAAGATAAATATTTTTTTAAAATTTCACAAAAAAAAATTGCTCAATTTACAAAATTGAACAATTTTTCAGATTTTATTCTTTGATAAGAATTTGAAATTTCGTTATTCCGCCGAATTCCACGTTCATATTGTCGGTTTTATTGATAATTTCCACTTCCCATAGACCTTTTTGCAAATTTTTCTTTGTAGCAGAAAGAATATAAGAATTATCTTTGAGATTATTTTTGGTACAATCGAGTTTGTACGAGTCCATTAAATATTTTCTCGTCCCGCCGTAGCGATACCAATTAAAATCGAAAGACAAATTTTCGTCAGGTTTTATCAATTTCGCATCGATATAAATTATCAAAGAGATAGAATCGGCAATTTGAACGCCTTGCAAAGCCGCTTCTTTGACCGAAAACAACGTTTTATTTGCATTCCACGCAACATGAGTTGGTTTTAATGTCGAAATTTGGGCAAAAATCGAAAAATAAAAACCACTCAGAAAAATCAGTAAAAATATTTTTTTCATAACTGTAATTTTTAGATAAAAATTTCTCATCAAATTATGTGCCAATTTTTTCAAACTGAAAATTTATATAATTTGTTACAAAGTTACAAAAAATTTTCGAAAAACAAATTTTTTAAACAGAATTTTCTTATTTTTGCCTCAAAATTTATTTTATGAACATTTTTTTGTACCTTCAAAAAATTCCGCATCGAGAAATTTATTTCATCTCGCTGATTCTTTTAGGAATAAGTTTGCCTGTTGCCCCGATTGGAGTAAGTATCTCGCAATTTATCTTGCTGGGAAACTGGCTGTTGGAACGAAATTTTAACGAAAAATTTGCGATGTTGAGAAATAAAACCGATTTAACCATATTTCTTGGATTATTTCTCGTTCACTTTGTTTTTTTGATTCCGACAGAAAATTTTTCCTACGCTTTTCACGATATAAAAATTAAACTGCCGATTTTTGTCTTGCCGCTTATCATTGGAACATCTAAACCGTTGAATATTAAACAATTACAAATTATTTTATTTTTCTTTGCCGCCTCCGTTGTTACAGCAACATTTATCGGACTTTTTTACAATTTTTTCATTCCGCACACCGACAGCCGCTCTTTGTCTTTGTTTATCTCTCACATTCGATTTTCGCTCTTGATAAATATTGCGATTTTTTCCCTGATTTATTTTTTTCTAAATAAAAATACGTATCTCTCACGTTTTCAAAGAGTTACAATGATTTTCGCAATTTTATGGTTGACGCTTTTTTTGTTCATTTTAAATTCTATAACAGGAATAATTGTGTTTTTTATTCTTTCTCAAATATTTCTCTTGATTTTTTTGAAACAAATTAACTCTTTGATTTTCAAGAGAATAATTATTTTTTCAACTATTTTTATTCCGTTTTTAATTCTTTTTTATCTCATTTTTCAGGTGAAAAATTTTTATAACGTTGATAAAATTGAAAATTTGGAAAAATTTTCAAAAAAAGGAAATGTTTACTCTCACGAAACTTCAAATTTGCAAATTGAAAATGGGCATTTTGTGTGGATTTATTTCTGTGAAACGGAATTGCGAGAGGAATGGAATAAACGCAGTAAATTTTTGTATGACGGCAAAGATAAACACGGGCAAGAGATTCGTTTTACTTTGATTCGATATTTAACTTCGAAAAATTTGCGAAAAGACGCAGAAAGTGTTAATTCTTTGACTATCAAGGATATAGAAAATATTGAAAATGGTCTTGCGAATGTAATTTATGAAAAAAAATACAACATTTCGTCTAGAATTTATGAATTAATTTGGGAATTTGACGAGGCAAAACGCACGGGAAATCTCAACGGTCATTCTTTTACGCAACGCTTTGAATATCTCAGAGTTGCGTTCAATATTATCGCTGAACATTTTTTCTTTGGGACAGGCACGGGCGATGTGCAGGACGAATTTGAGAAACAATACGCAAAAATGAAAACTTCTTTGGAGAAAAAATGGCAGTTACGCACACATAATCAATTAGTTACGTTTTTTGTCTCTTTTGGAATTTTTGGTTTTCTGTTTTGCGTTTTTTCGATTTTATTTCCGATTTTCAACGAAAAAAAATATCGAGATTTTTTTGTAAAGTTAATTATTTTGGTAACTTTTTTGTCATTTTTAAACGAGGACACTCTCGAAACACAAGCAGGAGCAACATTTTTTGCCTATTTTTATGCGTTATTCGTTTTTGGCAAAGATTTTTCCCAAAACTTTCGAGATAATATCGCTTTCGAAGCCGCGCGTTTGAGCAAAACTAAATAATTTCATTTTTATTTCTCTCAAATTTGAAGTTTTTAAACTTTTCAATTTTTTGCGAAGTTCGTTTTCTAAAACCTCGCAATATTTCTCCTCGTCAAGCGAGTTGAGTGCGTTTTGTATGAAAAAATTGTCGATTTTTTTCATTTTTAACTCAAAAGCAATCTTTTTTTTGCCCCAATAATTAAATTTTAACTTGTCAATGGCAAAAGCGTTGGCGAAGCGTTGGTCGTCGAGAAATTTTTCTTTTGTCAAAACTTCAATAATTTCAGAAATTTCATCGGAATTTATCTCAAAATTTGACAATTTTTTCTGAATCTCGAAGGTATAATGTTCGTTTTTCGCACAAATTTTTTGCATTTTTGCAAGAATTATCTCAAGTTTTTTTTCCATAAAATTTATTGTAAGTATTTGGAAATCAAATTAATAAGTTCTTCTGCGTTAATTGGTTTTGTGATATAATCGTTGCAACCTGCTTTAAAACATTTCTCCTTCTCGCCCGCCATTGTGTACGCAGTTTGAATAATGATAGGAATTTCAGGGCGAAGTTGTTTAATTTCCTGTGTTGCCTCGTAACCGTTCATAATTGGCATTCTTATGTCTGTCAAAATCAAGTCGATACGTGAGTTTTTGCGACAATATTCCACTGCTTCTTTGCCGTTTTTTGCGTGCAAAACCTCAACATTATAAAAAGACAAAATTTCTTGAAACAAAATAAAATTTTCCTCTTCGTCCTCGGCAATCAAAATGATTTTATTTTCTAAATTTGAGACATTTTGCGAGTGCGAATGTTCGGAGAAAAGAATTTTTATTCCCCAAACTAAAATGTCATCTAATTGTTCATAATTTCTTTTCCACTGCAAAAAATGATTTAACAAAATTTTTTCTTGTTCTTCGAAAGGTAAAAGATGAATCTCGCGTAAAAGTTCCTGAAAACGCGTGGTCAGGAATTTTCGATTTTCTAAACCGCCGAATTGGTCGGCATAACCATCAGAGAAAAGATACAAAACATCGTTATTTTCCAAAAAAATTGTGTGATTCGTAAATTCTGCATCAATAATTCGATAATAACCAATAGGAATTTTATCTGCTTTGAGAATTGTAAGTTGTTGATTTCTAAATACATACAAAGAATTATGCGCTCCTGCGAAAGATAATTTATGACTTTTTGTGTCTAAAATACAAAAAGAAATGTCCATTCCATCTTTTGCCTCACCGATTTTTCCTGTTTGTCGCAAAGATTTTATTACTGCTTCGCTCAATTTTTTGAGAATCGAAGCGGCAGAATCGTTTTCGTTGTACAAAACTATCTCGTTTAGCAACGTAATTCCTAACATTGTCATGAAACCGCCCGGCACTCCGTGACCTGTGCAGTCTGCGGCGGCGAAAAATATTTTGTCTTTTCGTTGAGTTGCCCAATAAAAATCACCTCCAACGACATTTTTGGGTTTATACAAAATAAAATGTTCGGGGAAAAGATATTTTATAAATTCTTTTGGGGTGAAAATTGCGTCTTGAATTCTTTGTGCGTATTTTATGCTGTCTTGCAGCGATTTGAGAATAATTTTTAAATGTGCCTCGCTTCGTTCTAATTCGCGTTTCATTCTTTCTCTTGCGAGTCTGTCTTGCTGTAACCTGTAAACTTTATTGACCACAGAGGGCAATAATTCGGGCAATTTCGCTGTTTTGGGTAAAAAATCTAAAGCACCAGATTTCATTGCTTCGATGGCGGTTTCGACGGTTTTGTCTGCGGTGAAAAAAATAAACGCAAATTCTTTGCCCATATTTCGCAGATTCTGCATCATTTCGATTCCGTTCATTGATTTCAAATGATAACTTAGCAAAACAACAACATCGAGAGAAGTATTTTGCAAAAGAAATTTATATGCCTCTTCTCCATCGAAAAATTGTTTAATCCGATAATATTTCGAATCGAAAATACTCGAAATGTATTCTGCCTGCAATTTATTATTTTCGACAAGAATTAATTCTATCAAATTGTTAAAATGTTCCATAGATTTTAATATTTTTTAACAAAGAAAACTCATTTTATAAAATATTTTTTGCAAAATTAAATAAATTTTTGAGAAAAAGAAAATTTTTGAGAAAAATTTTAACCTTGACAGCATTTTAACGCTATCAAGGTTTTTGTTTTGTGTAAAAAATTATTCCTCGCAAGTGATTTTGAGAGAACCGTAAGACCATTCTTGCATATTTCCCTCGCTCCATTCCCGCACTGATTGCGGAAAATTTGTTTGCAAAGGTTCTTTGAACGTTTTTGTGTTCACATTCATATATCTCACATCGTTTTTCCACAAACCATTATTGATAATTGCGGGACCAACTTTGTCAAGCAAAACTGTTCCTTGAAAATTTTTCTCGCTATAAATAATCACTCTCGTTTTTTTGTCAATGGCAATTCCGTCAAAAGTATGTGCAACTGCATTGGGAAAAGCAACCGTATTGTCAGGATATTCGCCTGCACCGACATATTCGCTGCATTCATCAATAACGTAAGCCTCACTAACACCTACAGAGTCAAATTCATCGCCAACGACTAATCCTGTAAAAAATACTCGACAATTTTCTCGCGGTGGTTCGCCGATTTGCGTATGTACAGGTTTTTCAACTTCAATAACATACTCATTTTGAGTTTTATTGAACGAAAAAATTTGCTCTTCGCAGTCATTGCTTTTCAAAATTTTCACAACTTCTGAAATTCTTACATTTTTAATGAGAATTTCGCCGTTGTCGTCTGAAGTAAATGAATGTTCTTTGAGAGAAGAATCTTTTATCGCAGCTTCAACAGAAAGAGGAACACGCTTCGCTGCTTTGCCGCAATTTTTATAAACCAATTTAAACTTCATATCGGCAAAAATTCGTTTAACTTTGATGCGATACAACGTATTGGGTTGACAAATAAACTCATTTTCAACAACGGGAACATCATTATTGAGTGTTGTTTTGCGATGTCGAAGCAAAGAATCGGCTTTGTGAGGCGAATTTTGCGTAATTACTTCTGCCGCAACGCAATATTCCGCAATAGTTCGCACATAACCACCCACTCGCACTTGCGGCAAAACAATTTTCCCGTTATTGTCGGAATATTTTGTCTCAACAGACTTTCCTATTTGATAAAAACTTATCGGATGATGCACAGCAACATCGGCATCTTCGTAAACTATCTCGAAAGGCATCGCTATTAACGGCGAATTTGCTAATTTTATCACTAAATCGCCTGGTTTTCTTGGGTCATCAGGAATAAATGACCAAAAAGTCAAAACCATAAAATAAGTGTCATCATTGAATGGAATCGCAAAGACGTAATCAAGCGAAGGAACTTGCAAACATTTCAAAAAAACGTCATTATAAAGATTCGGAATGCGTTTGAGAAACGCACTCAAAACATTCACCTCGTTCACTAAACAATCCTCGGCAATTGCTTTTTGAAACGAATCAGAAATATTTGGCAACGTTTGAATCCGAATTTTCCCATCATTTCCGACTCGAAGCGTATCTGAAAGCGGCTTGTCGTCAACCGTACCCATTCCCCTGAGACTCGGATGATGAGAATGCCAATACGAAACGCAACCAGAAAGATTTTGCGGCGGAATATTTATTGGTTCTGTGAACAAATGACCGTTTTCACCGAAAATTTGTTTATACAAATCGAGAGTTTTGCGAAGAGAAGTGTACATTTCATCGGGACGACTTTCCATATGACCGCCTCTGCGAAATAAATAATCAACATCTCTAATTTCTGCTTTTAAAATTAACATAAATTTATAAAAAAAATTATTTATAAAAAGTTTTTGCAAATGTATACAATTTTTTCGAAAAAAATTTTACTTCCCCAAAATAGTTATTACAACTTTGCGTTGATGCTCGGCATCTTTGTCGTGGTTTTTGAAAAATTCGCCGTAATTTTTTACTAAAATAATTTCCTCTTTGAAACCAAGTGACAAAATAAATTTCTTCACCGACTCGGCTCTCTCTTTTGACAGTTGATAATTTTGCGATTCGTTGCCGTCTCCGTCTGTGTAACCTTCGAGTAAAATTGCTTCAGGTTTTAAACCGCGAAAAAAATCTTTCACCGCAGGATTATAATTCGAAGCCATTTCACGCGAGGATTCAAAATAAACTGTCATTGACTTTTTCCGCTTCAAATTGTTGTATAAAAAATCTATTTTTCCTGCACCTGTGCCGATAAAAATTGTTGCAGTCAAACTGTCTCGCGGGGCAACATTTCGATTTTTCCATAGAAAAAATAGCCCGCTGTCATCAACATAATTTTTTGCTTTGAGAGAAATGTTATCGCTAACATTCGACAAATACGCAGAATGTCCGACAATTACCTCGTCAGGCGAATTTTGTTTTGTCAAAATTTGAACAGGTTTTTCTGTATTTTCAGAAAACAAAATCTCTGAAGGAATTTTTTTGCCCGCAAGAGAAGTATTGAGAGAAATATTCGTTTTATCTGCTTTTATAACGCAGTCATCTTTGTTTCCTGCACACGCATCGAGAAATAACGAAAAATTTACATTGCGAATGGTGTCATTAGTCGGATTTATAAACACATAATCAAGACGAAAATATTCACCTTCACCCGAATTGACAGGCAAAAATTGTTGATTCACCGAAACAATTTTTTGTTTTAACTGCAAATTTGCGAATTTCTCGAAACCTACCTCATCATAAATCGTTAAACTATCTCTAATTTTTCCTGCTTCTCCCGACAAATATTTCACATTTTTATTAATAAGACAGACATTCGGCGAGTTTGAGGCAAAATTTTTATCAACATTCAACACAAAATGACTTCCAGCATAGGCAAGCGGATAACCAAAAAGCATTCGTTTTTTCGTTTCCTTGTTGCCAAGAGTAAATCTTCCGTCATTTTGAAAATCATATTTCGGTTTAACATAAACAGGCGGTTTCGGTTTTTCAATCTTCGGCAAAACGCGAATTTCTATCGGAATAATATTAATTTTTTTATCATTAATGTACATTGACATTTGATAAGAAGTAGTTTTTTGCGGTTTCACCCAAATTTTGCCATTATTGGGTTGATTTGTCGGGAGACAAGAAATTTTTACATCTGCATTTAACGGATTTTGCGTTTGCCATTCGAGTTGAACACTATCTCCTTCAGTTATCAAATATTTGTTTGCTGTGAAAGTGGGGAAATCTTGCACAATTCGTCTTCCTGTGCTGTCGTGTCCCGTGAAAGGCGTTCCTGCAGGCACAAGTTCGAGACTTCCTTTTCCAAAAATTCCATAATAAACTGCATATCGAAGCGTTTCATTGGGCAAAATATCTTTTATATCCCAACGCAAGATTACTCCTGAATCGTCATATCTTGCCCGCACTTCACCGACTTCGCCCAATTCCCAAAGCGTTGCGTGATAAAGCGGCCATGGACCAATATAGAGATGATTCGGCGGCGTTGCTCCACTTTTATTTAAGAAAAAATCTCCTGTTAAATCTTTTGTCAATTCGTTCACTTCTCGGTAGACTAACAACCGTTTAGGAATATTTTTTTGTTCAAAATGCACCTGCATTCCTCGATTTCGCAAACGTTTGCTTTGCCCTTTGGTATAATCGATGTCTTCGGAGTCAAAAGCATCGACGCGGCAAGCATCGTTGTCGTGAATCATTAAGTCAAAAAGGACTAACAAACCGAGTTTTACCTTCTTTTTTGAAGTATTCTCAACGAGATATTCTACTCTGTAATATTTCGCTCTTCCTTGTGGGTCTGTGATTTCCTCAAGAAATTCATTGACAGGCGTGAGTTTTTGAGTGATTTTGAGATTTTTATGGAGATAAGTAATTTGTGAATGCAACGTATATTCGTTTCCGAAAGAAACTTTAAGCGTGTCGGTGAGATAAGCAACACCTTTTTTCGATTTTATTTGTGGTTTAACTTTTTTTTGAAAAAAATTAAATTTTTGAAAAAATTTTCGTATTCCTGTTGGTTTTTCGGGTTTGAGAGTAAAATTTCCAAAATCATACAAAAAACCTGAATAATTGCTTGCAAATTTTCCATCAACATTTAAAACGAAGTGCGAGGTGGAATACGGAAAAGGATAGCCATACATAATTCTTTTTCCTTCCACGCCTAAGGTAAATCTGCCGTCGCTGTTGGGAAATTTGTATGTTGAGTCGAATTGCGTTTGAGCAAATAAATTTTTTCCTAATAAGATTCCAATGAAAATTAGAAAAAATCGAAATTTAAACTTTTGCGAGTTCATAAAATTTTTCAATTAGGGTTCGTTAATAAAACGTTACAAAGAAAAGAAATATTGAAAAATTTTCAAAGAAAATTTTTATTTTTTATGAAAATTAAAAAAGTTTTTCTCGTTTTATCGAAAAAAACTTTTAAATCTGTGGCAGTTTAAACATTTTCTGTCGTCTGTTGAAAACTTTTAAATCTTTTACTGTCGTAATAGAAACAAATAAAATCTCCTTCTTCATCCATTATTCCAAGTAATATATCCAATTCTTCCTTGTAATAAGGACTGGATATGGGTGATTCTTCATCAATAATCGGTGTTTCTAATACTTTTAGAACAACAGCAGGAACTCCATAATCAGGAACTTTTTTATGTTTTAACCCTTTTTCCCAAATTACTAAATCACCAACTTTAAACGTGAATTTTTCATACTGCGTCTGAAAATTTCTGATATCATCTTTTTCAAAAATCCACCTATAAGCAATAATATTTGAACACTTATAATCTTTCGGAGGACACAAAACAGCTAATTTGCTATGTTCTGAGGCATATTTAAACATAAATTCTTCCACAAAATTTATTTCTAAACAGGAGACATTTAATCTGCCACAAAGGTAAATATATTACTTCAAATTACAAAGTTTTTTCAAAGAAAATTTTTATTTTTTTTGCGAAAATTTTTTTGAAAATTAATCTTTTTTCACAAAAATTGTTATATCTTTGTTCTCCCTTCACAAAAAAATTTTTAGTTTCTAACTTGTTAAAAATCAAGCAAATGATTAAAACAAAAAACCTTTTTACCGTTGCTATCATTCTCTTAGCAATGTTGTTTTCGTTTTCTTGTCAAAAAGAAAATAATGAGATTCAGCCATTAAACAACAGCGGCACCAAAGTTTCGAAATCCACAATGTCTGAAAACTTAGACAACGGAACAAAAACAAGTTATGCCACTGCAAACGTAACACTGAGTTCTGGCACTTGGACCTTCAATGACGCACTTTTGGGCAGTTCAACATCCGACCGCAAAAACGGAACTCAAGCCGCACGCGTACAAAACACGGGCAAATTAACAATGTTATTCAACAAAACCAACGGAGCAGGAACTTTTTCCATCAACCACGCAAAATACGGCTCCGATGCAAGCAGCACTTGGGAATTATATCTCTCAACCAACAACGGCTCGACTTGGACAAAAGTCGGAAACACAATTACAACCAGCACAACAACATTAACCTCACAAAGTTTTACGGTTAATCAGTCAGGAGACGTTCGTTTCGAAATTCGAAAAATCAGCGGCGGTTCAGCAAGAATCAATTTTGATGACATTTCTATCTCGGATTATGGAACAACTCCTCCTGCTCCGACAGGTGTAAAAATTCTTTTTGATGCTCGCAAAGCAGAATCCGCAGGAAACGCAGATTGGGTCATTGATGCAGATGTTTTTAATCTGGGTTACAGCAACGGAAATCCTGTGGCAGGTTCAGGAAGTGAAGCAAACGCACAACGAATTCCGACAAATGCTCAAAGCAATATTACCGCAACAACATCGGAAAATTATTGGAAAGGTGCCTTGTCAGGTTGGGCTATTGACTGCGTGAAAAAAGGTTATACCGTGGAAACTTTACCTTATAATGTTTCAATAACTTACGGAAATTCAAGCAATCCGCAAGATTTATCAAATTATAAAGTGTATGTCATCTGCGAACCAAATATTGTGTTCACTTCTGCTGAAAAAACTGCTATTTTGCAATTTGTTCAAAATGGAGGCGGTTTATTTATGATTGCTGACCACGATATCTCGGACAGAAATAATGACGGTTGGGATTCGCCGCACATTTGGAACGACTTAATGACAAATAATTCGGTTAAAACTAACCCTTTTGGGTTCACTTTTGACTACGCAAATTTCTCGCAAACAACGACTAACATTCCCAATTTGCCCTCCGACCCATTATTGAGAGGTACAATGGGAAATGTTACCGCAATGCAATTTTCAAACGGCACAAGTTTAACCTTAAACTCAACAGCCAACTCGACAGTCAAAGGAATAATTTACAAATCGGGAAGCAGTTTTGGAAATACAAACGTAATGGCAGCGTATTGTCAATTTGGAAGCGGCAAAGTTGTTGTCATCGGAGATAGTTCTGTTGCAGATGACGGCACAGGCGACACAGGCGATTCACTTTACAACGGATATTTCGCTGAAGCAAACGGAAGTCATCGACTTTTAATTATGAACGCAACCATTTGGCTCGCAAATCAACAATAATTTTAACGAAAGTTTCACATCTTTTTCGGTGTGAAACTTTTTTATAAATTTTTTAATTTTTTTTTGAGAAAAATTTTGTTTATTGAACATTTTTATTTACATTTGCAGCGTGAAAAAAGTTTAGAATTTTGGGGATTTAGCTCAGTTGGCTAGAGCGTTAGACTGGCAGTCTAAAGGTCAGGGGTTCGATTCCCCTAATCTCCACAAAGAGAAAGTTATTGAAATTCATTTTTTCAATAACTTTTTTTGTATTTTTTTTGAGAAAATTTTTGTTTTTTTTAAAAAAATTTTTATTTTTGCATTTCGAGAAATCGAAATTTAGAAGTTTTGTTTAATTTTCTCTTAATTTTTTTACTATGGCAAAATTCGATCCCGCAACAGCAATACAGGATTTAAAACAATTCGGCGAATACGGTGATGTTAACCCTTCAATAACCGATTCGTCAACGTTTACTTTTTTGGGCGCACAAACAATGGTTGACACTTTCGAGGGTACGCAAGAAGGTTGTTTTCTCTACTCTCGTCATTGGAATCCGATGAATCGTTACCTCGCTGACGCAATAGCCGCAATGGAAGGCACAGAAATGGGTTGGGTGACAGGTTCAGGAATGGGAGCAATTACGTCAGTGATGCTTGAAATTTGCAACTCTGGCGACCATATTGTCTCCAGCCGCACCGTTTATGGCGGAACTTTCGCTTTTTTGAAAAATTATCTCCCCAAATTCAAAATTGAGGTAACATTCGTTGATATTACTAATTTGGAAGAGGTAAAATCTGCTATTCGTCCTAATACGAAAATGATTTACACCGAAACGGTTACAAATCCGTTGTTAGATATTTCCGATATTCCAAGTTTAGCAAAAATTTCAAAGGAAAATAATCTCAAATTAGTTGTTGACAACACTTTTACCCCGATGATAGTTTCTCCGTACAAACTCGGAGCAGACGTTGTGGTTTATAGCATGACAAAATTTATCAACGGTAAGAACGACTGCGTTGCTGGAGCAATAGCCGCTTCAGCCGATTTTATCAACGCACTTTCGAATGTAAACACAGGCACTTGTATGCTTCTTGGTCCCGTTCTTGACCCGTTGCGTTCAGCAAATATTTTGAAAAATTTACACACTCTTCACATTCGTTTGCGACAACACAGCAGTAATGCGATGTTTTTAGCAAAGAAATTTAAAGAAACAGGAATAAGAATAGTTTATCCAGGTCTCGAAGATGACAAGGGACATCAGAAGATGAAGGAAATAATGAATCCTTCCTTCGGCTTCGGCGGAATGATTGCTATTGACTTGAAAACCAAAGACTTAGCCGCTGCTGCTATGGAAGGAATGCAAAAACGCGGTGTTGGTTATTTGGCAGTAAGTTTGGGTTACTTCAAAACGTTGTTCAGCAATTCGGGAAGCAGTACTTCTTCAGAAGTGCCTCTTGAAAGCCAAATAGAAATGGGACTTTCTTCAGGTTTAGTGCGATTTTCTGTTGGTTTAGACAACGATATTGAACGTACTTGGCAACTTATAGAGGAAACTCTCAAAGAATTAAAAGTCATCAAATAATTTGGCATTTTTTCGTTTTCATAATTGTTTGTTTTTCCACCGTTTCGCAAGGAACGGTGGTTTTCTTATTTTTCAAAACAATAACCAATGCCCCACTCAATAAAATCTGCTTTGAACAAATAAAATTTCAGAGAAATATTGGAGAAGAAATGTTCAGAAAATCGATATTTTAGCCCGATTCTTTGATAAAAATATTTGTCTTCTTTTTTTTTCGAGTAAAAATAAAAACCCGGCTGAACAGAGAAATAAAATTTATGAATAATTAACTCGTGAGAGAGATGAAAACCTGCACAAATCAAGTTCCTCGCATCAGAGATAAAAACCGAATCTTGCGAATATTCGTCTTTTATTGCTCCATCGTAAAAAATATCGATTCCTGCACCGATTTGCCGCTTCGCATTGAGAATTTTATACGCATCAAAAACGCAAGAAGCAACAAAATATCTATTTTCATCTAAAAAATTATGATGTTTAAGTCCGCCTGCCAAAAATATTGAGAAACCATAACTTTTTTGAGAGAAATTTTTCTCAAAAGTATTCGCAGAAGTTTTTGCAAAATCAAAATTTATTCCTCCCAAAAACGAAACTAAATTAATTCCTTGATTCGGCGTTTTCGCTCTTCCATTGGAATAATGCGTGAGAGAAAAACCTGAATAAAATTGTAATTGCTTGTTTATCAAGAATTTAAACAAAAACGCAAGGTCAAAATAAACATTCGTATTTGTCCCGATGGCAATATTGAAAAAATTATTTTTTTTATCAAAAATTTTTGTAACATACGAAATGCCTGCAGAAGTGCGATAAGAAATTTCAAAACGTTGATTTTTGAGAATCGGAATGTCTAAGAAAAGATAATTCGCAAAACCTTTTCCCAATATTTCGGGATTTCCAAAATCTGCCGCACTGATTCCAACGCCCCAAATCGGCAAATTATATAAATGCTGCCAAGATTTTTCCCCAAAAGTTTTCCAACCAAGCGAAATATCAATTTTTTGACAACGATTTTTTATCAAATATTCTATCGCAGGATGATGAGCAAAAATTGTTGCGAAAGAATAATTTGCCGCCATTTGATATTTATATTGTTGATTTTCAACATTTTGAGCGAAAATTTTTTCAAAACACAAAATAAAAAAAATAAAAATTCTCATTTATTTTTCAAAAATTTGGCAAGTTAGGTCTATAAAATCAGAAAAAGTTAAATTTTCAGGACGCAAAGATAAATATTTCTCATCAACATTTTCGTTTAAAATTGATTTTAACGAATTGCGAAGCATTTTTCTTCGTTGATTAAACGCTGTTTTCACGACAAAGAAAAACTTTTTTTCCTCGCATTTCAGAGTTTTTGTTTCATTTCTCGTCAGCCGAATTACCGCAGACTGCACCGCTGGCGGAGGCAAAAAAACATTCGGCGAAACCGAAAAAAGATACTCAATATTGTAAAAAGTTTGCAAAAAAACACTTAATATTCCATAAATTTTATTGCCCGCCGGTGCCGCAATTCTTTGTGCAACCTCTTTTTGAATCATAAAAACGCATTCTTGCACCATATTTTTATGTTCCAAAACTTTAAAAAATATCTGACTCGAAATGTTATACGGCAAATTTCCGACTAAAATAAACGGTTTAATGTGTTGATTTTCAATGTTATACGTTAAAAAATCGAGAAATAAAATTTTCTCTTTTTTATCAGGAAAACGGTTTTGCAAAACAGGAATACATTCCGCATCAATTTCGAAAGTTTTGACATCCAAATTTTTATTTTCGAATAAAAATTCTGTTAAAATTCCTTGTCCAGCACCAATTTCTAAACACTCAACAAGTTGATAATCAAAGTTTTCTGTACGAATCTCTGATGCAATTTTGCGACAAATATTTTTATCAATTAAAAAATGTTGTCCCAAACGTTTTTTTGCTTTTAGCATAAAAATTTATGTTAAAATTTGTAAAATTTCTTGAATTTTCTGAAATGTTGCCCGTTTAATTGGAGAATTTTTAAAAATTTTGTTAAAAGATTCTTGCGAAAGATTTTTCCATTCCTGTTTTTCCATCTCGAAAAGAAAAAAATTGGGAGAAAATTCTGAATGTTTTTGTTGCGAAAGTTTAGAGTTATACGGGCAAACTTCTTGACACAAATCGCATCCAAATAAAATGTTTTCTCGTTTCAAAATTGTTGAAATCTCTTGTGGAATCGGGCTTTTCGCTTCAATGGTCCAATACGCGAGACAACGGTTTGCGTCCAAAACATACGGTTCAAGAATTGCTTTTGTCGGGCAAATATTCACGCAACGCAAACATTTTCCGCAAACATTTTTATTCTCAATCTCAGAATCAAAATCAAGAGGCAAATCTATAAAAATTTCTGCAATAAAAACGTAAGAACCCAAATTTTTTGCGATAAAATTCGTATTTTTCCCAATAAAACCCAACCCACTTCGCAGGGCAAGACTTCGCTCAAGAATCGGGGCAGAATCTACAAAACAACGATACGAAATATTTTTTTCCGTTAATTTCTCAATCTTTTCTGCCAAAAGTGAGAGTTTTTTTTTCAAAAAAATGTGATAATCAGGGAATATTGCGTATTTTGAGATTTTAGGAATTTCTGCGTTAAGTTGTTGATTTTCAATAAAATAATTCCACAAAACGACAATTATTGACTTCACATTTTCGACCAACAAAGACGGATTTATTCTTTTTTCGAAATGATTTTCCATATAAAACATCTCGGCGTTCATTTTTTTCTGCAACCAATTTTCGAGAAAAATTTTTTCGTTTTCCAAAAACGCAGGTTTTGTGATTCCGCAAGCAGAAAAACCAAGATTTTTTGCTTCGATTTTTATTTTTTCAGATAAATTTTCGTACATTTGTTTGTGAAAATATTTTAGAATGCAAAGATAATTATTTTTCTGTTTGAAAAGATGGTTATTGTGAATTGTGAATTACCCCTTTGCTGTTGACAAAGGGGCTTCTTAG
>DYQK01000100.1 GCA_020719385.1 Rikenella microfusus | reverse complement strand
AATTATTGAAAAAACAGGTTTAACAAAATCAGAAATCGAAAATTTGTAAACTTTTTCAAAAAACGGTGATGTTTAATTTTCATTGAAAACTTAAACATCACCTGATTTCAATAAAATTTTATTTCTGCACAAGAAAAAGCGAATCATTTGGTTTTAAAATGCCTTCTTTGAGAACAATACAAAAAATTCCTTCTGTCGGCATAATACATTTTCCAACTTGTTTAAAAATATTGCAAGTTGTTCCGTGACATTCCTTGCCGATTTGCGAAACTTCGAGAATAACATTTTCATTTTGCAATTTATCACCAACGTTTAATTCGTACAACAAAATTCCTTCAGTAGTGATATTTTCTGCAAATTCACCGAATTCGATTTTTTTTCCTGTATCACTGACAAATTTATAGATACTTTCCGTTCCGAGAAGACTTACTTGTCGGATTCCTTCGTTGCTTGCGTGTGCGTCATTGCGAATTCCTGTTTTTTCGACAAAAATTTCATTGACAGATTTTTTTATTGTACCTTTTTTTTCAGAAATATTGACAGAAAGGACAGTTAACTTTTTCATAAACAAAAAAATAAAACCACCTTTGAGGTGGTATTTGAGTTAATCTAATGGAATTAAATTTATTTTCATTCCTGAATCAACAACATAATCTTCAATATCATCTTTCATATCTTCGTCATCTTCATCGTAAAACCAATTAACGGTCACTTCGCCTCCGTCATCCTCAAATTTTTTGAGAATTCCAAGCAGCGTAAGAATACATTTGGAAGTGCTTGTGTTAAAATATGTGAGTTTCACATTAAAAGTTATCGGTTTTCGTATTTCAGCGGTAAACTCTCGCAGCCATTCAAAGAGTGGCTGATAAAATTTTATAGTTTCCTCTAAGAAGGATTCTCCTGAAATTTCACACGAACCTTGCTTTGCAAGAAATTTTACTGTCGGGACAATGTAAACATCTCTTGAACCTTGTATATAAATATCTTTCATAGTGGCTTCATTTTTTTTGATAAATCCACGGCAACCTTGTCAAAAAAGACCATATTTTCAGATTTTTAGAATGGAATGAGATTGATTTTCAATCCTGTGTCTATCATATAGTCTTCAATGTCTTCCTCCATATCGGCATCGTTTTCATCATAATGCCAATTGACAAGCACTTCTCCACCTTCATCTTCGTATTCTTTTAATAAATTGAGAATGTCAAGAATACATCTTGAGGTACTGGTGTTGAAGTAAGTTAACTTTATGATAAACGCTATTGGTCGTTTTAATTCGGTTGTGTATTCGGTTAACCATTCAATAAGTGGGCGATAAAATTCGACAGTATCTTCCAAGAAGGATTCTCCCGAAATTTCGCAAATACCTGTTTTGGCATTAAAATTCACGGTTGGAATAAAGAAGTTCTGATGTGAACCTTGAATTTTTAAATCTTCCATACGAAATTGAGTTTTGTAAGTTTTTTATTCTTTGTCGACTTTGGCTGCTATAGAAAAAAATGAATAATTTTCATTGATAGGTGTAACCTCGAAGTCCAGTGGGTTACACGAGGTTAAGGCAACTTGAATTAGCCCAATGTTACCGCCGCCTTTTACGCCTGGAGGCAAACGTCTTTGATTTCGTTTATATTCTCGCAACTGGTCTCTGTCGAGAGAATTAATTATTTCGCACTTTTCAATGACAGGAATGATGTCCTCGTTGCGTACGACGTTTCCTGTTACAAAAGTATAATAATTTCCAAATTCACCTACGACTAATGTTCCTACTCCGATTTCTTTGCCGTCAGTGAGTTCATTAAATTCAGCAGAGTAAAACGAAACATTTTGTGCCAGTTCAATAAAAATGGAAAAAATCTTTTTGCTCGCTTTGGGATTTTTACCTAAAATCACTTCGATATAATTACCTATCACCGACAAGATGCGTTCATCGATGGGACCTTTATAGGAAATTTGAATATCCTGCTGACTAAACAATTTATAATACTCAAATAAGTTAAATTTTGTAGGTGTCTCCATTTTTTTCGAATTTTTAAAGTTTTATTCCCAAGATGGTAATATCGTCACGTTGTTCCTCGCGATGTTGATGAATTGCCATTTCCTTCTCTAAAACTGTTTTTTGCTCTTTTACAGATAATTCAGCAATTCTTTCCACAATTTCAGTGAATTTCTGAGTGCCAAAACGCTTTCGTTCTGCATTATTTTGGTCAATAAAACCATCACTGCTCAGATAAACCATATCACCTTCGTTTAAAATTATCTCTTGGCTGGTAAATGCTTCGTTGTGTTTTGTGGCTCGAATTCCGCCGATAGGTTTGCGGTCAGACTTAACGCGTTCAACTTTTTTCTCCGAAAGAGCGTAATAAAACAACGGCGATTTTGCACCCGCAAAGGTAATTTTTATTTTGGGTTTTTCGATATTTTTCGAATCTTTTTCGTAAATTTTTTCGAATAAACATAAACATACATCCATTCCATCATTGTTGTCGCTCTGGTCTTGCTTCAAAACCATACGAATCTCTTTGTTCAAAATCTCAAGCATCAAAGCAGGATGATGGACTTTCTTCTCAATAACAATTTCGTTCAATAAACGACTTCCAATCATTGACATGAACGCACCAGGAACACCGTGACCTGTACAGTCAATAACGCCAACCAAGAATTTATCATTCTTGCCCTCGTGTCCTGGAATAAGATGATACCAATAAAAATCTCCCGAAACAATATCTTTGGGACGATAAATTAGGAAATAATTGAACACTTTGGACATCGCACTTTCGAGAGGTAAAATAGCTTGCTGAATTGTCAAAGCGTAACGAATACTTGCTTTGATACTTTCATTTTGCAGTTCGATGTGATTCTTTTGCACTTCTAACTCATTTCGTTGTGCCAAAAGTTCCTCACTTTGTTGACGAATCTCGTTCTCAGCTTCTTTTAATTTCGAAATATCAGAATCTATCGCAACTAATTTTATAACCTCGTATAAATCGTTCATTATAGGAGTAACAGTCGTTTGTACCCAAATTTTTTCATTGGAACGAGTAACAACAACAGACTCATAAATCACCGATTCCTTATTTCTCAAACATCGCTGAAAAACTTCTTTTGTTTTTTGAGAATTTGACGATGTTGTAAGAAAATTATCGCCTCGTTCTGTGATAAGTTGCGGAAGCGTAAAACCATATAAACGGGTAAAACCCTCATTGACCCATTCAAAATTTCCCTTCCCGTCCATAATCATTACGGCGTTATCTGTCTCGCTGGCAACAATAGACAACTTTTCTAACTCCTTATTTATCAACGCCAACTGCTCTACCTGCGACTGAATTTCTTCTTTCTGCTGTTGAATCTCGGCACTTTGCTTGCTTATCGCAATGTTTTTTTCCTTAAGTTTTTTGTTTATCTCTTTCTTAATTTTGTAACTTCTGTAAATGAAAAATGCCAAAAACACAAGTAAAATCAAGAAAACGATAAATACGATAATTGCGTATCCTTGCTCTTGAATGGTTTCATCTTGGTTTTTTAAAATTTCTCTCTGCGTTGCGATTCGCTTTTCCTGCTCGCTTACCTCCTTGTTCAAGTTTTTCAATCTTTCATTATGTTTCTCAATTTCTCCAGTTTTGATTCGCATTTCTTCTTCTTTCTTCTTAATTTCCTTCTCTTGATTTGCTAAAATCGCCAATTTTTCATTCAATAAATTCTGTTGTTTTTGCACTTCTTCTGAAAGTTTGCCCAAACTTTGCTTTTGCTCGTCAATCTTCTTCTGCTGCTCGCCTATCTCGGACTTCTGAATTTCTATCATTTTCTTTTGCTTCTCAATCTCGGCGGTCTGACGATCCAACTCTTTACGTTGAACTTCTATTTCATCTTTTAATTTCTGCGTAACCTCGCGTTCACGCTTCAACATTTCTTTTTGCTCTTCATAAATTTTCCGAACATCAATCTCTTTGCCCTTCAAAAGCTGCAATTTTACCATTGCCTTAATATTTCTCCACTCCAAAGCACGCGGATTTATCTCAAAATTGATATTCTTCCGAGTATCATCGGTGTAAAAAAAGTTTATCATTACAACTTCCTTCGTCTTACAATTATCGCTAATTATCAAGATATTCTTCTCACGCAAACCATCAAAAATCGAATACATCTCTGCAGAGGCACGTTCTTCATTCACATAAAGAATCTGCGGCGTTTTTATATCTTTAAAATCTCGATATTTTATTATCTCAATGGGTTTTTCTTTGATTTTTCTTAACTTCGCCATATTTTGCAACTCGTCAATCATTGTTGTGTCGTCCTCAAACACAGCAATTTGATACTTGGTGAATTTCTCTTCATCAAGCCATTCGACAGCATCGCTAATTTTGTAAATATAAGCAGCACGAATTTCCCATTCTGTAAAACCTTGTGCATTAAGTGTCTTACTCAAAAAACACAAAAATACAAAAACTAAAAGGTAAAAATACTTTTTCATACCGAATTCTTTTACGAGAAATGATTCTCAATTTTTATTATCTCTTTGATTTTCAATGATAAAAAGCAATTCCCGAAAATTTTTATTGCTTGTTAAAGATACAAAATATTTCAGAAAAACAAACAAGCAAATTAAATTTTTTTTATTTTTTTCAAATTTTCACTTTGCAAAGATAAAAACATTTTTCGAAAAAAAAATTTTTTTCTCAAATTTTTATATCAAAATGACAATTTATTGAAAAAATTAATTTTTCAACAAAAATCTGTCAATAAACAAGCCAAATTTCTTAAAATCTGATTTTTTTTTTCTTTTTTTACCTAATTGTTGTCTCTTTTACCCGAATATCGCCAAGCATTACGTCCCAAAACCCAATTAAACGACCATTTATTTGCGTTTGTTTTCGCTCAACATAGATAGTTATGTCCTTTTTAGTAACATCTTGATAGACTAAACCTTCTTTCGAGTATGCTTTAAAACGTTGAAAAATCGTTATTACTCCGACATAAATGCCGTTTGGCTGACGCACAAGATCGCTAATATATTGAATTTTGAACCACTCAATCTCAACTTTGTTGTAATTTAAACGCATTAAACGTTCAAAATATTCTTTCACGGGCAAATAAAGCACGTCTGTTGTTGATAAATCGGAAACTCCAATTACGCTGCTGTCCATAAACAACTCGGTTGCTCGGTCAATAACTCTCATTGCTTCGGAATATGCAGTGCTTTTATCGCCGATAACTGAAATATATTTGCTCAAATCTCGTACTTTTTCCATTGCGAGCGAGTCAACTGCTTGTTTGCGTTCGGGACTTAATTCTTGGGAAAAACCAAATTTGAGACAAAACAAAAATGTAAATAACAAAATCTTTCTCATTTTTACGAATTTTTTCTTTTTAAGTTTCAAAAAATACATTTTGAAAAGAATATTTTTCTGTATTTTTTGTAAATTTTTCATTACAAAAAATTAATATCTTTGTGCGACAAAATTAAAAAAAAAAAATGTTTTACAAATTTTTTGATAAAAAAGTTCTCAAATTTTTTTTTGAGAACTTTTTTTTGTTTAAAAAGGTAAATCGTCATCAGTTGGAGGAGTAATTTCCTCATCTTTTTCATAAGTATTTACGTAAGTTGTCGAATTATCAACAGGTTGCGAGATGTTAGTCGTTGGTGGTTGAACCTGAGATGTTGTGTGTCCTGCATTTTGTTGCGTAACAGGTTGCTGAACGTTAGTCGAAACGGATGGCTTTTCGATACGAATGGCACGCACATCATTGAACCATCTGCCGTTAAATTCCTTCGCACTGATAGAGAACGCAACTTTTACATATTCTCCCTTCTGAAATTGTTTAATTGCTTCGACTTTGTCTTGCCAAGCCGAGAAGAGTACTCGCTGCGGATATTGTCCCGCAGGCACTTCAATAACAAAATCGCATCTGACCCATTTTCCGTTTTTGCCTTCTCCTGAAACTTCGGGCAAAACTTCTATAACTTTTCCTTCTAATTCGAAAATCATTTTTCAAAAAATTTTGTGGTTAAAAAAATTTAATTCGGTGTAACAATAAATTCGCCATATTCGTCTCCGCATTCGATTCCTTTTGTTTGTAAACAATTGTATTTCAATGCGTTGTCTCCGTTAGGTGAATATTCGCCGCCGTAGGCGAGTGAAAAAAATGCCGCACAAATTCCGCGTAACATATAAGCACTCATTTTGTCTGTTTTGCCGTATTTAACGATATCTGATTCGTAATAATTGTACACTCTGACGACCATTTTTTCGTTTGGCAAAAGTTCGACAATCTCTGCGTTACCCCATCCCCATGCGGTCAATACGGCGAATGCTCCGTGTAAAATGTCTTCTTTCGTTTCTATCATTGGGGCAACAACAGCTTCCCATTCCTCTGATTTTATTATTCCATATCCTGTGTGATAACCGCAATTTTGTCCTGCGTGAATCAAGAGATATTCGGTTGCTTCCAATAGGTCGGGGGCAATTTTGTTGGTTAATCTTTCGGCAAAACCATTCCAAAAATGAATCGGAAGTTGATTAACATAGACGTTAAATTTCTCTATTAATCCGTTTTCGTTGCCAAGAATTTCGATTTTTGACAAATCTTCAATGATTTTTTTTCTATTAACAGCCATTTTTTTACTTTTTAACAATTTTAAACATTGTAAATTTGTCTCCTTTGACAATACTTTGATGTTCTTTAACAAAAAACGTGCCGATTGGTTTGTCTAAAATAGCAGAAAACATTGCTGCGACATAACCACAACCTATATAATTAACAGTTTTGTCATATTTTCCCCATTTTTTTAACCAACCTTGTTCAATGTGTGAATGTTCCGAGATGACCTCGCCTGAATCTTCACCGAGGAACCGAACTTTTACATCGCCTAAGCCCAACGCAGCATAATATTCGCAAGCAATATCAACTTTTTCGTCTAAATTTTCAATATTATGTGTTTCGAAATAATTCGAAATCAAATCGAAAAAAGATTCTTCCGCAACATTTTGAAGCAAAACAGTTTCTCCTGCGTCTAAGGCGAGCTGCGTGTAAAGAGTTGTATAATGATGACAATGAAAAACGGTCTGCGTATTGTTCAGATAATGCCGTTTCGTTTTTGTGTCAAATTTATGTTCGACAATAAGAGAGTTTTTTTTAAATTCTGCCATGATTTTGAAAAATTTTAGGTAGAAGAAATTTCTTTTTGAATTTCTTTGAGTGCTTCCTCAAATTTTTGAATATTTTCAGGTGTGTCTGGCTCGTTGTTTGCTTTTATTATTGACATTTTTGTTATCAAAGATAAACGCATTTGTGCTTTTACACCGCCAATTTGATTTGCTTTCTCGAAATATTTTTTTAATTCTTTTCCCATAAGATGCACAAATTTTTAAAATGTGTTAAAAAATGTTCATTGGAAACGAAAATTCGCAATCTATTTTTCCCTTCAACACCTTTGATATAATTTAATTTTTCAAAAGAGATTCGAAAAAAAGGTAATTGCGTGTGGGAAAAATATTGCAAACTGCCGTGTTTTCCCAAAAAATCAATAAATGACTTTTCAATAGATTCGTGAAATTCTATTTCGTATAATTTTGTTCCATCTAAACAATCATCTAAAAGTATTATTGATAAAATTTTCATTTATTTATTGAGATTTACTGCAATAGCAACGACTTTTTCGAGTTCACCGTTTTCGTTTTGCAACAGCGTATAAGATTCGTGTAACCAAATTTCGCCTTTCGAAGTTTGATAAACTATTTCCATAATATAACTTATGCCGCCTTCGAAGTTTTCCCACATCATTTCGTACTCTTCTTGGTTTATTTTGTTGTACAAAATAAGTTCTGAATGTTTTTTGTCAATAAAATCTTCTGTTTTTTGACGAATCATTTTAGCGAAAATATCATTTGCTGAAATAATTTTTCTTTCTCGATTCATTTCAAAAGTTCCGACAGTTTTTTGCAGCGACTCCCAAATTGCGGCGATTTCGTTTTGTTTTCGCGAGGTTTCTTCTAATTGTTTTTGGGCAGTTATTTCCAAAATTTTCGCTTCAGTAATGTTTTGTCCCAAATAATAAACTCTGTAAACCTCACCTTTTTCGTTTTTCACAGGAGTATAAGAAGCCATTAACCAAACTTCTCGCTGTGCGACTTTTCGTTTTGTTAAACCTTTAAAAATTTCGCCTTCTCTAATTTTTTGCCACAGTTTTTCGAAGTTTTCTTTGTCCTCTTCTGCGACAAACATTCGAACATTTTTGCCCATAAGAAATTCCGAATTATACCCTGTAACTTCTTCATAATTTTGATTTACTCTCAAAATATTTCCGTCAATATCGTATTCGCCTTCGATTAAAACGCTGTCAACTGCTTGAATAACGCCTCGAATTTCGGTTTTCTTTTTTTCCAATTCTTTGTCAACATCGGCTTTTAAGATTTTTAATTCTTCAACGTGTTTCTGAATTTGCAGCGACATGAGTTTGCTTTCTGTAATGTCTGCACCGAGATAACAAATTTTCATTACTTTGCCTTCTTGGTCTATCATTGGTTGATAAATGGTTAATATCCATCTTTCTCCTTCTCCGATGACTCGCAGTGCTTCATATCTGACTGCATTTCCTTGTTCAACAACGGTTTTCCAAAGTTTTTCGAAATTTTCTTTATCGCGTTCGGGAATCCATCTGCGAACATTTTTGCCGATAATTTCTTGTTCTGTGGTATTATTTATCTCGCAATAAGTTTGATTTACGCTTAGAATTGTTCCATCTAGAGCATATTCGGCGCGAAGAAGTGCTTTATCAACGGCAAGAGCAAGACTTTGCATCTCGATATGTTTGATTCGCAACTCTACGGTTTGCTTTTCGAATTCTTTTTCCAACTCGACTTTCATTTCTTTGATTTCTTTTTCTCTATCTTTTGCGTGTTGAAGTGCTTTTCGCAAAATGACTTCGTTGACCTCAAGTTTTTGCTTTGCTTTTTCGATTTCTCGATTTTGTTTTTCCATTTCCTCTTGGGCAATTCTAAGTTTTTCCAAATTCTCTGCCAGCTGAGACGCTTTCTGATTTGCCTCAATTTCCAACATTTTCTGTTTTGTGATATCAACACCTAAATACAAAATTTTAATAATATTTTCCTCATCATCCTTGACGGGAGAGTAAGAAACGTGCAACCATTCTTCGTCGCCGTTGAGTTTTCTGCGTTTCACCTCGCCGTTAAACATTATTCCTTTCAAAAGGTTTTCCCACATGAGATTAAATTTTTCGTGTTCTCCTTCGGGCAACAATTCGCGAACACTTTTTCCGATTAAATCTTTTTGCAAATAACCCGTTGCTTTCTCGAAATTTTCGTTTGCAGAAATAAATTCTGCGTTGGTGGAGTATTCAACTTTTATCAACGCAACATCAACAGCTTCGATTAAACCACGCAATTCTGCTTCTTTGCGAGACATTTCTTTCTGCGTAGCGGTAAGTTTTTTCAAATGTTGTTGCATCACGGAACGTTGATGTTCCAATTTTTGTGCCTGTTCTTTTGCCTCAATCTCAAGCAATTTTTGTTTAGTAATATCATTGGAAAGATTGATCACCTTCACAACTTCCCCTTCTTCGTTTTTGACAGGGGCATAAATTGTGTACAACCAACGTTTATTTTCAGCATCTGTACCTAGTTCGGATTCTTGTTTAATAATTTCGCCGTTGAGTACTCTTTTCCACATTTCTCGAAATTCATTTTTACCCTCTTCTGTCGAAATAAAATCTACAGCTTTACGACCAATAAATTGATTTAATTGTAAATTGCTTTCTGCCAAGAAGTTTTCGTTCACATTTAAAATTGTTGTATCGGGGTCGTACTCAATTTTTATCAAAGCGGCGTTGACGGCTTCGAGAAAACCTTGCAATTCCGATTCTTTACGCATCATTTCCTCCTGAGCGGCTTTTAATTCCTCAAGATTTTGCAACAATTCCTCTTGTTGGTCGGTCACATAACTGTTTTGCTCAAGCAATTTATTTTCTTTTAAACGCAGCTCTTCCTGTGCTTTGAGAAGTGCGGCATTTTGTTCTTTCACTTTTTTCTCTGTTTCCTTCATCTTCTCGAAGGCTTTTTTCAAAACTTCCTCATTTGCCCTCATTTTTTTATTTGCAGATTCAAGTTCCTGCTGTTTTTTCTCCATTTCATCTTGCGAGGATTTCATTTTTAAATTTGCCTCTTCAAGTTCTTGCTGTTTTCGCTCCATCTCATCCTGCGTTGCTTGCAATTCCTCAAGATTTTGCCGCATTTCCTCCTCTTGTGCGACCATAACGTCTGCTTGCTCGCGAAGTTCAATCTCTAATTTTTTGTTCTGTGTTATGTCGCTTGCCAAATTTAAAATTTTGACAACTTCACCGCCTGAATCTAAAATCGGAGTATAAATTTCGGTAACCCAAATCTCTCGGTTTTCGAATTTTATTTGTTGAACATTTCTTATTGTTATGCCGCGGGAAAGTTCATTCCAAAAATCGCGATATTGAATGCTAATTCTTTCAACACCTGTCAAATCGGACTGATATTTACCGACAACTCTGTCTCGCGTTGCTTCTAACAATTTCAAATATTCGTTGTCTATCTCTAATATTTTTCCGTTCAAATCGTACTCAATAACTAACGAGGAAGTGTTTATTGCGTTTAAAATGCTGTTCAACTCTGCTTCTCTGCGGGCAGATTCTTCCTGTGTGGCGAGCAATTCTTCCAAATTTTGCCGCATTTCCTCCTCTTGTGCCGCCATTTCCTCTGCCTGTTGTTGCGACTGTTCGAGTAAAATTGCCGTTCTTGCGTTGATGTGGGCAATCGAAAGTGTTGATGCAATACTTTCAGAAACTTTTTCCACAAAAACTATCTCGTGCTTTCCCAATTTTTGAAAAGAAGCAATCTCAGTAACACCAAAAATTTGCTCATCCAACTTTAACGGAACAATTAACAAACTTCGCGGATTTGCTCCACCAAGTCCTGACGTAATATTCAAATAATTATCAGGAACATCTGTCATGTAAATTGTTGCTTTTTCCACCGCACACGTTCCGACTAACCCCTCGCCGAGATAGATTTTCTTTTGCTTGCGTTTCTCGTGATTATACGCATACATTGCGATTAACTCCAAATATACGTCATCTTTGTCATTCTCGTTATAAATAAAAAGTCCACCTTGATTTGCATTGAGATAATGAACCAAATTTTTGATAATACTTGCGGCTAATACGTTTAAATCGCTTGTACTTTGTCGCAAAATATCGCTAAATTTCGCTAAACCTTCGTTAGTCCATTTTCGAAGACTGTCTTCATATTTTCGTTTTTCCTCTTCTTGCTTTGCTTTTGTGAGATTTTCTCTCATATCTAAAAGAGAATTTCCCAAGGCATCTTGGTCACTGAGAGGTTTAAAATCTGTGTTAAAAACGCTATTTCCGATGGTTGCAGCGAACTGCGTGGTTTTGCGAAGTCCCGTAATTAAATCATTTACTGCTAACTGCATCTCGCTCAGTTCGTCTTGTTTCTTCACATCAGGCAATGATTCAGGCAAAATTCCTTTCCCCAAAGGAGTTAAATATTCCCGCAGCAAATACAATGGCTGAGTGATTTTCCTCGCAAAATAAAGAATGTACAAAACTAAGATCAACAGAATCAAAATCAGCAAAATGTACATATTCAAATTCGATTCAGAAACTGCTTTTTCTTTTTCATCCGTGCTTAATTTTTGTAACTTCTTGATTTTATTGTCAATAGAATACGATTTTTCGTTCAAAACACCGATTAAACCGTCGGAAGAAGATATGCCAATTTCATTATTTATCCGAATCAAAATAATGAAATAACGTTTATAATCATTCATATTGACGATAAAACGTCTCTCCTCGTCTGTTGAACGCAAAGAATCTACGTTTAAATATCCCAAAGAATCAACCTCGATATTATTTCGATTGCCCGACAAATATTTATTTAACTCTTCGAAAGTTTTTATAAATTGTTGTTGATATAATGAATTTTTCCCCTGTAAATAATCATTTTCGATTTTTCGCAGTTGAATAATATAATCGCGCAAAACGGAATGAGAAACATTTGCGAAAGCAGCTTTTTGCGCAATACGCATATTTCCGATAATCCCTGTTTCGTTAGAACCGCGTTCATAAATTTTTCGCGTTAGATCTTGAAAAATCGTATGAGATTCTTCCACTGACTCGTGAAATTTCAAAATTGTTTCGTTTAAAAACAAAACAGAAGTTAAATTATGCTCCTGTAAAATCGTAATATTTTCAATTAATTTTGAATATGACGACTCATAACGTTCCAAATAACTATTCCGAGCCAAACGAAAAAAGTCATTATCCTCGCTGTAAGTTGCCAAGAATTGTTGTTCCAAACGTCTCATCGTTAAATACTCAATAACTGTTGTATTGATTTGATTGCGATAATCCCGATAATGAAAAACTTTTTGTATGGAATAGCCGAAAAATATTGCCGACAAGACAAACAAAACAACAATTATTCCGAGAAAAACTCGAAATTTTCCACGAATGGACTGAACTATATTTAGATTTAATTGTTTAATTTTCAATGACATAATGAATTGTTTTTACTCAAAAACGAATCAAAAATTTTAGATAAAATTAAATTAATTTTTCAATATTTGAAACAGAAATTCCTGTCAATATTGAAATTTCCTCTTTCGACTTGCCCGCAAGCAACAAACTGCGAACTAAATTTTCAATAACCGAACGCTGTTTTTCCAACTCCTTCGCTTTTTTCTGCAATTCTTTGTCTTTTGCTTTCGAAATCTTCTTCTCCTCTCGCAACGCTTTTTTGTATTCCTGCAATTCCTTGTCGACACGCTCAA
>DYQK01000099.1 GCA_020719385.1 Rikenella microfusus | reverse complement strand
GAATGCAACGCATTCAATAGAAGCCCCTTTGTCTTTAGCAAAGGGGTAATTCACTAGAGAAAGAATTAAATTCTTGGCAAAAATATCAACAGCAAACGGATGATATTTTAGTTATTGGGGTGAAAATTGGTTAATTAAACTTCTCTCACAAAAATTTTGCGAGAGAAGTTTTCATTTTCATTATTTTAAACGGGCAATTTGTTCGTTTATTGCGTAAATTTTCGATTCTGCGTCAGCGAGTTTGGTTCTTTCCTTCTCAAGAATTTCATTTTTTGCGTTTAACACAAATTTTTCATTGGACAATTTCATCAAAATAGAATCTCGAAACCCCTCGAAATACTTTAATTCCTTCTCAAACTTCGAAATTTCCTCAGCAATATCGATTTTTTCACTCAACGGCACATAATAATCTGTTGATTTTACCAAAAAAGCAATTGCTGTTTGCGGTTTTTCCTTCACAAAGCGAATCTCCGAAATATTTGACAATTTTTTGATAATTTCAGAAAAACCTGTTTTTTCCTCTTCGGCAAGAATCTCTAAAATTAAACTCTCTTTGGGTGAAAGATTTTTCTCTTGTCGAATAGTTCGAATATTTGCAACGATTTCTCGTGCCTCTTCGAAACGGCTAATAACTTGATTATCAAAAATTTGTGAAACAGGCATTTGTGCGATAACAATACTTTCTCCGTCTTTTCGCTGCTCAAGCATTTGCCAAATCTCTTCTGAGATAAACGGCATAAATGGGTGCAAAAGTCGAAGCAAAGAATCGAAAAATTGAATTGTTGACTCATAAGTTTTCGAATCTATCGGCATTTGATACGCAGGTTTTACCATTTCCAAAAACCACGAGGCAAAATCGTCCCAAAACAATTTATAAACGGTCATCAACGCTTCCGAGATGCGAAAATCTTTAAACAATTCATCAATTTCTGCAATAACTTTGTTCAAGTAATTTTCAAACCACAAAATGGCGTTTTTTGCCGATTCGGGCTGTGAAATGTTGTTGTCAATATTCCACATTTTAACCAATCTAAACGCATTCCAAATTTTATTCGCAAAATTTCGTCCTTGTTCGCAAAGCGGATAAGTTTCTTCGTTGGTTTTTGCATCTTTTTTCATATCGAAAATTAAATCGTTACCCGCGGGCGAGCAAAACATCATTCCGATTCTTACCGCATCGGCACCGTAACGCGAGATTAACTCAAGCGGGTCGGGAGAATTTCCCAAAGATTTAGACATTTTTCTGCCCAAACCGTCGCGAACCGTTCCTGTGAGATAAACATTTTTGAACGGTTTTTCATTTCGATATTCGTAACCCGCCATAATCATTCTCGCCACCCAAAAAAACAAAATTTCAGGTGCTGTAACCAAATCATTTGTGGGATAATAATATTTTATATCGGGATTTTCGGGATGTCGAATTCCGTCAAAAACCGAAATGGGCCACAACCAGGACGAAAACCAAGTGTCAAGAACATCTTCTTCTTGATATAAGTCTTTGATAGTCAAGACTTTAATTCGAGTCAATTTTCGTGCCTGTTCCAATGCTTCCTCAATAGTTTTTGCGACAAAGACTTCTTTCGAAAGCGTTTCATCCTTGAGATAATACGCAGGAATTCTGTGTCCCCACCAGAGTTGTCGCGAAATACACCAGTCGTGAACGTTTTCCATCCAATGTCTGTAAACGTTTTTAAACTTCTCGGGGCGAAGTTGAATGTTGTCGTTTAACACATTTTCGAGAGCCTCAGGAACTAATTCTTTCATTTTTAAAAACCATTGAGTCGAAAGTTTTGGTTCAATAATGGCGTCTGTGCGTTCTGAAAAACCAATTTTGTTCGTATAATTTTCGATTTTAACGATTAAAGTTTTCTCACCTAACCGTTGAGCGACTAACTCTCGTGCTTCGAATCTATCTTTTCCGACATAAAATTGTGCTTTTTCGTTCAGTTTTCCGTCATCGGTAAAAATGTCAATGATTTCGAGTTGATATTTTAATGCCAAATGATAGTCGTTGATGTCGTGTGCAGGAGTAACTTTCAATGCACCCGTTCCAAATTCTTTGGTAACGTATTCGTCGAAGATTATCGGCACTTCTCGGTTGACAAGCGGAACAATAGCTTTTTTACCTCTCAAATGGGAGTAACGTTCGTCTTCGGGATGCACACAAATGGCTGTATCTCCCAAAATAGTTTCTGGTCTTGTTGTTGCGATGGTGATAAATTCATCATTTGAGTCAACAATGGCATATTTGATGTACCAAAGTTTCGATTGTACTTCTTTGTAAAAAACTTCTTCGTCAGAGACAGCGGTTTTTGCTTGTGGGTCCCAATTTATCATTCTTACTCCGCGGTAGATTTTCCCTTTTCGATATAAATCAATGAAAACATCAATAACACTTTCTGACAGGTCGTCATCCATTGTAAATTTGGTTCTTTCCCAGTCGCAAGAGGCGCCGAGTTTTTTGAGTTGTTCGAGAATAATTCCTCCGTGTTTTTCGGTCCATTCCCATGCGTGCTTGAGAAATTCGTCTCGTGTGAGGTCAAATTTGTTGATTCCTGCGAGTTTGAGTTTGTCAACAACTTTTTTTTCTGTTGCAATGGAAGCGTGGTCTGTTCCGGGCAACCACAAAGTATTTTTCCCTTGCATTCTTGCCCTTCGCACTAAAATATCTTGAATAGTATTATTCAAAATATGTCCCATATGAAGCACTCCAGTAACATTGGGCGGCGGAATAACGATGGTGTAAGGTTCTCTTTCATCAGGTGTGGAACGAAAAAACTGATGATTTTGCCAATATTGATACCATTTTTCCTCGACATCGGCAGGATTATATCTCGTCTGTATTTCCATAGAAAATAAAATTTGAGGTAACTATGTTTTTCATTTGAAAAATTTTGCAAAGATAAAACAAAATATCGAAAAAATTAATAAAATTTTTGTGTTTTTAAAAATTTATTTTTGAAATTCTCTTTTGATGCAAAAAATTTATATCAAATATCGAAAATTTTTCTTATTTTTGCCCAAAAATTTATAAAAAACAAATGGCAAAAATTCGTTTTCGGGCATTAGAAAAAGCATTGCGACATAAACCTGTTGCAGTTTATTATCCTTCCGACAAAATTTCCGATTATTTTGGGATAAATGTTTTAGACGTTCATAAAATGAAAAAATATTTGTCCAAAGACGCATACGAGCAAGTCCTGCTTGCTATCGAAACGGGAACTCGCATTGACAGAAAAATTGCTGACCACGTTGCTTCAGCAATGAAAGATTGGGCTATTTCTCGCGGGGCAACGCATTACACGCATTGGTTTCACCCTCTGACCGAAGGAACTGCGGAAAAACACGAAGCTTTTTTTGAGTTAGCAAAAAATAACGAGGTTTTTGAAGTTTTTGATGGAAAACTTCTCGCTCAGCAAGAACCTGATGCCTCAAGTTTTCCCAGCGGCGGAATCAGAAATACTTTCGAAGCACGAGGTTACACGGCTTGGGATCCGTCCTCGCCTGCTTTTGTCATCGGAAAAACGCTTTGTATTCCGACAATTTTCATTTCTTACACAGGAGAATCGCTTGATTATAAAACGCCATTGTTAAAATCTGCAACCGTTTTAGACAAAGCAGCAGTTAATGTTTGTCGATTATTTGATAAAAATGTTAAAAAAGTTTTTGCGACACTTGGTTGGGAGCAAGAATATTTTTTAGTTGATGAAGATTTGTATAATGCTCGTCCTGACTTAATCTTGACGCAACGCACTTTGATGGGGCATAGTTCTGCAAAAGACCAACAACTGGAAGATCATTACTTCGGTTCAATTCCTGAACGCGTGATGGCGTATATGCAGGATTTCGAAATTGAGTGTCATAAATTAGGCATTCCTGTTCGCACTCGACATAATGAGGTTGCTCCGAATCAATTTGAGTGCGCTCCGATTTTCGAAGAGGTAAATTTGGCTGTTGACCACAACCAATTATTGATGGATTTGATGGCAAGAATTGCCAAAAAACATCATTTCGTTGCGTTGCTGCACGAAAAACCGTATAACGGAGTGAACGGTTCGGGCAAACACAACAACTGGTCGATGGCAACTGATACAGGAATAAATCTTCTCGCTCCAGGGAAAAATGCGAAAAGCAATTTACAATTTTTAACTTTTTTAGTAAATATTGTTAAATCGGTCAATGATTATTGCGATTTATTGCGTGCCAGCATCGCAACGGCAGGAAATGAACATCGTTTAGGGGGAAACGAAGCTCCGCCATCGATTATTTCTGTGTTTTTGGGAACACGCTTGACTCAAATGTTAAATTTTATCGAGACAAAATTGAATGAAAAAGTTGAAACCGACCAAAAAACAGGTTTAAAACTTGATATTGGAAAAATTCCTGAAATTTTACTTGACAACACGGACAGAAATCGGACTTCGCCGTTTGCGTTTACAGGAAATCGATTTGAATTTCGGGCCGTTGGTTCGTCTGCGAATTGTGCTTCGGCAATGATTACGTTAAATACGATTGTTGCGAATCAACTTGTTGAGTTTAAAAAAGAAATTGATTTGTTAGAATCGCAAAATATTAAACGCGAGGAGGCAATTTTGCAAATTTTACAGAAATATATTTCAGTTTCGAAAAAAATTCTCTTCGAAGGAAACGGTTATTCGCAAGAATGGGTCGAAGAAGCAGAGCGTAGAGGTTTGCCGAATATTTCTGCGGCGCCCGAGGCGTTAAAAGCGTATATTAATGAAAAAAATATTTCGCTTTTTGTGCAAAATAAAATCTTTTCTGAACGAGAACTGGAGGCAAGATATGAAGTTTATGTCGAAAATTACGCAAAACGCATTCAAATTGAGTCAAGAGTTTTGGGAGATTTGGCAATAAATCACATTATTCCGACTGCTGTTCAATACCAAAATAAATTAATCAAAAATTTCAAAGGAACAAAATCGATTTTGGGCAAAGAAAATTCGATTGTTGAACATTCGGCTGACGGAATTAAACTTATCTCGGAATTGATTCATTCCATAAAAATCAAAACGCAAGAAATGATTGAGGAACGAAAGCAAATTAATAAAATTGAGTCTTACAGCGAAAGAGCAATGCTTTACTCGACCAAAATTCGCAATTTTATTGAGGAAATTCGCAATTACATCGACAATTTGGAAATGATTGTTGATGACGAAATGTGGCCGCTGCCCAAATATCGCGAGTTGTTGTTTGTGAGATAAATTTTGAAAAAACCTGACAGATTTAACTTTGTCAGGTTTTTTTTCAAAAAAAAATTATTTTTGTAAAATTTTTCGAAAATGAGAAAGATATTTTTTATTTTTTTAACGTTTTTTGTGAATAATTTATATTCACAGCAATACGGAATCATCAATTTATCGGTTGCAAATTTGCGTTCCCGCCCAACACACGCCGCCGAGTTGACCACGCAAGCACTCTTGGGAATGCCTGTTAAGGTTTTGAAAAAAGAAAGTTATTGGTATTACGTTCAAACTCCCGATGAATACAAAGGTTGGACAGACGAGGAGGCAGTAACAATTTTCGATTCTAAATCTTATAACGAATTTCTGGCAACGAAAAAATTGATTTTTTTAGAATTTTTTGGATTTTGCTATCAAACGCCGAATCAAAATTCACAAACTATTTCTGATTTGGTTCTCGGAAATGTGTTCAATTATATAGGTGAGGAAGGAAATTTTTATAAAATTCAATTTCCTGACAAAAGAATTGGTTTTGTGGAAAAGAAATTTTGCGAAGATTTTGAGAAATATTTAGATAAACAAACTTTTGAGAGTGAAAAAATTGTTTCTTGGTCGAAAAAATTTCTTGGTTTTCCATATCTTTGGGGCGGAACTTCGGGCAAAGGCGTTGATTGTAGCGGTTTTGTGCAATTAATTTACTTTTTAAACGGTTTAATTATCACGCGAGATGCGGACCAACAATTTTTCAATGGTTTTGCCGTTGATGCAAAAAAAGATTTCTCGAAACTTGAAGCAGGAGATTTGTTGTTTTTTTTCGATAAAAATAAAAAACGCATTCAGCATGTTGGAATTTATCTCGGAAACGAGGAATTTATTCATGCTGCGGGAAAAGTAAAAATCAATAGTTTAGATAAAAATAAACCGAATTTCAATGGTTTTCGTTTACAAACTTTTGCGAAAGCAACAAGAATACGAAATTCTGTTGGGAAAAATGGGGTAATTTTTATCAAAGAACATTCTGAATATAAAAAAATGTTTAAAAAATAAAAAAAATGTTAAAATTTTTAATCTGTCGAAGTGAAAAAAACACTTGACAGATTTTTTTTTATCAAGAACAAAAATCTAAGTCGAATTGTTGTTTAAGTTTATGAAAAAACGGATTTTTTGTACTTAAATACTTATATTTTTCAGGATTCGAAACCATTTTGGGCAGATTCTCTACGGGAATTTCTACGACCAAAATGTTTAAATCTAATTTATCATTTTTTAACTCTTTGCGGAGGAAATTTAACAATTCTTTACAAATATCATTTTCGATTTTCTCTTTTTGCATAGCCGCATTGACCGAAATCTCGATAATAAAATTATCTTTCAAATTCGGTATTCGAGTACCAATTAGAGAAAACCAAACAGGTTTTTCATTTTTCAAAGGTTGAACAAATTCTTGCCATTTTCGCCGCACCTCATCTTGCGAAACTGACGAGATTAGTTGAGAAAAATCATTTTTTTTTTCTGCGTTTAAATTGGGTTCGTCATTTTTTTTTTGAATATTATTGATAAAATTTTGAATCGAAGGCATTCCTGAAGTTTTTGTTTCGACAGGATTTTGTTTGACCGTTTCTACGGTTTTTTGCTCCGAAGTTTGAGAGGTTTCCTGCACAGAAGTCTCGTGTTTTTTGCGATTTACGTAAGACAATTGCAACAAAGCGAGTTCAACCAATAAACGTTTATTTTGACTATCGCGGTAATTCAAATCGCAAGTATTTGCGATATTGAGTGCATAATACAAAAAATCGATTCCGCACATTTGTGCTTGCGTTTTGTAATTTTCGCGAATTGTTGCCCCCACTTCCATAAGTTCGAGAGTTTTCTCATCTTTGCAAACGAGAAGGTCGCGAAAATGTCCTGCGAGTCCCGTGATAAAATGATGTGGGTCGAAACCTTTGTCCAAAATTTCGTTGAAAGTTAAAAGCGAAAGAGAAATGTTGCTTTGCAAAAAATAATCGGTTAATCGAAAATAATAATCATAATCGAGTACGTTGAGATTCTCGATAACATTTTTATAAGTGATATTTTTCCCTGAAAAACTGACAATTTGGTCGAAAAGCGAGAGTGCGTCGCGCATTGCGCCGTCTGCTTTGCGTGCAATTACGTTTAATCCGTCCAATTCGTAGGAGACATTTTCTTTTTCAGCGATGTTTGCCAAATGTTTAACGGTGTCTTCGACTTTCATTCTGTGAAAATCGAAAATTTGACAGCGCGAGAGAATTGTGGGTAAAATTTTATGTTTTTCCGTTGTTGCGAGAACGAAAATTGCGTGAGAAGGCGGTTCTTCAAGGGTTTTGAGAAAAGCATTGAAAGCCTGAGACGAAAGCATATGCACCTCATCAATAATATAAACGCTATAATGTCCGATTTGTGGCGGAATTCGTACTTGGTCGATGAGATTTCGTATGTCATCAACAGAATTATTCGAAGCGGCATCTAACTCGTGAATATTGTAGGAACGTCCCTGATTAAACGAGTGACAAGATTCACATTCGTTGCAAGCCTCATTTTCGGGAGAAAGATTTGAGCAATTAATAGTTTTCGCAAAAATTCTTGCACAAGTTGTTTTTCCAACTCCTCTTGGTCCACAAAACAGATAAGCATGGGCAAGTTGTTTCGAGAGAATTGCGTTTTTGAGCGTGACGGTTATCGAAGATTGTCCCACAACGGTATCAAAAGAAGCGGGGCGATATTTTCGAGCCGAGACAATAAAGTTTTCCATATTAAAAAATTAATTTTATGTTATTACATTTCAATTCAATTTTTGTATGCTAAATTTTTCATTGATAATCAATTTGCTGCAAAGGTAAAAATTTTTTTTCAACATACAAACTTTTTCTGCAAAAAACGCATTTTTTAGAATTTATTTTTATCTTTGCAAACGAAAATTTTGTACTTTTGTGAACTATTTTATCTCAAAAATAAGAAATTTGTAAAATTTTCCTTTCAAAGTACTGAAAAAATTTTTATTAACCCTTTCATTATCAACTATCTATGGGAATGACTTTAATTGAAAAAATTTTATCTCGACATTCGAAATATAATGTTGTGAAACCAAACGACATTATTGATGTCGAGATTGATGTTCGAGCAGCACGCGATTTCGGCGGAGCAAATGTTGTAAAAAATCTTAGGGATAATCAATTGCAAGTTATTGATTCGTCTAAAACGGTGTTTACTTTCGATTGTAATCCTGGTGGTTCTGACCAAAAATATGCGGTAAATCAACATCTTTGCCGTCAATATGCGAGAGAAAATAATGTTGGACTTTTCGATGTAAATGCAGGAATCGGAACGCATCTCTTGGTTGAACAAGGACTTGCTTATCCCGGTTGTACCGCTGTTTCGACAGATTCTCACGCAAATATTCTCGGAGCAATAGGCGCCTTCGGGCAAGGAATGGGCGACCAGGACATTGCGGTAGCATGGGCAAAAGGTAAAGTTTGGTTCAAAGTGCCTGAATCAGTGAAAATTATTCTCAAAGGAAAACGACCAACAAACGTTTCCGCAAAAGACATTATTTTAAACTTACTCGCAACATTCGGGGCAAATAAACTTTTAGGTTATTCCATCGAATTGTGCGGCGACGAGGTTTCGAGATTAACTCTTGACGAAAGAATCACTATCGCTTCGATGGGAACCGAAATGGGGGCAATTATTATTTTGATTTCGCCGAATACTGAAATTATTGATTATTGCGAGGCAAGAAGCAAGCACAAATTTGAAATTCTCGAAGCCGATTCTGACGCAGTTTATTCGCAAATTTTCGAAATAGATATGAGTAAATTTGTGCCGATGGTTTCTCTTCCTGGAAAACCTCACGACGCAGTTTCTGTGGAAAAAGTTAAAAAAACGAAAATTGACTCTGCGTTTTTGGGCAGTTGCACTAACGGCAGAATCGAAGATATGCATATTGCGGCGAATATTTTGAAAGGCAGAAAAGTTGCCCCCGGAGTAATTCTCAAAATTGTTCCTGCGACAGACGAGATTTGGAAGCAATGTTTGCACGAAGGTTTTCTCTCGATTTTTAAAGAAGCAGGTGCGTTGATTTCCAATGCTGGCTGTGCGGGTTGTGCTGAGGGTCAAGTCGGACAAAACGGCATTGGAGAAATTACTATTTCAACAGGAAATCGAAATTTTCCAGGAAAACAGGGCAAAGGAAACGTTTATTTGTCGTCTCCTGCTGTTGTTGTTGCCTCTGCGGTGGCAGGTTACATTACAACTCCCGATGATATTCCGTCTCAACCTGCAATATTTTCTGCTTCCGAGAAAAAATCTCTAACTTCTGATACAAAAGAGAGGGGTAAAACACGAAAACCAACCGTTATTGAGGGAAAAGTTTGGTTCATAAAAGAAGACAACATTGACACCGATATGATTTTTCATAATCGTTATTTGGCAATTACGGATATTTCTCAAATGGGTCAATATACGTTTGATAATCTCAAGGGTTATGAAAATTTTGCGAAGCAGGCTTCGAAAGGCGATATTGTTGTTGTGCAAAAGAATTTTGGCAGTGGCAGTTCGCGTCAGCAGGCAGTTGATTGTTTCAAATCATTAGGGATTTCGGCTATTTTGGCTGAATCTTTTGGTGCAATTTATGAACGCAACGCCATCAACGCTGCACTTCCTATTTTGACTTATCAAAGTTTAGAATCGTTAGAGTTGCAAAACGGTGACACAATTCGTCTGAACTTCATTTCGGGCGAAGTTTTAAATTTGAGAAATCAAAAATCTCAAAACATTAATCCATTTTTCGAAGTGCAAGCCGAGATTTATCAAAATGACGGAATTTTTTAATTTTTAACAACAAAATTATCTCTAAAAACCTGTCATATTTTAAAAGAATTTGACAGGTTAAAAAAAATTAAACTTTTTTGCGAGGAAAATGTTAAAAAATGAAAAATATTTTTTATCTTTGAGGCAAAAATTTACAAACATTTTCTCAAAATAAAAAAACGAAAAAAACGAATTTTTTTACAAAATTTAATTGTCGAAGTGCAACCTTTTTTGAAATATATTAGTCACATTATTGAAGTATGGTAAGCGAAGAGCAACTCATAAAGGGCTGTGTGCGAGGAGATAGAAAATATCAAAAATTACTATACGAGCGTTATGCTTCGGCAATGTTGGGTGTTTGTATTCGTTATTCGAGTAGTCGTCCTGAGGCTGAAGACATAGTGCAGGAGGGTTTTTTGAAAATATTTCTCAATATCAAAGATTTTACAGGGAAGGGTTCATTTGTTGGTTGGATGCGAAGAATTATGGTCAATACGGCGATTACGTTTTATCATAAAAATTTAAAGCATAATCAACTTTGCGATATCAATGGAATCAACGAATCTGATATTGAAAATCCTTCTCCTTATGAAGAAGACGAGTTTTCCCATGAGGAATTGTTAAAAATTATTAATGAATTACCAGCAGGATATAAAATGGTATTTAATTTGTTTGCGATAGAAGGTTATAAACACAAAGATATAGCCGAAATTTTGAATATTGATGTCAATACGTCAAAGTCGCAGTACTCGCGTGCGCGGAAATTAATACAAAAAAAACTTTTAGACCTCAAAAATGTCAATAAACCATGACGCATCAGGGCGAACATATCGAAAATTTATTTCGAAAAAAGTTTGAATCCTACGGAACAGAACCTTCGAAATTTGTGTGGGAAAACATTGAGTCCAAACTTCCTGCCACACAGGAGACGTCTTGGAAAATTTTACGAAGACGCACTGTTGTCTCTCTTTTAATTTTACTTCTCTTGCTTTTTATTTGGCAAATTTATACCAATTATTATTATCCCGAAAAAGCAAGTTTGTCGGCTAATAAAGCGATTTCGCAAAAAAGCGATTCTGAACTTGTCTTAGAAATTAAATCAAAAGATACTGTTATTGAGAAATTGCCTTTCTCGTTTATTGCAAAGAGTTTTAAAAAGGTTAAGAAAATATCTCAAAATAAATCTCGCGAGGAGAATATTCCTGTTCGCAAAAAATCCTATCTGAATTCTTTGTACGTTTTGCCCGTGGATTCCAATCTTTATCCCGATATAAAACAGCCTGTCGCTGCTTTTCGAGTTTCTATAAATCGTGGTTGTCCGCCGTTGCAGGTGAATTTTATCAACGAATCGAAGGAATATCGTTCAAGTAAATGGTACTTCGGGGATGGCGGAGTTAGCATGGAGCAACATCCGACTTACGAATATTTGTATTCGGGAATTTATATTGTGCGTTTGCAGGTCTTTGGTGCCGACCAATCAACGGCAGAGATGTGCATTGATACTATTGAAGTTTTTCAGTCACCGCAAGCAATTATTGGGATTTCGCAGAACACAAAAGTAACTATCAATGAACCTTTTGTCATCAATAATGATTCTCGAAAAGCGAAGGCATATCGTTGGTATTTTTCAGACAACACTTATTCTCCTGATTTTTCGCCTGTTCACGTTTTTCATCAATTAGGAACTTTTCCCATCAAATTAATTGCTTACTCGGAATGGCTGTGCGGAGATTCTGCGAATATTGACATCGAAGTGGTTGAACCAAAATGTAAAATTGTTTTTCCAAACGCATTTTTCCCAAATACTGCGGGAGCAACAAAAGGTTATTACTCTAAAAATGACGATTTAAACAATGACATTTTTCATCCCATTGTTATTGGGTGCGATGTTGTTGAGTACGTTTTGCGAATTTATAATCGAAAAGGAATATTGGTTTTTGAAACAAATAACATTGATATTGGTTGGGATGGATATTTTCACGGCAAACTTTTGCCGCAAGACGTTTATATTTGGAAAGTTATGGGACGTTTTTCGAATGGAAAACCGTTTATGAAATCAGGTGATGTTACGTTGCTTCACAAAAATTAAGAAAAATTTTAATTCTGTCAGATTTTTTTTGAGAAATCTGACAGAATTTTTGTTGAGTGAAAAAAGTTAAATCATATCGATTTTGTTTTGCGAATACGGCAACTCAAGCGAGGGAATAACACGAATGGCATTGCCCGAAATTCCTCTCATTGCCCCGAACATTCCGCTAATATTTGAAATTGCATTTTCAATTTGCTTTTCCCGATTTTTCCAAATCTGCGTCATCGCTTTTCTCTCTCTATCTAAATCACTTTTCAACGAATCGAGATTTTCAACAACACCTTCAATGAATTTAAAAAATTCCTCTCCCGTTAAATAATCGTAAAGTCGAGTCATTTTGTCAGATTTTCCCTCCTGCGAGGACTTAATTCGGTGAACATTTAGAAGCATTTCTCGCAAAACAAACGCAACGCTGCTCACCTCGTTAAATTGACAAATCCAAATTCCGTCTTTGAAACCAAATTTGGGCATATCTTTTGGCATTACTTGAGTCACAATTACTCCAACATCGATTTTATCTCTTCGAATATCATCTTTGAGTTTCGAAATCCACATTTCAGAAAATGCTCTTGTGCGTTTGCTCTCGAAAGCAATTTTCCCGCATTCTTGTTGATATTCGTTGCGAACAATTTGCACAACATCGGCTCCTTCTTGACCTTTTTTCACCTCTACAATATTGTCGAAAGGAAATTTTTCCCGCAAAAGTTTTTCCAATGCCAATTCTTGCGTTTCGCCCTGAGACTGCATAGATTCTTGATTTAACTTTCGATTTGCCTCCTCGGTCA
>DYQK01000214.1 GCA_020719385.1 Rikenella microfusus | reverse complement strand
AACAATTCTTTAAACCCCAAAAGCGGTACAAAGTTAATATATTTTTCGCAATTTGCAAATTTTTCTCGAAAAAAGTTTACTTTTTCGCAAATTTTTTTTATTTTTGTACGTTTTTTCGAATTAAAAATATTAATTTTCGTTTTATGAAAAAAATTGCTCCCTCGCTTTTGTCTGCGAATTTTGGGAATCTTGAGACAGATATAAAAATGGTTAACGAGAGTGAGGCAGATTGGTTTCACCTCGATATTATGGACGGCGTTTTTGTGCCGAATATTTCGTTTGGTTTTCCTGTGATTTCTGCGGTGAAAAAACTTGCGAAAAAACCGTTAGACGTTCATTTAATGATAGTTCAGCCCGAACGTTATCTCGAAAATTTTAAAAATGTCGGTGCTGAAATTTTAACAGTTCATTACGAGGCTTGCACGCATTTGCACCGCACTTTGCACGCAATAAAAAGTTTAGAAATGAAGGCGGGACTTGCTATTAACCCGCATACTTCTGTTTCGCTTTTGGAAAACGTACTTTTTGATGTTGATTTGATTTTAATTATGTCGGTGAATCCTGGTTTTGGAGGACAAAAATTTATTGAAAACACTTACACAAAAATTAAACAACTTCAAAATCTCAAAATTGAGAAAAATTTATCTTTCGAAATCGAAATTGATGGCGGCGTAGATATTTTTAACTCGAAAAAATTGTTCGAAACGGGAGCCACGGTTTTAGTAGCTGGAAATTCGGTTTTCAAAGCACAAAATCCTTTGGAAGCGATTTCTCAAATGAAAAATTAAGTTGTGCATTGGTCTCAAAATGGAAGGAAATTCAGTCAATTTAGAAAAAAAAGTCAAATTTTAAAAAACTTGACTCTTTTTTTGCAATAAACAAAATTTATTGAATATTAATCTGTCGTTTTGGTTTTTCTTTTGCCTCCTCGCGTTTTGGAACGACAATCGTTAAAATTCCGTCTTTGTGATTTGCCGAAATCTTGTCCGTCTCGACAGCCGAGGGCAAGGTAAAAGAACGACTGAAACAATTGTAATTAAACTCTCGACGCGTGTATTTCGAGTCTTTTGTCTCGGTTTTCTCTTCTTTTTGACAAGAGATGGTTAAAATGTTGTGGTGAATGTCAATGGTAAAATCGTTTTTTTCCAACCCCGGAGCCGCAACTTCGATGCGAAACTCGTCAGCGTTTTCACAAATGTTAACTGCAGGTGTATTTACTCCCTTAAATTGAAAAATATCGCCCAAAAAATCTTTCCCAAAAAACTCATCAATTAAGGTTGGGTAATTGGTTTTGAAAAATGTCGGTAACATATTTTTGTCCTCCAAAATTTAAGTTAGAAATGAATTTTGTTTTCGAAAACGTATTTATCAACTTTTGTACCAATTGAGAAAAACACGCAAAAATTTTATTTTTTCTGACAAAATAACCGAAATCTCAATATTAACTGACAAAATGACAGGTTTTTACAAAGAATTTAAGAATCGTTCTGCGTCAATAGCCGCAATGCACCCTGACGCTGCAGCCGTTATTGCCTGTCTGTAATGAAAATCTTGAACATCGCCGCAAGCAAAAACGCCGTCAATGTTGGTTTTCGAAGTGCCTGCTAGCGTTTTGATATAACCAACTTCGTTAGTTTCGAGGAATTTTTTAAAAATTTCCGAATTTGGCTGATGCCCAATGGCAATAAAAACGCCTGAAACGTCAATTTTTACGGGTTCATTATTTTTATTTCGCAAAATCATTCCGTTCACTTTTTTATCACCGACAATTTCGTCTGTTGTGTGTTCGAAAAGCACAGAAATATTCGGAGTTTTCGAGACTTTTTCCTGCATCGCCTTCGAAGCACGGAGAAAATTTTTGCGAACAATTAAATAAACTTTATTACAAATACCTGAAAGATATGTTGCTTCTTCTGCGGCTGTGTCTCCTCCTCCGACAACTGCGACATCTTTTCCTTTGTAAAAAAATCCGTCACAAGTGGCACAGCCCGAAACTCCTGCACCTTTAAAACGTTCTTCTGAGGGCAAACCGAGATATTTCGCCGAAGCACCTGTTGCGATAATAACCGTTTCAGTCTCGAACATCTTCTCCTCATCAACAACAACTTTGAAAGGACGTTTTGAGAAATCTACTCTATTGACCGTTCCACTAATGATTTCTGTTCCGAAGCGAAGTGCTTGATTTTTAAAGTCTTCCATCATCTCTGTTCCGTCAATTCCGTTGGGATAACCTGGAAAATTTTCGACCTCTGTGGTGGTTGTTAACTGCCCGCCGGGTTGCGTTCCTTCGATTAAAATTGGGTTTAAATTTGCTCTCGAAGCATAAATGGCGGCAGTAAAACCTGCGGGACCAGAACCAATAATGAGACAACGACATTTTTCAACAGGCAATTCTGTATGAAAAACTTTTTCGTTATCTTGAGTTTTTATCATTTGAAATTGTAACATAATTGCTTGATTTTCAATATATTAAACAAATTTAAAAAATTTAATTTATAAAAAACAAAAGTAATTAATTTTTGAAATTTCTCAAAATAAATTTCGAATTGTTTAAAAAAATGGAGAATCAAAAAAAATTATTTCAAGTGCGAAATAAAACATTCGCTTGGAAGTTGCATTTCATTTATGAAACGACTTTGCTCAACTGCCGTTAAATCTTTGTAATACTTCAAATTTTTCACAGTGAAAATTTTTATATTAACGTTCTACTCTTTTTTTTAATTGCTTCATTTTCAAGTATTTACTAA
>DYQK01000213.1 GCA_020719385.1 Rikenella microfusus | reverse complement strand
TTTTCACAAATAAAAAGTGGAACAGGAATTTTAAAGGAAAAAACAATTAATACCTATAATGAGCAAAAGCCAAAAGAAAAACAAAAAAAAGTTCCCAAAACAGTATTTTCAGATAGAGAAAACAACGAAACCTATCAAGAACCGTATAGTTCTAAAATGAAAAGTAAAATTGGCATTGGAAAAGCGATGTATGTCATTGATGAAAACGAAAATTACTATGAAGTAGTACTTGCCAATGAAAAATTATTGGGCAAACCCAAAGGCATTTTTGCTTTTCTTAAAAGTAAAAAATATCACTTTGCTAATACCAAAGAAATTAATTATTTGGGTTGGATAAAAAAAGAAAATGTTATTGAGTTTAGTGAACCCCAACAAAATCAAGACAATCTGAAATATGTGAAATATTTTGTAGCTTCCAATAATTTGGAAAATTTGTATAAAAGTGAAAAAACAGTTGCCAAAAACGAAGTCATTCTAAAATCCAATCCAAATCTTGAAACGGCTTCTAAAAGCAAAATAAATCTGAATGATTTTGTATTTGTTTACAAAATAAATACCACTCACAAATCGGCTTTTGTTTCTAATTTTAATAATCTAGTTGTAAAAGATACACTAATTCAAAAACGAGGATGGATTCCTTTAGATTATATCACGCCACTTGAAGATAATGTGGTGTTGAAATTTGAGGCAAATGACACCCTAAAAATCTCATCAAAAAATGAAGTATTTGTAGGAAACGATTTGTATAAAAATACGTTGTTTATCAATGAGAATCAGACCAGTACAACAATAGATTTTGAAAAAACCAGTCAACTAATATTTCCTGTAAAAGTATGGAATCACGAAAAAAATAAAATCACCAATCTCAAAGGCGATGATATTTTAATGAGTACCATTGCCCAAATTGAAGACCAAAGCAAAACAATAAATTTATTTTATATTTTTGATAATGATTCAAACAACAAACAGCAACTAAAAAAGCTATTGGCTTCTATTCAAAATTTAAAAATTTCTATCGAAAAAGAAGAATTTTCAAGCTATGCTTTTACATTTTCATTTATTGCAAAAGGCAGAAAAAGTTACTATTTACTAAAATCAAAATCGTTTTCAAAATGGTTTGATTTAATTGAAAAAAGCATCAAATCGCCCAATGAAATTCCAACAGAAAACAGTTTAGAAAATAATAATTCCATTAACCAGTTTTTGTCTGATGAAGCTAATTTTGAAAACAATTTTTTCATTGTGGTTGGTGCAAATAATTCCATTAACTCACTTTTACCCGATGATGTAAACAAATTGACCAAAAACTCAACAAAGCTACTTTTTGTTACATTAGAAAACAAAAACACGCCTGAAATTCAAGATTTTATATTACAAAATAAAGCGTATTTGAATTTAGCAAGTAGTCAAAGTAAAAAGTTTATTCAGAATTATTATGTAGATCAAAAATTGCTCATCGAAAACGACGAGTTTGCTTTTTCAGATGAATTTGACAACTCTTATATTTTTGATGCACCAAAGAAAAGTAATTTTAACGGTGGCATTGTTTTTCCAAAATTAGATAACGAAATCAATCCAAAATCAGTAAACACAGCAATTGATTCTATATTGGTAAAAACTATAAAAACCAACAATTTACATTTAAAATCATTGAGAGATTATAGAAGCGAATTTAGCTTTTTGCGAAGTATTCCAACTCATAAATTGAATGTGTTATTAAAAAATGTTGCTGTAAAAGATTCTATTTCAAATGAAATTCCAAAGAACTATAAAAACGAAATTTATCTATATAAAGCAACTGATACTATAAGTCCTGCATTAGAAAACAAACTTTGTTTATTGATGAATAAAGAAGAAATCAAAACGTTGATAGAAAATTATCGAGAACTGGTGGCAAAAGATTATACACAAGAAAACATCAGTAGTGAAATTATAAAAGACTTTAGAAACAAGTCTAAAAATTTTTTAAAAAATCAAAACGCAACAACCAAAGTAAAATATAAAAATACGCTTGCCGATTTGTTTTTCAATAAAACAAGCGTGTTTGTAAATAGTTTAAAATTGCATGAAACTAAAATTAAAGAGGTTAAAAAACTAAAGGAAAAACCAGAAGATTTTAGGTCTTTATTTATGGAATTAAACCAAAAATTAGAAACCCTTGAAACCATGCAACGCAACGATTCTTTTGAGCTTTTCAATGAAGACGCGGCTGTTAAATATTACTATATTCCAAAACACCTTTTATTATAATAATTTATGAAAAAAGAAACACAACCCAAACCATTACACGAAACTGTTTTAGAACTGTTTTATTTTGAAAGCAAAGAAAAACCGTGTAAACTATCTAAAAATGAAGTGTTTTGGAAATTCAAAGACCCAAGCGTGTCTGAATTTCAAATTGAAGAAGTATTAAATTGGTTGGTACATCATAAAAAATTAAATGAAAATTTAGGCTATTATACTTTAGATAAATATGAAGCCATAGAACTAGAAGAGCGCATCAAAAAAGAACGAGAAACCATTAAAAAGGAGGCCAGTTCTATTTTTTATACCAATAGTTATAGTTTAAAAAAACCTAAAATTTTAGAGATATTTGTGCATTATATTGCGCCTACATTACTCATTTCATATACTTTTTTTATCCTATTCTTGATCAGTAAACTCAACACTAGTTTTGAATTATCCGTTGGAGAATCAGAAAACATCAGCGAGGTCTCCATTGCCGAGCCGAAATTGGGATATATTGGCAAGAAAAAAGCACTATCT
>DYQK01000024.1 GCA_020719385.1 Rikenella microfusus | reverse complement strand
TGTATGCCATACATTTTTAATTTTTTGCAAAGATACAAAAATTTTCTCTAAACAAAAAAATTTTAAACTTATTTTTAGTAAATTTTTCACAAAAATTGATTATTTCTCGAAACAAAAAGCGGTTATTAAGTAATTTTGGGGGATTATAAAAAAATAAAAAAATCAGACTAAACAAAAATTTAGTCTGATTTTTTACACTAAAACCCTCGAAAACCAATGATTTCTCTCACTTCTTTTAATGTTTTTGAGGCACTTGCCCGTGCTTTTTCCCTTCCCAAGGCAACAACTTTTTTCAAATACTCCGAATCTGAATAAATTTGCAAAATTCTCTCGCGTATCGGCGAAGTGAATCGAATGATGTCCTCGGCAAGTTGTTTTTTCAAATCGCCGTAACGAATTTCACAATTTGCGTACTTTTCTTCAAAAAATTTCACCGTCTCGGCTTGCGAAACTAAACGCAAAATCGAAAATAAATTTTTTATTGCGTCTGGCATCTCTTGATTTTGCGTTGTTGGTCCCGCATCTGTAACTGCTTTCATCACTTTTTTGCGAATTTCATCTGACGAATCGATGAGATAAATGCCATTTCCCTCAGATTTTCCCATTTTGCCTGTGCCGTCAAGTCCAGGAACTTTTATTAACTCTTCTCCAAAATTAAACGCCTCTGGTTCGGGAAAATATTCCACTTTGTACAAAAAATTAAAACGCTTCGCAAAATTGCGAGTCATTTCCAAATGTTGCTCTTGGTCTTTGCCGACAGGAACTTTTTTCGCCCTGTGAATCAAAATATCTGCAGCCATCAAAACGGGATAAGTAAGCAAACCTGCGTTTACATTTTCAGGATTTTGCCGCACTTTCTCCTTGAAATTCGCTGTTTTCTCAAGTTCGCCGAGATACGAAATCATATTTAAAAGCAAATACAATTCAGGAATTTCAGGAACATCACTCTGAATATATAATGTTGCTTTTTCAGGGTCAAGACCTGCGGCAAGATATTCCGACAAAACTTTTTTCACATTCTCGTGCAGACTCGCAGGATTCGGATGCGTGGTGAGAGAATGAAAATCGGCAATAAAAAAATAACATTGATGCGTATTTTGCATTTTCACAAAATTCCTCACCGCACCGAAATAATTGCCCAAATGTAAATTGCCCGTAGAACGAATTCCACTTAAAACTGTTTCCATAAAAATTTTACAATAATATTTTTCTCAAAATTTCTTTAAATTTTCGCAAAATAGCGATAATTTGTTTAATTTTTTCTTTTTGCGTAGAATCGAAAGCAGGACTAATAGCGTATTTTTCGTTTTCTAAAACCAAAAAAAACCAGTTTCGACCAATAACGTATGCACCATAAAATGGTTTTTCAGATTCGTTAATCGTTTTTGCGACCAACATTGCCAAAAGCACTTGTGCCACAGGATCATCGTGATATTTGTTTTCCCGTTTATACTCGTGAAAACAAAAATACGGTTTTTGCACATAATCGCCGACTCCTTTTGCAATTAAAAAATCAACTTTCACTTTTAAGTCAAAATTTTGAACTTTTGCCGCAATTTCTCTGTCAAAATAAGGACGAAAATTTGCGTCAGAATTGTAATGAGCCATTTTTACAATATCTGAAATAAACCACATTTTTAATTCCTCTTCGTTCCAAAAATTAATATTTCTCGAAGCTAAACTGAGCATTTCGTTCAAATTTGAAGTTTCGTATTCAGAAAATTCAGTTTCTGCATCTAACCAACTCAAAAGATTCAGAGATTCCCCCTCAGAAATGTTTTGTAAACCAAATTCTGCACAAACCATTCCTTCTGTCCAATAAATTTTCTTTTTCATAAAAAATTTTATAACGTATGTATTTTCAAGAATTTATGAAGAATAAAAATAAATTACATCTAAAAATCTAAACAATTTATTTTTAGAGAATTTTTTCTAAATGTCTTATTATCAATAACTTAACTTTTCAAACCTCGTTTTTCAAAAATTTTTACAAATTTACAAAAAATATTTTTTTTTACAAATGTTTTGCAATCAAATTTTTATTTTTCAAAAAATATTCCGTTAATATTTTTTAATTTACAGAAATTTTTTAATTTTGCGAATTAAATTTCGTTGAAAAAAATGATGTTATCGCAAATTGATATAAAATTTTATTCTTTTTTTGAAAGTTAATTAATTATTTTTTATGTAAAATGAGTAACTCTTTAATTGTCTCGATGTCGCCGCATCAATATGACCAGGCGACAATAAAACGGTTAATGTACGATGTTATCATTGCTTTGATGCCCGCATTTTTAGTTTCGTTGTTTTTCTACGGAATCGGTGCATTGATAATTACTCTCACCGCAGTGCTGTCGTGCATTATTTTTGAGTTTTTAATCAACAAATATCTCTTCAAAAAATCATCAACTATCAAGGACGGCTCTGCCGCTTTGACAGGAATTTTGCTTGCGTTTAATGTGCCAAGTAATCTTCCGATTTGGATGTTAATTGTTGGTTCGTTGGTTGCTATTGGAGTCGCAAAAATGACCTTCGGCGGACTCGGTAATAATCCGTTTAATCCTGCCTTAGTTGGTCGTGTGTTTATGTTAATTGCGTTTCCCGTACAAATGACCTCGTGGCCCAAACCCGGCGAAAATCTCTTGCGAGTTGTCGATGCGGTAACAGGTGCCACACCGCTTGGAGTTATGAAAGAAGCACTCAAGAACGGCGAATCGGTCTCGGCGATAATGCAAAAAATGGGACATTCTTATCTCGATATGTTTGTCGGAAATATTGGGGGTTCGTTGGGAGAAATATCTGCTGCTGCGTTGATATTAGGTGGAATTTATCTCTTGATTCGTAGAGTTATCTCTTGGCACATTCCGCTTTCGATGTTAGGTGCAATGATAATTTTTTCAGGAATTTTGTGGTTATATTGTCCCGACAAAAATGCCGACCCAATATTCCACATTCTCACAGGAGGAGCAATACTTGGAGCATTTTTCATGGCAACGGACTATGTTACCTCGCCGATGACACAGAAAGGAATGTTAATCTTCGGTTTTGGGTGCGGAATAATCACAATTTTGATTCGAGTCTTCGGAGCATATCCCGAGGGTGTTTCGTTTGCGATTCTAATTATGAACGCAGTTGTCCCTTTGATAAATAAATATGTTAAACCTAAACGTTTTGGGGAGGAAAAGAAAAATGGCTAAAAAATTAGAATCTACCCTTCGCAATATGATTCTTTCGTTGTTATTCATCGGAGTCGGAATGTCTGCGGCACTGGCTTACGTTTATATTTTGACAAAAGAACCTATCGAAGCAACCGCCAAAAAAGCCGAGATAGACGCAATTAAACAAGTTTTGCCGTCTTTTGACAATGACCCAACAAAAGATTCTAAGACAGAGGAGAATCTTACATTTTACTTCGCAAAAAAAGGAAGCGAAAATGTTGGTTGTGCAGTAAAAACCTATACAAGCAAAGGTTTCAGCGGCACATTTTGGTTGATGGTTGGTTTTAAACCCGATGGTTCAATTCACAACATTATGGTTTTGGAACAAAAAGAAACTCCAGGACTTGGCGACAAGATGAAAACTCAATGGAAAAATCAATTTAACGAGAAGAATCCTTCGCAATTTAAAATGAAAGTGAAAAAAGACGGCGGCGAGGTTGACGCAATAACCGCTTCAACAATTACTTCGCGCGCTTTTTGCGATGCCGTTCAACGTGCTTATGACGCTTATATGAAAATTCAAAAACCTTAATCATTATGGGAAATTTTCGATATTTCACTGACGGACTTTTACGACAAAACCCAACTTTCGTGTTGGTTTTGGGTGCTTGCCCGACTCTTGCGGTAACAACATCTGCGATAAACGGCATCGGAATGGGTGCTGCAACAACATTCGTTTTAATGTTTTCAAATTTGTTTATTTCTCTGTTAAAAAATTTGATTCCCGACAAAGTACGAATTGCTGCGTTTATTGTGATAATTGCGTCTTTTGTTACTATTGTCGATTTGGTAATGAAAGCCTATACGCCGGGCGTTTATGCGTCTTTGGGGATTTTTATTCCGTTGATAGTTGTCAATTGTATTATTTTAGGTCGTGCTGAGGCATTTGCACAGAAAAGTTCTGTTATTCCTTCTCTGTTAGATGGAATAGGGATGGGAATTGGTTTTACCTTAGCAATAACAACACTTGGTTCAATACGAGAAATCTTGGGCAACGGTTCAATATTTGATATAAAATTAGTCAGCGAAAACGCAAGTACAATTTTATTGTTCATCCTTCCTCCTGGTGCATTTTTAACTTACGGCTATTTAATTGCCATCTTCAACGCAATAAAATCAAAGTCAAACATTTAATTTTTGTGAAAAATGGAACTTTTGAAAATAATTATTTTGGCATTAATTGTCAATAATGTAGTTTTAGCACAATTTCTCGGTATTTGTCCGTTTTTGGGTGTTTCGAACAAAGTTTCAACGTCTATTGGAATGGGCGGTGCGGTAATCTTTGTAATGGCGTTGGCAAATTTAGTAACTTATCTGTTATATAATTTTTTGCTTGTTCCGTTGCACATCGAATTTATGCAGACCATTACGTTTATTTTTATCATTGCGTTTTTGGTGCAAATTGTTGAAATTATTTTAAAAAAATCTGCACCTGCGTTGTATCAAGCACTCGGAATTTATCTTCCGTTGATAACGACTAACTGTGCGGTTTTAGGGATTGCCATCTTAGCAATTCAAAAAGATTACAATTTAATTTATAGCGTAATTTATTCCAGTTCAACGGCTGTTGGTTTCACTTTGGCACTAATTTTGATAGCAGGTATAAGAGAACAAATGGAGCTGTCAAATATCCCAAAAGGGATGAAAGGTTTTCCTATCTCGTTGGTTACAGCCGGATTATTATCTCTCGCTTTTATGGGATTTTCAGGTATGGTGTAATTTTGTTTTTCATAGTTTAGTTGGTTTTGAACGAGTATCTTGAGAAATAGATACTCGTTTTTTTTTATTTCTCAAAAATATTTTTTGTCTGATGTTTCGTTTTTCGTTCTGCACTTTTCAGCACATCAACAACAATCGGCAAATTCATACGTTTTCCATCCAACATTTCTTGAATTGTAATCACTTCGATTTTTTGATAAACATTGTTCAACATTTTATTTTGATAATTTCCATATTTTCGCGCTTCTTTCTCCAGATTTTCCATCGGGTAAAGTGTTATGAAATAACCAATAACAGCTTTTTCTCTTTCCAATGTTCCGTTCAAATCGCGAATCACGTTTGGCGAAAGACTTTTATTCGATTTAACAGAAAATAAAACTTGCTTATAAATTTGCTTATTGGTTTCATCTAAATCGAGAATGTACGCAATTCCATCGATTCCTTCGTCTTTTCCCTTTTTTTCATTAATCACAGCACGGTTATTCGAAAAAGTTAAAACTGCCCATTTCTCAAATTCTTTGCGAAGTCTGTCATCAACTTTGTGAGCCAAGGCAACTGCACTTTCGAAATCTCGCGGAACGCCGTTTAATATTAATTTTGCAGGAATAATTTCTTGCGTTTCTTTGTCTGCATAATCTTTTGAGAAATCTTTGCCGAAAGTATCTTCTAAACGTTTCAAAATCAACGAGATAGACTGATACGTAATATCGATTCCTATCCAATTTCGTTTTAAACGTTCAGCAACAGCAATTGTTGTTCCACAACCACAATACGCATCGAGAATTGTATTATGTTCATTTGAAGAAGCAAGAATGATTCGTTCTAAAAGAGATTCAGGTTTTTGAGTCGGATAACCGAGACGTTCTTTTGCTTGAGAAGTTAAACCTTTTATGTCATTCCAATCATTCGAAATTGAACGTCCCGAATATTCGTCTTCGTAAATTTTATATCTCGGTTTGTCATTTTTTGTCCAATAAATTAAATTCGGATTTTCTGCCAAACGAGAATCAAAAGTCGCTTGCGACCATTTCCAACCTAATTTTGTTTTTACAGTTTTTCCCTGAATGATTCGAGTTTCATCATTTTTTCGAAAATTAGCACTATTTTCCAAAGAAAAATGTCCAAAATGTCGTTTTGTTTCTTTTTCAATATGCGGAAATTTCTTTTCCAATTCTTTTTCGCTCAACGAAGTATTAAACAACGGATTAAACAAATAATTCGCAGAACTTTTTGTATAAAAAAATATGGAATCGAGAACATTGTCGAATCGTCTCGTTGCTAAATTATGTTGGTTTGCACGATTCCACTTAATTTCATTTTGAAAACTTCCTCCTCTCGCACAAAAAATTCCATCGAGAACCAACTTGAGATAATGACTCGCTGTTGGGTCGCAGTGCAAATAAAAACTTCCTGTTGGTTTCAAAACGCGATACATTTCTGAAATTCGTTGCGTTAAACTTATCAAATACGCAAGCATACTGCCTTTTCCCAACACTTTCTCCAAACCAATAATCAAATTAATACTTTGTTTTGAGAAAAGTTGGTTTTTATTTGCGATAATGTTGTCTAAACCTTCGTTTGCAGCAAAATTCCACGTCCAAGTATCAACAAACGCTTGTGCCTGAGCAACATCTTCCTCACCGATGTTGTTGTAAATTTGATTATAATTTCGTTTCGAGTTGAACGGCGGGTCAATATAAATTAAATCTACGGATTCATCGGGAATATAATTTTTCAAAACTTCGAGATTGTCGCCGTAAAAAAGTTGGTTTTTTGTCATTTTTCAAAAATTTAGGGCAAAAATAATGTTTATTTTATAAAATTAAAAATAATTTAAAATTTTTTTATTTTTTATCTCGTTGATAATGAAACATATTAATAAGTTTTTGAGAAAAACAAGAGAAAAAAAATTTTTTTTCTCGTATTTTTTGTGAATTTTTACCTCCCCAAAAACATAGTCGTTTTTCTGTCTAACTCATTGAAAATCTTATGAATAACCGTTATGAAGAGGTTTGGAAGAATTGTTTACAATTAATAGAAAACAATATTTCACCTTCGAGTTTTAATACTTGGTTTCGCCCGATTGTGCCGCTGAGGTTAGAGCAAAACATGCTAACCATTCAAGTGCCGAGTAATTTTTTTTACGAATATCTTGAGGAACATTATATCGATTTGTTGCGTCAGGTAATTCGCAAAGAATTGGGCAATAATGCGAAGTTAGAATATCGTATTGCGTCAGAGGTTTCTGTTGCGAAACCTAAAAATAGTGAAAAAAATGTTAAAATTCGTTCATCTGTTGCTTCGCAAAAAATTCATTTTGACGCACAACTGAATCCTGAATATACGTTTACAAATTTTGTGGAAGGCGAGTGTAATCGTTTGGCACGCACCGCGGGAGCAACGGTTGCGTTAAATCCTGGAAAAACTGCGTTTAATCCGCTTTTGATTTACGGCGATTCGGGACTCGGCAAAACGCATCTCGCGCATGCCATTGGACTCGAAACTATTGAACGTTTTCCTGAAAAAAATGTTTTGTATGTTACGGCAGACAAATTTCAGACGCAATTTTCTGAAGCAACACGCAACAATTCGAGAAATGATTTTATGCATTTTTATCAAACTATCGATGTTTTGATTATTGATGATGTGCAGGATTTTGCAGGAAAAGAAAAAACGCAGGAAACTTTTTTTCACATTTTTAACCATTTGCATCAATCGGGGCGGCAGTTAATATTGACGACAGATACTTTGCCTGCCGATATGAACGGACTCAATAAACGTTTGCTTTCTCGGTTTAAATGGGGACTTTCCGCAGAGTTGTTGACTCCCACTTATGAGACTCGACTTTCGATTTTGAAACAAAAAATCGAAAACGATGAGATAGAATTGTCAAAAGAGGTGATAGATTTTATTGCCTCGCAGCAAATGAGTGTTCGCGAGTTGGAAGGAGTGTTGATTTCATTGTTCGCTCAGGCAAGTTTGAATCACAAAGAGATTAATTTACAATTATGTAAGTTGTTGATAAACAAGTTAATAAATCAAAATCAGAAGGAATATAATTTTCACTCTATACGGAATATAGTTTGTTCTCATTTGAATATTTCGCCTGAGGTTTTAATTTCAAATTCTCGAAAAAAAGAAATTGTGCAGGCAAGACAGATAACAATGTATTTTAGTAAAAATCTTACAGGTCTTTCGTGTGCCGAGATTGGTGAACATTTTGGGGGGAAGAATCATGCAACGGTGCTTTATGCTTGTCGAATTGTCGGAAATTTATTAGAGACAGATAAGAATTTTCGAGGCAATATTTTAGAAATAGAAAAGAAAATTAGAAGTGTAAATGCTTAATAATCAACAATTTAAAATATTTTAGAGAAATTTTTTCGCAAAAATTTGGAAAATAGAAAAAAAATTACGTACTTTGCCGCTGCATTACTGTGAAGTAATTTCAATGTTATTTTTAGAAAAATAAACAAAAATCATGTCAAGAGTTTGTCAAATTACAGGGAAACGCGTTCTTGTGGGCAATAATGTTTCGCACTCGAAACGCCGCACCTTACGCAAGTTCTACCCCAATTTAAAAAAGAAACGTTATTTTGTTCCCGAAGAGAATTGTTGGGTGACGTTAAAAATTTCCACCTCGGGAATGCGAACCATCAACAAAATTGGAATCAGCGAGGCTCTCAAAAAAGCACGCACAAAAGGTTTTGTTGACTAATTTTTAATCTCAAAGAGTTACAGCCATGGCAAAAAAAGGAAATCGCATTCAAGTCATCTTGGAATGCACCGAACAAAAACAATCAGGAATTCCTGGAATTTCCCGATACGTTACGACCAAGAACAAGAAAAATACCTCGCAACGCTTAGAATTGCGAAAGTATAATCCGTACTTGAAAAAAGTTACCGTTCATCGCGAAATAAAATAAACCGTTAAAACATTTTAATCAATGGCAAAGAAAGTTGTGGCAACATTGCAGAAAAGCGGCAGTAAGGATTACACAAAAGCCATCAAAATGGTGCGTTCTCCCAAAACTGGTGCTTATATTTTCAAAGAAGAAATTCTTCCCAATGAGCAAATTAAAGAATTTTTCGACAAAAAAGAGTAAAATTTTATCTTTTTTGAATATTGCTAAATTGTGTTTGTTTTTTTGAAACATTTTTTAGCAATGTTTTTTTAACTTTCTTTCGAAAAATTTAACTTCTCTTTGAGAATCTCAAAATTTTTGATAAAAATAATTAATAACGCAAGAGGCAACAACCACACAATTCTTGCTTGAAATCTCTCGCAAGACGAGTTTAATCCTGCAGTAATAAAGGCATTGACAAAAATCGCAGAGAGAGAAAATATTAAAAATTTCAACGAAAAATTATCTATTCGTTTATAAAAAGAGGTAAAAAATATTAATAAAACACAAAAAAATGAAAAAATATTTAAAAAGAAGTTAAAAATGTTTAACGTTTTTAAATTTAAAGTGCTTCCGTTCCAAATGTTTTGTTTCGCCGAGAGGTAATTGTTTAATTCGTAATGAAATCTCCAATGAATTTGTCCGTAAGGAGCGCTGCCCTCGTTGTATGCAGATAATCCTTGTCCGATTTCGTTGCGGAATAATAAAGAAAATCCGTAAGTCATTGATTTATAGATATTTAAAACTAAATATTTCGGTTCTTTGAGAGTTGCAAAAACAATTTTTTTATATTCTTCCTCGCCTTCCCAACCGCCCGTTTTTGCGAAAACGCCGTTTGGAGTCCATAAAAATGCGGCTAAATCTTGAGGCAAACTATCTTTGTATTGACATAATTTGCAATTTTTGTACTCGATTTTTTCGCAATTTTCTCGTAAAAATTTTTCTAAAATTCCTGTGTCGGCTAAATGTGCGATAAAAAACGCATATGAACCTTTCGAAACAATAAATTTTTTCTCTGTCAAATAATTTATTGTCGGCAAAGTGAACCACGAAACGATTATTAACGCAAAAATGAGAAAAATTCTTTGAAATTTTAACTTTTCTATTACAAAAATTTGCTTTTTTGTGAGTAATTTTTCTAAAAAAATGTTAAAAAATATTAAAATAAAAATAATTATCAAGTGAGAAAGATGAACTATTGAAGAGAAAATAAATAAAATTGAAAAAAATATAAGTTTAAAAATGTTTATCTTGGGAGAATAAAGTATCAGAAATGTTAAAAGTGCTGTTATCGGAGCAAAAAAATCGGGCATAATTTGATTTGAATACCACGCAATTCCCGTAAAAAATGTTAAAAACGTAATAATTCCCAAAAAAGAAATGGGCAATATTTCTGTTTTGAAAAAAAGTTTACACACTTGAAAAATCACAAAAGAAGTGAAAAAATTTTGAATCAAAACGACAAACCAAAGCGAAGTTTTTAGAGAAGCGGCAAAAACAAACAAACCATACGTTATTGGTCGGTCAAAAGGAATAAATTTGTCAAAACCGCTGTACAAATACGTTCCCGTGTCGGAGTAAACCAAAGGATAACCATTATAAAACGAAATAATTGTCAAAATAAACGTTCCCAAAAGAATCAACAGAATATTTTTGCTTTTCATAAAAGAATTTTAAAACGCAATGATAAGAATTTTTTATCATAAAAAAAATTTTACCTCAAATTTTTTCTCAAAGTTGTTTATTTTGGAAAAAATAATTACCTTTGTCCCGTTTTTTGAGACAAAAAATTTACAAATTATGATTCGCAACTATCCTCCTGACAAAGAAATTATTAAACCTACCGCCATTCTTGACCACGGAGTCGATGCAACGAGTCGAGTGTATTTTTTTTCGAATTATTCTGTCTTGCCGCAAAAAAGTTTTTTAGAGTTTTTTCAGCATACTTATCTCAAACATTTTATTTTTAACCAAATTGAAAATCAAACTGACGCAACTTCGTATATTTTTTCGCAAAAATTTTCCCAAAATCTATTTCCCACAAATATTTTTGACATCAAAAAAGATATTCCTTATTTGCAAAAATACGGCAAAATCATTGAAAAACAGGAATTTTTTGTGAATTTTTACAACGGAGTTGACGTTACAAGTTTTCATTATGTCAGTGACACAACTTTTTATTCCCATCTCTCGACAGATTTAATTGCGTTTCATCAGAATAAATTTTTCAAAAATCTCAAGGAAAATTCTGTTTTGGAGATAAAATTTTTACAAAAAAGTTCGTTCACAGAATATTATGAAAAAAATGATTCCGTTTATTTTCTGACGGTTTACAATTCTTTTACTTCAAATATTCCGATAAAAACATACTTTTCTGAAAAAAATCAGTCGTTAAAAACTGACTTTAACAGACAATTTTGGTCGGATGTTCCTTTTTTTGTGATTCTTTTTTCGTTTCTCTTAGTTTTGGCAGTAAAATTGTTTTATAAAAAATATTTATCTCAACTGTTTATTTCGCTTTCGAGTTTTCGCAAGTCGCAGAAATTTTTTAACGAAAATAATATTCTCGCACAGCGAGCCTCGTTGATTATGAACGGCGTTTTTTACATCAATATTGCGTTGTTTTTGTGCGAGATAAATGCGTTTTATACGAAGGAATATTTCTCGTTTTTGCGTTTTACAATTTATTTAGGAATAATTTTTGGTATCTCGATTCTCAAAGATATGATTCTAAAAATGTTAGGTTTAATTTTTGATGCAGAAAATTTTATTAATGAATGTCGTTTTAACATCGGAATTTTTAACAAAATGATAGGTTTAAGTTTTTTCCCTGTTGTTTTATTTATTCCTTATATCTCTTATAATGTTGAAAATCAATTAGTTGTATTTTCATTTTATTTATTTTTATTTTTATATGGTTTATATTTTTATCGCAGTGTTCAGATAATTTTGCAAAAACATATTTCTCCGTTTTATATGTTTTTATATTTTTGTACGGTTGAAATGTTGCCGTTAGGAATAATTTATCGTTTTTTGAACATCTAAAAATTTTCGTTTCACCTTAAAACATAAAAAATTGAAAATAAAAAAGATTTTAGTTACACAACCGAAGCCTGAGAATGAGAAATCGCCGTATTTTGATTTGGCAAAAAATGTAAATGTAAAGGTAGATTTTCGGGCTTTTGTGCAGGTCGAAGGCGTTTCGTTGAAGGAATTTAGACGTTTTCACATCAACATTCCTGATTTCTCGGCTGTGATTTTTACAAGCCGCACCGCCATTGACCATTTTTTTCGTATCGCACAGGAAATGCGAGTTGCTATTTCGGAGGATATGAAGTATTTTTGTATCTCTGAAACCATTGCTCTTTATTTGCAAAAATATACCATTTATCGCAAACGCAAAATTTTTATTGCAGACGGCAAGTTCGAAGACCTTTTGCCCATCATTTTGAAACACAAAAACGAGAATTATCTCATTCCTGTCTCGGATGTTTCGAAGCAAGAATTTGGCTCGTTGCTTGAGAAAAGTAAAATTAAACACACCGAAGTTGTTTTTTATAAAACCGTCAGCTGCGATTTGTCGGATTTAAAAGATATGGATTATGACGTTGTCGTTTTTTACACTCCGACAGGCGTGAAGGCGTTGATGCAAAATTTCCCCGAATTTAAACAAAATGAGTTAAAAATTGCTTCCTTCGGACTCGAAACGGCAAAAGCAGTCAAAAGTGCAGGTTTGCGTTTGGACATAAAAGCACCAACACCAACAATGCCGTCAATGACGATGGCGTTGGAAAATTATATCAAAAAAATGAACAAACCTTCAAAAACTGATGATTCAGTAACTACCTAATTTTTTCATTTCTCTTCTGTGAAAAAATTTTGCAGAAGAGAGTTTTTTAAACCAATTTTTATGCTTACTTTTCGAAAAGCAGAACGTTTATGCAGTAAAAAACTTTTCAACACTTTATTTGGGGAAAATCACAGTTTTATAGAGTATCCTTTGGTCGTTATTTGGGTAAAGACAGACTTTGTCTCGCCTTTTCCTGCACAAATTGCGTTTAGCGTTTCGAAAAAAAATTTTAAAAGAGCAGTTAAACGAAATTTAATTCGCCGTAGAATGCGAGAGACATATCGCAAAAACAAATCTATTTTGTACGAATATTTAACGAAAAAAAATTTAAAAATTGTTTTTTTGATAAATTACATTGCGAAAGAAATTTTACCTTATGCGACAATAGAAATTTCGATGAAAAAATCTTTGGAGCAGTTAATGAAAAATATAGAGAAACATTACCCGACTCCGAAGGAGTAAAGATTTTTCTCATTTTTTTGTTATTTCGAAAAAAAATTGTATTTTTGAAAAAAATATTTATATTGCTGCGTGTTTATTATTTGCGTCTTTGTGGAGTAATTATTAATGTTTTTTGTTACGAATAGAATTATTTTTATAAAAATCGAAAAATATTTGTATTTCTCAAAAAATTTTATTTATTTTGCAAAAAATTAATTAAAAATGTTTTTCTTTTATGGAAAACCAAAACTCTTTTCAATTTCAAGAAAATATTACCTTCGAAGAATTCAAAGATTCTTGGTTAGAAAATCGTGGTCTAACTGATGACAATTTAACTTCCTTGCAAAAAGGACAATTATTGGGGTTAAAATTATTGGAAAATTATCTCGATTTTGAACTTGACAACGAGAAGGAAAATTTGTATGAATTAGACAGGTCTAACGATGGCGGCATTGATTTAGCGTTTTTTAGAAAAGGCGAAATTAATGCGGAAAATGAAACGCAAGAATCAGATATTTGGTATTTGGTGCAGACTAAATTTAACATTTTGGCAAATAAATTTGCAAATCTGTATACTGAAGTGGATAAAATTTTAAAAACTTTAGAAAATTCAAACAAACTTCATAAAGAAGCACAGGAATTAGTTGATAAAGTTAACAAATTTCGAAATGAAAAAGAAGGAGAAATTTATATTATTTATGGCACAGTGAATCCTTTGGATTCAGATTCTTTGAACGAAGTTGCCCGATTTAACAATCATTTGCATGCTTCTTATCCCGAAATTAAATTAATTCCAATTTCATTGGCAAATATATTCGAGGATTATGGTAAGGTTGTCAGTATAAAAGTTGGTTTAAAAGCACATTTGAGTCATCCCGCAAACAACAATGCTGATATTTGGTGCGGCGTTGTTCAACTGCCTTATTTTTACGAGTTTTTAAGTGAATATAAAAAGCGAACGGGTGATTTTAATATGATTTTCGAAAAAAATGTTCGCAAATTTTTGGGATTCCGAGGGAAAATTAACAAAAAAATCAGAGAATCATTAGAGAAAAACCCTAAAGAATTTGGTTTATATAACAACGGCGTAACTATTGTTGTCAGTCAAACTCCTAAAGCGAAAAAGGTCTTTGACAGATTTGTTCCTAATGGTAAAATCAAAAATTATGAACTTTATGACCCATATATTGTAAACGGCTGTCAAACAACATCTGTAATTTTTGATGTTCTTGAAAAAGCAAATCAAAAGGGCGAATTAGATAAATTGTATGCTTCTGCTGTCGTTGTTGTGAAAATTATTCCTGCTGCCGACAATAAAATTTTGTTGAATAATATTGTTCGTTTTGCAAACACGCAAAAATGCCGTAAGAGAGCAAGATTTTCTGTCGTTGGAAAATAATCTCAAAAATTTAAAAATAAAATTCGAGGAGAAGTATAAAATTTTCTTTGAATTGCAGCGAAATGATTGGGATGTTCAGAAAACGAAAAAAGTAATCCGTTTACAGAAAGTGTGAATGCTTTTGATTTGATAAAAGTTTATGTCGCAGGTTGGTTTGGCAAACCCGGAGATGCTTTTGGACGAAACAAAGAATTTACTCCCGATGGAATTTTCTTCAAAGAAGTAATGAAATTATATGACAGCAATAAATTTGGTTGCGATGATTTTTATGCAGCGTATAAACTTTTTTGTTTTGCGAAAGAATTTTCGAAAAATAAAGAAAACAGAGGAATTCTCGAAAGCAAATTTTTATTTTATCGAGTAGTGATAAAATTGTTACTTTCAATAATGAAACACGCAGGAATTGAAACTTCAGATTATCAAAAAATTACAAATTCCTTAATTCAATTAATTTTGAACAAAGAGAAATTTGATTATCTCTGCAATAATGCTATTGGGGTAATGAAGGATTATTTTAGAGAATCTGATGAATACTCTTTTACAAAAGAAGAACATATGAAAAAAGAGAATAACAAAAATTTTTACCTTAAAAATGGTAATTTATTTAATGACCAAGAAACCGATTTTTCCAAAAATTTGTATTCTTTGGTGTACTTAAATTGTAAAAATATGCAAAAGGAGGAGTATCCTGCGCTGAAAGAAATTTTATTAAACGCAGAAAAAAATAAAAAAGAATTGCAGCAAGCACAAATTTTCGAGCAGAAAAATCAGGAAAAAGTAAGTAAAATTTATGATTATGCGATTCAAATTCCTGAATTGCAAAAACTTGCAAACGGAAAACGTGATAATTTACTTTGGAAAGATATTTGTGAATATCTAAAAATTGAAAAAGTTTCTGATAAAACCCATCAGCAAATGCTAAAAAAATGGGTTAAAGAAAATAAAAAAAGTATATGGCCTCCTGTGCCTGTTTAAAAAATTATTTTAACAATTCTAAAAATTTTTAACAATTATGATAACTCTTGATATCTCATCTTGGTGGCAAACCTTAACTTTGCTGCAACAAATTTATTGGTGCATTGCCTTTCCGTTTTCGATTTTGTTCGTTTTGCAGTTAATAATGACTTTTATCGGCGGCGATATTCACACAGGTCTCGACCACGACGGAATCGGCGTACACGAATTCGGAGACGCAAGTTTTCACTTCTTCACCATCAAAAACTTAATTGGGTTTTTCACCATTTTTTCTTGGACAGGACTTGCCTGCTCCTACGGCGGAATGTTGCTACTGCCAACTCTTCTTATATCAACACTTTGCGGACTAATAATGATGTTTATTATGGCGGGTTTGTTTTATTTCATCGCAAGAATGAATCAAAGTGGAACCTTAGAAATGAACAATGCCATTGGGAAAATTGGAGAAGTGTATCTCAAAATTCCTGCGAGACGCAACGGAAAAGGCAAAGTTGAGATAAAAATTCAAGGTGCATTTCGTTATCTCGATGCCGTAACAGAAGAAATTGAAGATTTGAAAACAGGAACAATGGTCGAAGTGCTTGAAGTAATTAACGATAATATTTTAGTTGTAAAACGAAACAGATAAATTTTATCAAAAAGTCTTCTTTTAAAAAGAAGACTTTTTTTTTCAAATTTTCATTGGGAAAAATTTGCTTTTCGCAAAAAAAATTGTAATTTTGTAAAAGAATCATCGAAAAATGAGATTTAACTTAGTTCCTTACATTTTAATTTCGCTGCTTGTTTTGGTAGTTTTTGGTATTCTTGAATTTTTGCACATAAATCCTGGTTCTTATTGGGACTGGATAATTGGTTTGCTGGGAATTTGGTGGTTGTTGATTATCACTATTTTACCTTGGAATACATATTTCGAAGCGAAAAGTGTTTTGCAAAATGCGGAGCAATCTCGCGAAAAAAATATTCCTGTAAACGAGAAAAATGTAAATTATGCCCAAAAAATTGCGAAAAAGTATTTGATAGCCGCCATTTCGTTGCACGTTATTTCTGCGGTTGGTTTATTGATGCTGTCTTTGACAGGAATCACGCGAATTGGATATGTTGGTTCGGTGCTTGCTTTGTTATTGACTTTTTTGCGTCCTCTGATGCGTATGCGAGAGTTTGTTTCAGAACGATTAGCCGCCATACGAAACGAGTTAAAGTTTCCTCGCGAGGATGTTGTTGAATTGTTAAAAAAAGTTAATAAACTTCAGGAACATTTAACATTTCTTGAGAGTCAGTTAAATGTTGAAAAATCAGATTCGTTGATTTCTGAAATAAAAAGTCTATTAGAAAGTTTAAAAAACGAAAATTTGGCGTTCAATACTGCATTATTAAAGTTGAAAGCCGAAAACGCTGCTGAACATCAAAAATTGTCGCACAAATCGGAGGAGCAATTGTCGCAATTATCTGAAGATACAAAATTTTTGAATCAAGTACGCGAAATAATTAGGTTTTTTAAAAATACCTAAAAGTTTTTCGCAAAAAATTAATAAAATTTGAGAAAATATGAAAACTTTTTTAAAAAAAATTGTGAAATCGGTACATTTCCCCGCATATCTCACGCAACTGCAAGATGCTTGGCAAGAAGAACAACGCAAAAGACAGGAATTTTATCAAAATATCACTGAAGAGCAAAAAGCAGAATTCATCAACGGCGAGGTAATTATTCATTCGCCTGTCAAACGAAGTCATAATGAAGTGGGAAAACGTTTGTTAAAACAATTGGACGATTATGTTTCGACATACATGCTTGGTTTTGTGGGCTATGAAAAATTGTTAATTAAACTGACTCGCAACGATTACGAGCCTGACATTTGTTATTTCTCATCAGAGCAAGAGGAGAAATTGGCAGAAGATTGTATGTTTTTTCCTGCACCTGTTTTTGTAGTTGAAATTCTTTCTCCTTCGACAGAGAAGAACGACCGAAATATTAAGTTTAACGATTACGCTGCTCACGGTGTTCAGGAATACTGGATTATTGACCCCAAAAAACGTATTGTTGAACAATATGTTTTGGAAAACGGCAGTTATTCTTTGGTTTTCAGAGGCGGGCATGGGGCAATCTTGAGTCCTGCGGTTCCAGGTTTTGTGTTGAGTGCTGAAACGCTTTTTGACAAAACGAAATTTATGGAAGTTTTGTTGAAACCTGAACGCACAATTACTGCTTTGAAGCAGGAATTGTTGGAGAAGGATGAGATTTTATCTGTGAAGGACAAGGAATTGTTGGAGAAGGATAAATTGATTCGGGAATTAATGGAAAAATTGCAAGCAAAGTAAACAAAAAAACAGTCAAATTTTAAAAATTTGACTGTTTTTTTGTTTTATTTCGAAAAATCTATTCCCAATTTTGTTTCCGAAACAATGAAATCAACAACTTTTTTGAGGTCTTTTGTCTGATTATAAACAGCCAATTGTCTGTCTGCCCCTGTTCCCATTTCGAGAATTTTGTGAATATAACTTATCTCGTTGCGAACACCTAAATCATCAACAACTTCTTCGACGAAATATAACAATTCATAAATCAAAGATTTAGCGGGGTATTCCTGTTCTCTGCCGAAGTCAATCATTTTTCCATCAAGTCCGTAACGAGCGGCTCTCCATTTATTTTCGTTAATCAAAGCGCGGCTATATTGTCTGAACATTAAATTTCGTTGTCTGAGACGCAAAATTTTTGCGGCAAGTGCTTGAATCAATGCGACAATAGCGACGGTTTCATCAATTCGCAAAGTTACATCGCAAATTCTAAACTCGACGGTTGGGAAAAACGGGTGAACGCGAATGTCCCACCAAATTTTCTTTGCGTTGTCAATGCAATTTGTTCTGACTAATAAATCAACGTAATCGTCATATTCGCCTGTTGTTTGAAAAAAATCGGGGATTCCTGTTCGGGGGAATTTATCAAAAACTTTTGTTCTGAAAGATTTAAACCCTGTATTTCTGCCGTCGAAGAATGGAGAATTGGTTGACAGGACAAAAATATGTGGCAAAAAATATCTTGCGGCGTTCATCAAATAAACCCCTAACTGACGCGTTCCGATTCCTACGTGTACGTGAAGTCCGTAAATTAAATTTGAACGTGCTGCGTCTTGCAACTCCTCAACAACTTGTTCATATCGGGGCAAGTCGGTAATTGCTTGGTCTTTCCATTGAGCGAAGGGATGCGTTGCGGCAGAGGCAACGTGTAAACCCTGACTTTCTGCAATTTGAATTACGTTTTTTCGAAGCAACGTAACATCCTCGCGAACATCTTTGATATTTTTACAAATTTTTGTCGAAACTTCAACAACGGCGCGGTGCATTTCTGCTTTTACTTGTCCGGGGAGAATTGCGTTTCCCTCGTCGATAATTGTATGTTCGGAGAGAGTTAAATCTCGTGTTATGGGGTCAATTATCTGATATTCCTCTTCGACGCCGAGAGTTAATTCATTAAGATTCGTCATAGTGGCAAAGTTTTTTTATGAAAAATTTGAAAAAAGTACTATCTCTTTTTTTGCAAAAAGATAGTACCGAGAAATAGAGTTTATTGCGATAAAAAATATTAACGTCCTTGTGGAAAACCTTTTCCACTTGCACTTTGCTTCACAAATTTGCCCCAAGTGAGGTTCATTTGTCCCTCTTTGTAATTTTTTGCTTTTTCAATAGCAAGATTAGCGGCATTTTCGAGAACCCATTCGAAATTGTCTTGTCCAACAGAGTTAACATCGGCGTCAGGAGCTGGATTGCAAAAATCTATTGCGTAAGGAATGCCATCGCGAACCGCAAATTCCACCGTGTTAAAATCATAACCCAACCATTCGTTGAGGGCAAGAACATAATTTTCGATGGTTTTCAAAAGTTTTTTATTCTCACAAGCACCCTCGCGAATGTAACGCAAATGATGAGGATTTCGAGGCTCATATTGCATAATTCTCACATATTTTCCACCCAAACAATAACAACGAAAATATTCTTGGAACGTAATCTCCTCTTGTACCATCATAACGAGTTGATTTGTTTCGCTGTGTGCGCGGAACAACGATTCAGGAGTATCAAGTTTATAAACGCTTTTCCAGCCGCCACCTGCGTGAGGTTTCATATAAACAGGAAAACCTGTATAGTTAAATATCGATTCCCAGTCCATTGGGAAAGTCAAATTGCGGTAAGAACGCGGGGTTGTGTCTGTCGGATGTTCGAAAGAAGGAACTAAAACCGTTTTGGGAACAGGAACTCCGATTTTTGTGGCAAGAACGTTATTGAAAAATTTCTCGTCAGCACTCCACCAAAAAGGATTGTTGATGACGGCAGTTCCATTTGCAGCAGCCATTTTTAAATAAGCACGATAAAATGGAACATCTTGCGAAATACGGTCAATAATAACAGAGTAATCAGTTGGAATATCTTGATAAACATTCCCAACTTTCACGAATTCGGCAACAATACCGTCCTCATTTCTTTTATTTATTTCCTCAACAAGTGCAGGAGGAAAAGTATTTTCCTGACCAAATAATATGCCAATTTTTTTCATAAACATCAATGTTAAATTGATTAAAACTTTAATTTTAAGAGTGCAATATTAACAAAAAAACTTATAATTTAAAAATTTTAATAAAAAAAATTTTAATAAAAAATACAACTCATTGATTTTCAAATGTTTAAAAATAAAAAATTTTTATAAATTTTCAAAATTTTTGAGAAAAAAACTTCGATATTTTTGAGAAAATCTAAACCGTTACACAAAATTGCGTAACGGTTTTTTTTGAAACGGAAATTGAATGAAAAATGTTATTTCTTCAAAATTGTTTTTTCTATCTCCTCTTTTTTAATAGGTTTTGTGCAAAAAAACCAGTCATAACACTTAATATCGCCTTGTGATTCCATGCGTTCTTTTGCCACACCGCAAGAACCCGCAGGCGGAACAATAACGTCATCACCGGGACGCCAGTCAGCGGGCATTGCAACTTGATAAGCATCGGCAGTTTGCATAGCAATCAAAGCACGATAAAGTTCATCAAAATTGCGACCTAAACTCAGCGGATAATAAATCATTGCACGAATAATGCCTTTCGGGTCAATAAAAAATACTGCACGAACAGCTTTTGTGTTGCTCTCGCCGGGCTGAATCATACCGTATTTGTGGGCTATTTCCATCGTTATGTCTTCGATTAAAGGAAATTTAACCTCAACATTTTTCATTCCTTTGTACTCAATTTTTTCCTTAATCGTTCGAAGCTACGCAATGTGACTAAACAAACCATCAACAGACAAACCAAGCAATTTACAATTTGCCGCATTAAATTGCGATTCCATACTTGCAAAAGTCATAAACTCAGAAGTGCAAACAGGTGTAAAATCTGCAGGATGACTAAATAATATCACCCAATTACCCTTATAATCTTCAGGAAAATTAACTGGACCTTGCGTTGTTACCGCTTTAAACGAAGGGGCAACATCACCGATGCGGGGAAGAGAAATCATCTCGTTACTCATTTGTTGTGTAAAATTAAATTGTTAAACTTTGTCTAAACCTTGTTTTAAATCGTCAATAATGTCAGCAACATCTTCGATGCCGACTGAAAAACGAACTAAATCGTCAGTAATTCCTGCTTTTAACTTGTCTGCAGCAGAAACTTTTGCGTGTGTCATTGAAGCAGGATGCTGAATCAACGTTTCAACTCCACCAAGAGAAACAGCCAAAAGTGCCAAATGAACATTATTCATTAAAATCTCTGCACCTTTGAACCCCGATTTTAACCCAAAACTTATCATTGAACCACTGCCGCGCATTTGTCGCTTGCCCAATTCATATTGCGGATGAGATTTTAAACCCGGATATTTCACCCAAGCAACCTTCGGATGATTCTCTAAAAATACTGCAATTTGCTTTGCGTTTTCTTGCGCGCGTTCAATACGCAACGACAAGGTTTTTAAACCGCGCAAAACCAAATATGCCTGATGAGGATCCATATTGCAGCCCGAATAAATCATCATTGAACGCAACTTATCGTACAACGTTTTTTCCTTCGCAACAATGATTCCTGCAACAACATCAGCATGACCGTTGATAAATTTTGTCATTGAGTGAAATACTACATCGGCACCCAAATCTAAGGGATTTTGCAAATACGGACTGCAAAAAGTATTGTCAACAACTAAAACTATTCCGCGTTTGTGGGCTAACTCAGCACACGCAACAAGGTCGGTGATCTCCATTGTCGGATTCGCAGGCGTCTCGATGTACAACATTTTTGTGTTAGGACGCAATGCGTTTTCGATAGTGGCGATGTTAGTCGTATTGATGTATGTTGACTGAACGCCGAAACGGCAAAATTGTTTTTCCATTATTCCGCGTGCGGGACCATAAATTGCGTCAGTGCTGACCACATGATCGCCGCTGTTCAATAATGCGAGATAAACCGTTGTTACAGCAGCCATTCCTGAACTGACCGCAATTCCGCCGTAGCCGTTTTCGAGAATCGCAATTTGTTTTTCCAACGCCGAGATGGTCGGATTTCCGATTCGTGTGTAAATGTAACCGTCACTTTCGCCTGCAAAACACTTTGCTCCATGTTCGGCATTTTCGAAAGCAAAAGTCGAAGTTTGATAAATGGGAACGGTCGCTGAACCGAAAGGGTCTTTGTAATCGCCACCGTGAATTAATTTGGTGTTAAAACCTGATTTTTCGATATCCATTTTTTTGAAAAATTATGTTAAGAAATTTTTATTAACTCGTTAGAGTTGTATGTCAAACAATTTTTACATTGAATATGATTTTCGATTCCTGCAATTAAGCGAAAACATTTTTTGCATCGAAACCATTCGGTTTCAAATTTTACATTTCCACCTCCGATGACAATAATTTTCCCCTCGACAAAGGCTTTTGCAATAGTGCGACGCGCATTTTCGTAAATTCTTGTCAAAGTGGAACGCGAAACGTTCATCTTCTCAGCGGCTTGCTCTTGTGTTAAACCGTTGTAGTCAAGAAGTTTGATACTTTCATATTCTTCGAAAAGCAAAGTAACCATTTCCAAGTGAAATTTCGGTATACCAAAAGGTTTAAAACCTTGCATTTCGGGAGGAACACACATCTTCCGCTGACGTTTAGGTCTTGTCATTAGGACGTTTTTGAAAAATTTTTCGAAAATCGGGCAATAAAATGATTAGAAAAAATATTCCCGATAAAATAAGAATTATTTTGCCGATAATACAAAAATGAATCTCGATATTGATGCTTCGCTTGGTTTAAATGGCGAATGTAATTTTTTATTTTCCTTTAACAATGTGCAAGATTCTCAAATTCTTTTTAAAAAATAAAAAACTTCTCAACATTTTTCAAAAAAATCTTGAGAAGTGAAAAAATTGTTTATAATTTTTTGATTTCGTAGGAAATATTCACGCCTGCTTGTTTAAACAAAATCCCAACAGGGCAAGTGTTTAAAGTTATTTGCAAACATTTCTCGATTTTTTCCATTTCCTCCGATGTTTTTATCGAAATAATCAGTTTAACATCGGTAAAAGTGGGGGAATTGTCTTTTTGCTCGCCGAAGACATCAACTTCCAATTTTTCGAAAGGAAGACGCATTTTTTGAGCAATCATTGCAAAAATTGTATTCGCACAGCCGCTCATACTCATCAAACACAATTCGAGAGCCGAAGGTCCATTATTACTGCCGCCTTTTTCAGCAGGCAAATCTAAAACTAAACTGTGATTTCTGCCATTATTAACCACAGACTGAAACTGTTGCGTCCAAAGAGAATTTGATTTCATTTTCAGTGAAAATAAATTGTTAAAACTTTGAAAAGTTTTTTCATTTTTTGATAAAAATAAACTTTCTAAAACCTTTTATCAAGAATGTTGCCAAGAACAAAAACCTGACAAATTGTCAGTTTTTATGACTGCAAACGTGTTCTTTGCCGTCAGCATGATGTTCGGTATGTTGTTGGCAACTTTCTCCGTTATCTTTGATTAAACCCGACAAGAACAATTTTATAACATCTTCTGATTTGCCCGAACAGCCGCGAATCACTTCGATTCCGACTCTGTTTAAAACGTTTATTGCTCCATCGCCGATGCCGCCTGCAAGCATTATTGACACATTTTTCTGAGATAAAACACTCGCAATGTCAGATTTACAGCCGCAACCTTGCGGAGATTCTAATTTTTCAACATCAACAATCTCGTTTTTGTCAGAAATTGTATAAATGTTGTAAAATTCACAATGACCAAAATGATCATCAATTTCAAAATTTGAAGTAACAGGAACTGCAATTTTCATTTCTCTGCTGTTTAATTTCGTTAATAATTTGCTTACTAATTCGCGATAAATATCTTGTACGATTTTACTTTGCGAATAATTGTAAAAACTGCCTTTGTCTGCTGCTTCGCTCATTCCTTGCACCAACGGAATTTGCGACAACAATTCTAAACAGTATTTTTCTGCCAAAATTTTGCCGCCATCTTTTCCGAATAAGAAATATTTCTCATCAGGATGCTCAACAGGACTAAACCACGACATATTTTCGACTATTCCCAAGAGAGGAATGTTTAAATCGCGGTTGCGAAACATTGTTATCGCTTTTATCACGTCAGATATGGAAAGTAATTGGGGCGTTGTAACGATAATTACTCCATCAACATCGACCTGCTGGCATAAAGTCAGCGGAATATCGCTTGTTCCGGGCGGAAGGTCTACGACCATAAAATCTATTTCGCCCCAATTTGTTTCACTGAATAATTGCAACAAGGCACTCGCCGCCATTGGACCACGCCAAATCAACGCTTGTTCGGAATCGACAAGAAAACCAATCGACATCAATTTCACGCCGAATTTTTCGACAGGGACAAACATTTGTTTTTCGTCAATAATTTCTATCATTCCGCGTTCTTTTTCCAGCCCGAACAAGATAGGAATCGAAGGACCAAATAAATCGGCATCGACTAACGCGGTTTTATAACCATTTTGGGCAAACGAAAGGGCAAGATTCGCCGCAACCGTAGATTTCCCAACACCACCTTTGCCCGCCGCAACAGCAACAACATACTTCACATTCGGCAAAGTTACTTTTTCGATTTTGTGCATAACACTTTTTTATTTTAATTGAAACGGAATTTTCACTGAAAAAGTGAAATTTCTGCCCGAATTATAAAAATTTATCATTTTTAATGTGGATAAATGATCGACATATTTTTTATCAAAAATATTATTCACACCAAGCGAGATAATAAAACGAGAAATATTAAACCCACAATTTGCGTCAAATAAGGTATATCCTTCTGTTTTTATCTCACCAACTGCCACTTTTGACTGTTCAAAAACCATTGTTGAGTGCAATTTAACAAAAATATCTTTGAAAAACAACAATTTTTCTTTGTTAACTCGCACTTCGAAATTTAATTTTTGTGCAGGAATAAACGGTAAATATTCGTTGTTTTCTTTTTTTCCGATAACATTGGAGAAAGTTATTTTGCAATGCAACCAGTGAAAATTTTGCGGATGAAAATGTATTCCTGCTTCGCCGCCGAGGAGAAAAGCGTTTGTTTGTTGAAATTGAAATCTGTTTAATGAATCAGAAAGCGGAGCAATGTGAATATAATTTTCGATAGAATTATAAAAACCTGCTATGTCGAAAGTAAGATTTTCTCCGTGAAAATGAATACTTGCGTCAGTTTCGTATGCTTTTTCGGGTTTTAAATTTTCGTTTCCGAGTTCATAACGGCTGCCATGCATTCCGTTAGAAGTTAATTCGGCTAAATTCGGAGTTCGAAAGGCTGTGGCAAAATTACTGCGAAAAATAATTTTCGAAACAGGCGTAAATGTTGCCCCCAAAGAAGCACTTATATTCGTATAATTTTTCGAAACAGACGGATGAAAATCTGCATTTCCCATTTTTCCCAAATCTGACGTATAAATGTTGTTGTAATCGCCTCGAAGTCCTGTTTGTATCATCAACTTGTCGAAAAACGTATACTGAAACATTGAAAAAACTGAATGAGCAAATATTTTTGCGTTAGGAAGAAATTGCGACAAGCGTTGGTTCAAATTTTCATTTGTTTGTGTAAACCCTTGATAACCAATGATATATTCCGAAGTTTTCGAAGACGGCAAATGCAATTTTGTTTCGTAAGAAATAGTTTGTAAATTCATTTCGACAAACGGAATGTCTGAAGTTGTGTTTAATCTTCGCAACGCAAGTTGATAAGAAGTGTTTATTTCCCACTTATAATTTCCCAAAAAGAGTTTATTTTGCGAAGCAATTAAATGATTCGACAGATTTTGATACCAAATTTCGTTTTTTCTATCTCTTGTGTGAATAACAGAAATAGCGGGCGGCACGGTCATTCCGAGATTCTGATGATTAAAATCATAAAATAAATTAAAAATGCCAGAATGCGATGTAAAACCAACATTACTTTTCACCGAATATTCGTTAAATCGAGAATTCGGGACAAATTGCCCGCCGCCCTGCAAATAATCAGAATGAGTTTTTTGTGCCAAATGTAAATTGCCAAAAATATTTTTCGCAGCACCTTTGATGCCCAAATGATGCGAGATACCAAGAGAATTCGAAAAAAATTGTGCGTCATAATTGCCAAGAACTTCGCCCTCGTTAGCGGGTTTTTCTTTTATAAAATTAATTACGCCGCCCATTGCGTCAGAACCATACAACAGAGAAGCCGGACCTTTAATTACTTCAACATTTTCAACACCAAATTCATCGATTCCCATCGGGTGATTTTCCGAATATTGATAATTTTCGATTCGAAAACCATTGTTTAAAATTAATATTTCATTCATCGAGAGTCCGCGAATCACGGGTTTCGACACTGAATTTCCTTTTGAAATCATCGAAACACCTGCAATTTGAGTTAATATCTCTGTAAAATTCGGAGAAATCTGTTGATAATTATTTTTTAATTTCAAAACATCAATTTTCACTGCGTTTTCGTGCTGCGTTGAATGATAACCTCCCGAAACGACAATCTCTTGCGTCTCGACAACAGATTGTTGCAACGAAATATTAATTTCTTCAGTAGAATTGTTTAAAATAAACGTTTTTACCTCGTTATTATAACCAACAAAAGAAAATTGTAATTTAATTTTTCCATCGGGCAAATTGGACAAAATAAATTCGCCGTTTTCGTCTGAAATACAACCGTTGTTAATTTCGAGAGCAAAAATATTTACGCCGACTAAATTTTCATTCGTTTTGCTGTCAAAAATTTTCCCTTTGATAATATTTTGTGCGTTTATCAAAAAAGAAAACAAAACAAAAAGAGATAAAATAATATATTTTTTCATTTTTTTGAAAATTTATTTCGGGGCAAAGATAATGAACTTATGTTCAAAAACAAAATATTTTTATTATTTTTGCAAAAAATTTTTTTTTATGTGTGAAATAAAAATTAAAAATGCCGAAACCCGCCAATTTAAGGCGATTTTCCCCAATACTTTGAACGCAAATGACTCATTATTCGGCGGAACAGCAATGCAATGGATGGACGAAGTCGCTTATATTACCGCAACACGCTTCACAAAAATGAAAATGGTTACACTTTCTGTCGAAAAAACGCAATTTCTCGCTGCCATAAAAGCAGGAACAATAGTTGAAATAATTGGAAAAATTGTGAACGTTGGAAAATTAAAAATCGAAGTGTTGGTCGAAATTTTTGTCGAAGAAATGTATACGGAAAATCGCAAAAAAGCGGTGGAAAGTCTGTTTACATTGGTTTCTGTCAATGAAAATCATAAACCTGTTCGAATGAAGTAAAAAAAAAACTTCTCAAGATTCTAAAAATCTTGAGAAGTAAATAAATTTTTGAAAAAATTTATTTCTTTTTGTACTCAAATTTGATGTAATCATCGTTGTTTTCGATGGAAGTTTCGCGAATTTCAGTAATTTTTATCACTACAAATTCGTCTTGTCCACGAAGTTTTGCAATAATAATGTCGCCTTGCGAGACACTTATTGAAGTAGAACCGCCGCTAAACGCCGCCGCTGCTGCTTCAACCGTTGGGTTGTTGTAGTTGAACGAATTGTTTTTCACAAATTGTGTACCGTTTTTCGAGTACCATTCTTTTTTGAAACTCCAATCTGTCGAACTTGGATTAACCATATCTTTGTCCGAATCGGAATCTGCTGCTTTGCGAGAACGATTATTGACTAAATCCCACGCACTTGCGTTGCTGCTGTACCAATTATAAATCATTCCGCTACCAGAACTTTTCATTGGAGTTTCGCTTGACCCAAAACCAATGTTCAATGTTCCTGTTCCGACTTGGTCTTGTTGGTCGGTTACAGAAACCGTGATAGTTACCGAACTGCCTGCAGAATTTTTCCCTGCCAAGTTTATCTCTTCCATAAAAGTATAAACTGTGTCATTTTTTTCAAAATCGAGAATGTCTTTAACCGTGTTTGTTGCTCCGTTGTAGGTTAAAGTGATTTTTATCGATTTGAAATTTGCACTTGCCCTCGCATTTCCTGTGAGCATATAAGAAGCCGTATTAGGTGCTAACTGCGCAGAAGTCGCAGGAACGCCGCTGTGCAAAATAGTAACTGTCGGAGCAGGTTTTGGGTCATCATCGCAAGATGTTAAAGTAAAAATTCCGAACAACATGGCAAAAATGCCGAGTAAAAAAGTTATTTTTCTCATAGAAAATTGTTTTTAGAGTTTTTTGTATACAAATTTTATATAATCGTTGTTGTCTTCGGGAGAAGTTTCTTTGATTTCTGTAATTTTTATCACCACAAATTCGTCTTGTCCGCGAAGTTTTGCGATAATAATACTTCCGTTGCTAAACGAAACTTTCGACGAAGGAGAAGAAGTGCTAAAACATTTTTTTACATTTTCCAAGCAAAGTTTAGAATGATAATTTAACGAATTTGCCAATGCAAATTGCGTTCCGTTTTCGCTTTGCCATTCTTTTCGAAACGAAAAATCAGGTGATTTAACATTGATTAAATCGCAAGATGACGAAACACTTTTCGAAAAAGTTTGTGCTTGATTATTTCTCAAATCCCACGCATTTTGATTTCGATAAAAATTATACGTTTGTCCGTTAGAAATTTCTCGCTTCAATTCTTTACACTCGCCGCCACTGCCGCCCTCGCCGATAAATATGGTGTATTTTTCAGAAACTGTTGTATTGCAAAGGTCTGTTACCTCGACTAATATTTCAATTTTGTCTCCTTTTCGTTTTCCTTGCAAATTTATTTCCTCCCAAATTGTATATTCGGTGAGGTCATTAAAATTTTTTTTGCTATACGACTTCAAGGTTGTTGTTTGATTCTGAAAAACTTGACGCACAAATAATTTACAAAAATAACAATTCGAAACTGCACTGCCCGTCAAGACAAATAATTTTGTCCCTTCAGCAAGATAAATCTCGTTTTTCACGGTATTACACGTAAATTTAAAATTTAACGGAGCAACTTTCTTTTTTTTCTCTTGAAAAATTCCTAAGGAACAATCCGCTGAACCCGAATTATTGCCGCCTCTTTGAGTCCGACAGGTTAAACTCAAAAAAACAACAACAAAAATTAAAAAATAAAACTTTTTCATAACCTTCTTTTCAATTTTAACGAAAAAACATCGAGAAATATTTTACAAAAGTAAAAAAAAAATTTAAAATCAGGCAAATTTTATTGAGAAATATTTTTGATAAAACATCGGCGGCGAATATTTTGAGTGTGTTGAAAATCTTTCCACAACAAATGAACTTTTGTGTTATGCTCAAGTTGCGGATAAGCAACGGCTTTTGTGATTCCTTTCTGAATAAAAATTTCCGTTAAACGGTTGAAAATCAACGCAGTAACTCCCTTCGCTTGATATTCAGGTAACACTCCAATAAGCATAATATCGCCTGTTTCGAAAGTTCTCATCGCTTTGAGAATGTGTAAAAAACCAAACGGAAATAATCGTCCCTTTGCTTTTTGAAACGCTTTTGTCAAAGAAGGCATTGTTATCCCAAAACCGATAACTCTGTCTTGCGAATCAGAAACAAAACACACAAATTCAGGAATAATAAAACCGAAATATTGATTTATATACTTCGAAATTTGATTTTCTGTCAAAGGAACGGCACAAAAAATATGTTTATATGCTTGAGAATAAGTGTCAAACATACTTCTTGCGTATTTTTTTAACTCAGAACGTTTTTTTGCCTCGATAATTTTAAAACCGTAACGCTCTTGAATGTTTGCGAAACGTTGATTTAAACGTTCTGGAAGTGTTTTTGGAATCTCAAGAACATATTGCAACCAATCTACGTCTTTTTGAAAACCCAATTTTTCGAGATGCTTGGGGTAATAATCGAAATTATAAATTGTTGAAAACGCACTTTCCTCGTTAAAACCATCGACTAACATTCCCTGACGGTCTAATGTTGTAAAACCCATCGGTCCATGAAGGGCAGTTAATTGTTTACTTTTTGCCCAATTTTCAACCGTTTCGAGCATTTTTTTCGAAACTTCGAGGTCATCAATAAAATCAAACCACCCAAAACGGGCATATCGATTTTGCCACACCTCAATATATCGATGATTCACAATTCCTGCAATACGACCAACAATCTCTTTGTTTTGATAAGCGAGCCAATATTCGGCTTCACAAACTTCAAAAGACGGATTTTTATCTCGACGAAGCGTTTCTAACTCGCGAGAAATCAACGGAGGAACAAAAAATTCAGAATTTTTATATAATTTTTGTTGAAAATTCACAAATTTTTTCAATTCCGACAAAGTATCGACTTTTTTTATTTCTATCATTTTCCTAAACCTTGAAAAATTATTTTTATAGTGTAAATCATAATTTTAAAATCAACGTACAACGACATGTTTTCGATGTAAATTAAATCGTATTTGAGTCTTTCGACCATCTCGTCAATATTTTCTGCGTACCCAAATTTCACTTGTCCCCACGAGGTTATTCCTGGACGCACTTTGTGCAAATGATAATAATGCGGAGCAACTTTGACAATTTGATTAATAAAAAATTGTCTCTCAGGACGCGGACCAACAATAGACATATCGCCGATTAAAACGTTGAAAAATTGCGGTATTTCGTCCAAACGCGAGCGACGCATAAACTTGCCAAACGGCGTAATTCGTTGGTCGTTTTTTGAGGAAAGTGCAGGACCATTTTGCTCGGCATCTGTCAACATTGAGCGAAATTTATAAATCAGAAATGTTTTTCCATATCTCCCGATTCTCTCTTGTGCGTAAAAAATCGGGCCGCGAGAGGAAAGTTTAACTCCAATTGCCAACGCAATATAAACAGGAAGCAATAAAATCATCGCAATAATTGAAAAAATTACATCAATAACTCTTTTCATATTTTCCTGCCAAGCAGGCATTAAATCGCGAGAGATAACGACTAACGGCGAACTAAACGGCGTAGACATTTTAACACTTGTTCCAACGGTGAGAATATCGTACATACTCGGTAATGCTTTGATAATGACATTGTTATATTGTAATTTATTAATAATTTTCCAAATTTCCTCGTGTTCCGAAAGTTCAATGGCAAGAATCACTTCTTCAATGGAAAAGTTTATAATAATTTCAGTTAAATCGTCAAAATTGCCCAAATGTGGCAAATATTGACACAAAGTATCGCTTTTTTTATTGTGAATATTTATAAAACCAACGAAAATATTGCCCGTAGATTTTTTTTGCGACTCAAAATCTTGATAAACTCTCAATGCTTTTCCGTTGCTTCCGATTAAAAGTGTGCGAAAACCAATCTTTCTGCCTCGCAAACGTTTAATTGTGTTGGTCGTCAATAAAACTCGCGGAATATAAGTGAAAAGAAATTGAAACGAGAAATAAACGAGAATCGAGAGATAATACGTTTTATAATTCGGCACTTGGTCGTCGAGAATGAGTCCAAAAAATAAAATTATTACTCCGAGCAGCGAGATAATAAACGTTTGCCATAATTCTTGCAGCCTCGATTTTCGGTAAATATTTCGATAATAACCGTCAACATAATGCAAGATGAACCAAAAAAGCGGCACAAAAATTACACCCAAAAAATATTTCATCTCAAGCGTCAACGGAATTTTGTGTCCAAATTTTTGCGGCTCAATGTACATTTTTCGAAAAATAAAAAAACTTGACCACGCAAACAGCGAGGCAAAAACATCAAAAAGAATATATTTTAGAGTGTGAATTTTTTTATTCATAAATTTCAGTTATCTTTTTTCCATCAAAAGAGAAGGAACAAACCTTGTGCGATGTTTGAGAATTTTCAAAAGAAGACAAAAAACTTTTCCTCAACGTTGATTTTTCATACAAATTTAAAACATAAGGAACTTCAGAATTCTCTTTTGTCCGTCTTTTGTGAATATTGACGTAAATTTTATACTCGCCGACTCGAAGTTTGTTACACAAAACTCTCTCGAAAGGATTTTGCGTCTCGCCCTTGACATTCACGTCTTTCGACAATTTCATATCGAAAGGTGCTTTATTTGGAATATTCTGGCGAAAATAATAAAGTGTATCAATTTTTTGACTCCCAAAAAACAAAATTATTAAGTCTAAATCGTCAGTTGACCGCCAATTTAACTCGATTTCGGCAGGAATTTTTTTCCCTTTGCTCAAAAACAAAGAATCGTAAACGTAAGTTGAGTCGTTGCGTTTTGCTAGCAAAGAATCCATTTTATAAGAGACATTGATAATTTCACCGCCGCGCGTGGTAATAAACAACGGAATTGGGTTCAATTTAGGAACATTTCGAAAAAAGACACTTCCATATTTGTCGGTTTTTCGTTTTTCAGAGATATTTTTCCCATCAATAAAAATATCAACATCTTTAATAGGAATCACAACAGAATCATTTTTAATATTTTTTGTAGATTCATTGGGTTCTTTTTTGAAAAGTCGAAGTTCCAACGTAATTTTTCGCAGCAAAGTAAAACCATATTGATTTTTATTTTCAGAAACCTTCACTTTATACGCTTCTTCAGAGAAATAATCGGGATGCAAAACCGAAATTTTAAACGAATCCGCAGGAACTTTGTAACAATTCAACAAAGTTGAAAACAAATTTGTTTTTTCTTTGAGAATTTTCTCAATAATTCCGTCTTGATTAGTTTTATGCGTTTCAAAAACAGAATCCAAATAAACGTGCTTTTCAATTATTGAGTCTTTTTTAGAATATTTTTTTTGTAAAGAGTCATAAAAATTAATATTTTTAATAGTGTCTCTGACAAAAACTTCTTTTTCAGCAATAATTTTTACTTTTGCTCCGACAACAGGAGAAATTGCTTTTCCTTCGAAAACAGAATCGTTTCGCAATTCATAACGTTTCTCAAGAATCTGAATCTCGATTTTTTTGTTTAAAAATGGGTAAAAAAGCACAAATAAAACTGCAAAAAACAAAAAAATAAAAGCAATTTTAGCGAATTTCTTATATCTCTGAAAAAATGAAATATGAATTTCTGAATTAGAATTTTGATTTTTCATAGAGAAAATTAATTTTTTTTGTGAAAAATATTGCTTTTTTGTGAAAAATTTTCTTACTTTTGGCACAAAAAATTAACGCACAAAAATAATATAAAAATTTTTGAAAAATTACATTTAACTCGAAAAAAATGAATTTTATTATCTCTTTTCGCAAAAAAATTTTCCTTGACCTAAATTCTGTCCCTGAAGAATTTGCAGATACGTTTTTCAACGACTTCGAGAAACGTTTGAAAAATGCGTATATCTTTCATTATCAACGAGATAAACTGAAATGTTGGTTTCAAGGCTCGCCGTTTCGATTTGTGTGGAATGGTTTCGATTTTTTCAACGATATTATCAAAGGTGAAATCGAATTTCGTACAGAAAACGGAAAACCACTCATTTTTTATAAACTTTTTTTCACAGAATTATTTATCATTGCGATAATGCTGCATCTTGCCGTTGCAGTGGCGGTTTTGTGGAAAAATTATTTCTTCGCCGCAATTTTGTCAGGAATAATTCTTGTGATATATATTTTTAATTGTGCATTGACAATTAAGCGTTTTCAAACTTATATTTTGAAATTATTGGTCGAAAGTAGCAAAAAATAAATTTTTATTTAACAAAAAATTTTTTATGAGTAGTTTTGAAATTCAAGGAGGAAAATCTTTGTGCGGCGAATTGCTGCCGCAAGGTGCGAAAAATGAAGCGTTACAAGTTATTGCGGCAACAATTTTAACCACGCAAAAAGTTACAATTCGCAATATTCCCAATATTTTAGATGTTTTAAATTTAATTGACCTTGTAAAACATCTCGGAGTAAAAGTCAATAAACTCGATGAACATTCTTACGAATTTGCGGCAGAGGAGATAAATATTAATTTTTTATATTCTGTCGAATTTCAAAAAAAAGCGGCTTCACTTCGCGGCTCCGTAATGCTAATGGGTGCATTATTAAGTCGTTGTGGAAAAGTTTTTTTACCAAAACCCGGCGGAGATAAAATCGGCAGACGCAGATTAGACACACATATTTTAGGTTTTCAAGAACTCGGTGCAAAATTTGAGTATTCAAGTACTGAAAAAACTTTTTTCATCGAAAGTAAAAAACTCAAAGGAAAAAAAATGCTTTTAGACGAAGCATCCGTGACAGGAACAGCCAACATTATTTTGGCAGCGGTGCTTGCCGAAGGGAAAACCGAAATTTACAACGCCGCTTGCGAACCTTATATTCAGCAACTCTGCAAAATGTTGAACAAAATGGGGGCAAAAATTTCAGGTATTGCCTCAAATTTCTTAGTTATTGAAGGAGTCGATTCGTTAGAGGGGTGCGAACATTCGCTCCTGCCCGATATGATAGAAATTGGCAGTTTCATCGGACTCGCAGCAATGACGCAATCTGAAATGACAATTAAAAATGTTAGTTTCGAAGATTTAGGACCAATTCCGCGATGTTTTAGTCGTTTGGGAATTTTTCTTGAGAAAAAAAATGACGATATTTTTATTCCTGCACAAAAATTTTACGAAATTGATACGTTTATTGACGGTTCAATATTGACTCTTGCCGATGCACCGTGGCCTGGACTAACACCCGATTTATTGAGCGTTTTGTTAGTTGTGGCAACGCAGGCGCGCGGAAGTGTTTTGATTCATCAGAAAATGTTCGAAAGTCGATTATTTTTTGTGGATAAATTAATTGATATGGGAGCTCAAATTATTCTTTGCGACCCACATCGGGCAACGGTTATTGGGTTAAATCGGCAATTTCCCCTGCGTTCTGCGGTAATGCATTCTCCCGATATACGCGCAGGAGTAGCGTTATTGATTGCCGCACTCTCGGCTGAGGGAAAAAGTATTATTCACAATATTGAACAAATTGACAGAGGTTATGAAAATATTGATGAACGTTTAAATCGTATCGGTGCATCAATAAAACGAATTTAAAATTCTAAATTCTTCAGAAATGGAATGTAAATCTTTGTATATCAAGTCGTTAAATAAAGAGAAATTATCTTTCGAAGAAGGTTTATTTTTATATGAAAATGCACCTTTGTCGGAATTAATGTTTCTTGCCAACGAATTAAGAAAAAAATTTAAACCTGAAAGAAAAGTCGGTTGGATTATTGACCGAAATATCAATATCACAAACGGCTGTTTTGTTCAGTGTAAATTTTGCAATTTTCATCGAAAAATCAACGATTCTGAAGTTTTTATCACTTCAATTTCTGAATACAAAGAGAAGATAAACGAATTATTTTTCTTAGGCGGCAATCAAATTTTACTTCAAGGCGGACTTCACCCGAATTTAAACTTAAAATTTTATTGCAATTTGTTCGAAAATTTAAAAAATTTATTTCCAAATTTAAAATTGCACGCACTTGGTCCCGCTGAGATTATACATTTAACGAAAATCGAAAATTTATCCATTTGCAAAGTTTTAGAATTCTTAATTGAGTCAGGTTTAGATTCGCTTCCAGGTGCGGGAGCCGAGATTTTAAACGACAGAGTTCGCAAAATTATTTCTCCCGCAAAATGCACAGCAGCCGAGTGGAGTGCAGTAATGCACGAGGCACATCGTTTAAATTTGCCGACTTCAGCAACAATGATGTTCGGACATATCGAAACTTTTGCAGAAAGAATCGAACATTTAATTTTACTTCGAGATTTGCAGGAGAAAAAACCCAAGTACTCAAAAGGTTTTATTACGTTTGTTCTGTGGACTTTTCAAGGGGAAAATACGGTTTTGCAGCAGCAATTTTCTGATTCGTTGCAGAAAGTTTCTGCAAGCGAATATTTGCGAATGGTGAGTATTTCGAGAGTTTTACTCAATAATATTGAGAATATTCAAACTTCTTGGCTCACGGTGGGCAAAGAAATTGCACAACTTTCGCTTTACGCAGGTGCGAACGATTTTGGGTCAATAATGATTGAGGAAAATGTTGTAAAATCGGCAGGGGCAAATTACTCTTTTGATGCGTCAGAAATTCAGAAAGCAATTTGCGAGGCAGGTTTTTTGCCGCAGCAGAGAAATCAAAAATATGAGTTTATCTAAAAAACTTTGTCAGATTTTTCAAAATTTGACAAAATTTTTCTCTCTAAATTTAA
>DYQK01000212.1 GCA_020719385.1 Rikenella microfusus | reverse complement strand
TTTTTGAAATTTGCGAAAAAAATCTTGCTTGTAACGAAAAGACAAGCAAGGTTTTTTTTATTTTTTTCAATATTTGAAAAATATTATGAAAATCTTTTTTTTTCAAAAATAAAGATTACTTTTGCCGTATGAAAATCAAAAATTTATGGAAAATCTCTTTGAAATTAATTTAAACGAGAAAAATATATTTCAAAATAAAGCAGAAAAAATTGCTGATTATATTTCAGGAATCGAAGTTCGAGCAACTCCTGAAGAAGTTCAGTCTGTGCAAGTTTTTGCAAAACAATTAGTCGAAGATTATGGTTATCCCAAAATCAATATTCAAACGCATCCACAATTTCGAGTAAAAGTTCGTCCCTCAGATGCTAAAAAAAAATATCCTGTTGATATTGCTGTTTTTAAAACTGAACAGAAAAGCGATGAAAATTTATTTCTCATTGTTGAATGCAAAAAAAAGAATCGAAAAGATGGTAAAACTCAACTTGAGAATTATCTCACTTTATCAAGTGCAAAATTAGGTGTTTGGTTTAATGGTGAGGAACGTTTATTTTTACATAAAATTGTTAAACCTAATGGCGAAGTTCATTTTCAAGAAATTCCAAATTTGCCAACATTCAACCAAAGAATCGAAGATATTGGACAATTTAAACGTTCAGAATTAAAACCAACTCACAATTTAAAAGCCATTTTTAAATCTATTCGCAATTTTCTTGCCGCCAACAATGTCGGAGCAACAAGAGATGAAAAATTGGCAGAACAATTAATTCATTTAATTTTTTGTAAATTATATGATGAGAAATTTACAAAACCAGACGAGATAATTCGTTTTCGAGCAGAAATCAACGAAAATCCTCAAGATATTGAAAACAGAATTTTCAATTTATTCAACGAGGTAAAAAACTCGCAAGCAGAAATTTTCGGGAAAGAAGACAAAATTATTTTAGATACAAAATCGATTATTTATGTTGTCGGCGAATTGCAAAATTATTCTCTGACGGAATGCGAAAGAGATGTTGTCTCAGATGCTTTCGAAACATTTATTGGACACGCACTCAAGGGCGGACAAGGACAATTTTTTACGCCGAGAAATGTCATCAAAATGATGGTTGAAATGTTAAACCCGACAGGAAACGACAAGATTATTGACCCTGCTTGCGGCAGCGGTGGTTTTTTGATAGAATCTCTTTTGTATGTTTGGAAAAATTCTGTGCAGGAATTTCAAGAATTTCATTGGAAAGAATCATTAATTGAGAAAACGAAAAGCGAAATTGCCACGAATCATTTTCGCGGAATCGACAAAGATTATTTTTTGAGCAAAATCGCAAAAGCGTATATGAATCTCATCGGCGATGGCACAACAGGAATCTTTTGCGAGGACAGTTTAGAAAATCCACAAAATTGGAAAATCGAGACGCAACAAAAAATTAAACTCGAAAATTTTGATATTGTTTTAACAAATCCACCTTTTGGCGAAAAAATAAAAGTCAAAGGAAGTGAAAAATTGCAACAATATCAACTTGCGTATGAATGGAAGGTTCAACATTTAGGTTTTGAGAAAAGTAAACTTCGCAATGAACATCCGCCGCAGATTCTTTTTATCGAAAGATGTCTGCAATTGTTGAGAAATGGTGGTCGCATGGCAATTGTTTTGCCCGAAGGTGTTTTTGGCAATACTTCTGACCGTTATATTTGGAATTTTATAAACGAATTTTGTACTATCGAGGCAATAGTCAGTCTGCCGTCAGAAACATTTCAACCCAATACTTCGTTCAAAACTTCAGTTTTATTTGTGAAAAAAGAGAAACCCAAGTCAGATTATTCGATTTTTTTAGCACTCGCTCAAAGTTGCGGACATAATAAAAATGGGAAAAATCTTTATAAGTTAAATCTCGATGGTTCAATAATTGTTGATAAAAATAATTTGCCAATTATTGATGACGAATTACCAGAGATTTCGAAGAAATTTCGATTATATCTGGGAAAAAAATTAACAGAACCAGAATTTTCTCATACAGGTTTTGTCATTTTGTATTCGCAAATAAAAAATTTGTTGTTTTTACCTCAATATTATAATGCTGATTTGCGTTTTGCGATTCTTAATTATGAGAAAAATGAAAAATTTTCTGTGAAAACAGTTGCCAATTTACTTGAAGAAAATGTTTTAGAAGTAAAACGAGGCAATGAAATAGGTTCAGAAAATTATGGTCGGGGAAATATTCCATTTATTCGCACCAGCGATTTAGTAAATTGGGAGATAATTCCCGATTATGAGAAGTCTGTTTCAGATGAAGTGTTTGAAATTTATCGAAAAAATCAAGATATTCGAGTTGATGATGTGCTTTTTGTAAAAGATGGCGGAAATTTAATCGGAACAACAGCAATTGTTACTGAAAATGATGAAAAAATAATTATTCAGAGTCATATTTTGAAACTTCGAGTCTTGAAAAAGGAAATTTTTACCAATTATTATTTGTTATATTTGTTAAATTTGCCGATAGTTAAGCAACAAGTTCGAAGTTTTACGTTTATTCAAGGAACAATTCCAACTTTGGCAGACAGATTCAGAGAATTAAAACTTCCAATTCATAACGATAAAAATGAAATTCAAAAAATTTCTGCTCAAATAAAAAATATTATTGACAGAAAAGTCCAAATTAAAAACGAAATTAAAAATTTGTTTCGTTAAAAACTTGTTCGTTTTGCTTCAGCAATTCGCTGCAAAGCAATTTTTGCGTGTTTGTTTTTCATAATTTTGATTGGTTTTTGTTTAAACGCTGTCAGGTGCAAG
>DYQK01000098.1 GCA_020719385.1 Rikenella microfusus | reverse complement strand
TAATATCGATTCCTATCCAATTTCGTTTTAAACGTTCCGCAACGGCAATTGTTGTTCCGCAACCGCAGTACGCATCGAGAATTGTTTCGTTTTCATTTGAGGAAGCGAGAATGATTCGTTCTAACAAACTTTCAGGTTTCTGTGTCGGATAACCAAGACGTTCTTTTGCTTGCGAATTAATTATTGAAACTTCCCACCAATCAGAAAGATTTACTTTTGTAACATTTTCCCGATAAACAATTTTATCAAATTTCCCTTTCTCAATCTGTTTTTGTGCTTTTCCCTTGTCATAAACTATTAATTGTCTTACTCCTTTCACCACATTTGTATGAAAACCTTTTTCATAATGTTTCGCAACAGCTTTTTCGTTAGAAATTTTATTGAAAAAATGGTTTTTACTTTTTGCGTAAAACATTATTACATCGTGGTTTTTTTGAAATCCGTAAGTTTTGTTAGTCCATTTGTGATAACACCAAACTATTTCATTAATAAATTCGCCTCCTCTGGGACAAAAAATTCCGTCAAGCACAAGTTTGAGATAATGACTCGCTGTTGGGTCGCAATGAAGATAAAATGAACCTGTTGATTTCAAAACGCGGTACATTTCTGAAACTCGCTGCGTTAAACTCACTAAATACGCAAGCAAACTACCTTTTCCCAAGACTTTCTCAAGACCAAGAATCAAACTGATGCTTTGATTTGTGAAAAGTTGATTTTTATTTGAGATAATTTCCTCAAAACCCATCGCTGCTGCGATATTCCAGGTCCAAGTATCTGTGAAGGCTTGTGCTTGAGCAGGATCTTCCTCGCCGATATTGTTGTAAATTTGATTATAATTTCTCTTCGAATTGAACGGCGGGTCAATATAAATTAAATCGACAGACTCATCTGCGATGTAATTTCGCAAAACTTCGAGATTATCGCCGTAAAAAAGTTGATTTTTCATTTTTTAAACATTTAACGAGACAAAATTATAAAAAATTTTCGAATTTTCGAATCGTTTTTGTATAATTTCCATCGAAATCGGACTGTCATCAATACCGATAAAATATCTTTTTAACTTTTGAGCAACAACTAACGAAGTGCCGCTTCCTGCATACGCATCAAGAACGATATCATTCTCATTTGAGGAAGCAAGAATGATTCGTTCTAATAAATTTTCAGATTTTTGTGTCGGATAACCAAGACGTTCTTTTGCCATAGAATTTATCGCTTGAACAACAAAAACATCTTCAGGCAATTTTTGTTCACCCTTAGAACGAGTAGCATTTTCATTTCCTGTTCGAATACGGCGAAGAACTTCTTGAGTTCTGTCAATTTTTATACGTTCAGGATAAAATTGATACGATTTTCCTTTGGAATAAAAAAAAATTACATCATGTTTTCGAGCAAACCATTTTTTTCCTACTCCGCCCGTATTGTAATGCCAAATAATTTCGTTTAAAAAACTTCCTCCTCTTGAACAAAATATTGAGTCAAGTACGAGTTTGAGATAATGACTCGCTGTTGGGTCGCAATGAAGATAAAAACTGCCAGAATTTTTTAAAACGCGGTACATTTCTGAAATTCTTTGCGTAAGACTCACCAAATACGCAAGCAAACTTTCTTTTCCCAACACTTTCTCAAGACCAAGAATCAAATTAATGCTTTGATTTGTGTAAAGTTGATTTTTATTTGAGATAATTTCCTCAAAACCCATCGCTGCTGCGATATTCCAGGTCCAAGTATCTGTGAAGGCTTGTGCTTGAGCAGGATCTTCCTCGCCGATATTGTTGTAAATTTGATTATAATTTCTCTTCGAATTGAACGGCGGGTCAATATAAATTAAATCGACAGACTCATCTGCGATGTAATTTCGCAAAACTTCGAGATTATCGCCGTAAAAAAGTTGATTTAACATAAATTTTTTCGTTAATTTTTTGAAAAATTATAAAAAACTTTTGAGAAAATTTTATTTCGAAAAAAATATTACGTTAAATGATAGTGAAATTGCTTTTTTGATTCAATTTTTGAAATTTTTAACCAATTTTTAACCGTTTCATAAATTGCTGTTGCGTCATATTCGCAAAGTTTATACAACTCAGCTTGCGTGCCGTGTTCAATAAACTTGTCAGGAATGCCGAGACGTTTTACCTTTACCGAATATTCGTTTTCGTTGATAAATTCTAAAATCGCACTTCCAAAACCTCCGACTAAACAACCATCTTCAACGGTGACAATTTTTTCAAATTTATTGCAAATTCGGTGTAACAATGATTTATCAAGCGGCTTGACGAATCTCATATCGTAATGAGAAACGCAAATTCCTTCAGTTTCTAATATTTCTCTTGCCTTTACAACTTCGTTTCCAATTGCACCGACACTCAATATTGCAATATCTTTGCCTTCGGATAAAATTCTTGCTTTTCCGACAGGAATTTCTTTGAAATTCCGTTTCCAATCGATTAAAATTCCGTTTCCGCGCGGATAACGAATGACAAAAGTTCCTTTTCCTTCGAGTTGTGCGGTAAACATTAAGTTTCGCAATTCTTCCTCGTCCATCGGGGCAGAAATAATTAAATCGGGAACGCAACGCAAAAACGCAATATCGAATGCTCCGTGATGGGTTGCACCGTCGGCACCGACTAATCCTGCTCTGTCAAGACATAAAATTACGTTTAATTTTTGTAAAGCAACATCGTGAATGATTTGGTCGTATGCTCTTTGCGAAAATGACGAGTAAATGTTGCAAAACGGTACGAAACCTTGCGAGGCGAGTCCGGCGGCGAATGTTACTGCGTGCTGCTCGGCAATTCCGACATCAAAACTGCGTTCGGGAAATTTTTCCATCATAAAAGTCATCGAACAGCCTGTGGGCATCGCAGGAGTAATACCGACAATTTTCGGATTTTTCTCTGCCAATTCGACTAACGTATGTCCGAAGACATCTTGAAATTTGGGCGACTTGAGAATGTTATCGCTAACAATAATTTTGCCCGTATTTTTATCGAAACAGCCCGAAGGTGCGTGCCAAACGGTTTGATTTAACTCGGCAGGTTTAAAACCTTTGCCCTTGAGAGTGAGACAATGTAACAATTTCGGACCAGGAAGGTCTTTTAAATCTTTGAGAACTTTCGTTAAATGATTCACATCGTGACCATCAATGGGACCGAAATATCGAAAATTTAACGCTTCAAATAAATTACTTTGTTTTAAAACAATTGTTTTTAGCCCGCTTTCGATTTTTTGAATAAAATTTTGAGAATTCGGACCGAAACGTTTTAACTTTCCTAAGATATTCCAAATCTCATCGCGAACTTTATTATACGTTTTTGAGGTAACAATGTCCAAAAGATATTCACTTAATGCCCCCACATTTGGGTCGATGGCAATATGATTGTCGTTGAGAATGACGAGGATATTAGTTTTCTCGATTCCTGCGTTGTTCATTCCCTCGAAGGCGAGTCCGCTTGTCATTGAACCGTCGCCGATGACTGCAACCACTTTTCGATGATTTTCTCCCGATAATTGAAATGCTTTCGCCATTCCGAGTGCCGCCGAGATGGAAGTCGAAGAATGTCCCACGCCGAAACAGTCGTGTTCGCTTTCTTTTAACGTTGGAAAACCACTTATTCCTTTCAATTTTCGATTTGTGTGAAATATTTCGCGTCTTCCTGTCAGAATTTTGTGCGAATACGCCTGATGCCCAACGTCCCAAATAATTTTGTCTGTCGGCGTTTCGTAAATAGAATGCAACGCAACCGTTAGCTCAACAACACCAAGATTTGCCCCAAAATGTGCAGGATTACAAGATTCCTCATCAATAATAAATTGCCGCAATTCTTTGCACAACTGAACCAACTGCACATCGGAAAGTTTTTTCACATCAAAAGGTGAATAAATTTGATTTAATAACGAATAATTTGCTGCCATAACAAAATTTTTATTTACTCAAAGACAAATTTTTGTCCTTGAAGGTTGCATTTAGAAAAATTAAAAACAAAAATACGAAAAATTTTTTGAGAAAACACAAACCTGCACAGATTTTTCTGCGTTTAAAAAGAATATTTAACAAAAATTAAGAAAAGTTAAAGTTTTTCAAATTTTTAATGATTTTTTGCCAACAATTTTCTCGGTGAATATCGAAAATTTGTTTATTTTTGCCAAAAATTTTTTCAAATGCTGAAAAATTTAGAAAAACTCATCTCTGACTTATTTGATTTTGCGTTTAATAATCCTGAAAATATTAAAAAAATTGTTGATATTGGAATTGTTGACTCGCATTTGGCATTACGAATCAAAGAGAATACGGGTTTTGAGACAGAAAACTATATAATTTCTGTCGATAATTATGGCATTCGTCATGCCGTTGAGCATCACGGAAATGTTGAACTTGAGAAACTTCGAGGATTAATTGCTGTTTGCAAAAAAGATTTTGATTTTTTGCATGAAATAATTTTCGAAGCAGAAAATATAAAATATGGTGGAAAATCAAATTTGGGTAAAGATGTAATTTTATTTGAAAAAAATTTGTTAAATCTTTACACTGCGGTTTTGGAAGTGCGTTTAGTAACAAAAAAAGGTAAGCAAAACCGTTTAATTTTAGAAACGTTTTACATAAAAAAAACCCGTTTGAAGTAAACAAACGAGTTTTTTGAAAATTCACCGACGTGAAAATGCCTTTTTGACAAAAAAATCCCTCTCACTAACGTCTCAAAACGCTTCGGCTGCTTTTTCAATTTTACAAAAGTAAAAATTTTTTTACTTTTGTGCAAATTTTAAACGTTATCTCTGTACAAAAAACACGAATCTTTATGTAAATAATTGTTATCTCTGTACAAAAAACACTTTTGTTTAATACAAAATCAAATTTTTTGAGAAAACACAAACCTGCACAGATTTTTCTGCGTTTAAAAAGAATATTTAACAAAAATTAAGAAAAGTTAAAGTTTTCTCATTCAAAAAAGTTTTTTTTGTGGAACGGTAAAATAAAATTCGCTGCCTTCGTTTAACTCAGTTTCTACCCAAATCTTCCCGCCGTGTTTTTCGACAAATTCTTTGCATAACATTAGACCTAATCCCGTGCCTCGCTCGTGTAAAGTGCCTTGCGTGGAGATTAACTCTTTGCTCTGAAATAATTTTTCCCTAACATTCGGCAAAATCCCGATTCCTGTATCTTTGACGGAAATTTGCACAAAATTACAATTTGGCTCGGCAAGAACAACAACATTGCCTCCGCGCGGCGTAAATTTTATTGCGTTAAAAATTAAATTCCGCAAAATTGACAGCAACATATTTTTATCTGCGTAAACCGAACAATTATCGGGCAAATAGTGCGAGAGACGAATCTCTTTTTGCAACGCAACAGTAGTTAATATTGAGATTTTCTCTTCCACAACTTCCTGCAAATTTAAAATTTGAGGCGAAAACTGAATATTTCCTCGCTGCGAATTTGCCCAATCTAAAAGATTCTGCAAAAGACCGAAGGTCGAAAAGGTCGAATCGTAAACCTGCTTCGCCAATTTTTCGATCTTCTCTTTGCTATAAGAATCAATATTTTTGTACAACAATTCCGTCAAGCCCAAGAGAACGTTAAACGGACTGCGAAGGTCGTGAGCAATTATTTCATAAAATTTCTCTTTCAAAGAAATTGCCATTTCCAAATCATTAGAATGTTCCTGCAAAAAATCAAGAATATCATTTTTGAAAAGCAAACCGATAAATTTGTCTTCTTGATAAACCGAAAACACTTCAGTTTTTTCATTTTTCATTTTTTCGAGTGCCTCGGTGAGAGAATTGTCTACAGAAATAATTTTTTCCTGCGTCAAACAGTCGGCAACGAGAATGTGATTTTTCTGAATCATATCAGAAAGCGTTAAAACGCCCCAATGCTGATTTTCATCCTGCACCACAACAACTGAATGTTTCAATAACGTTGATTTTAGAAAATTTACATCAGTGAAAGGGTGGGCAACGGGAAAATCGCAACGAACAAAAGTTTCTATTTTCATATCAAATTTCTTCTTCAATAAGGTTATAAGAAATGTTAACTTTAAAATCTACTTTAATTAATTCGTCTTCCGAAATAAACGGGAAAACGCGTTCTTTGAGAATTTTCAAAATTTTTTCTTTGGGCATTTTTTTTAAAATTTTGCGATTTATAAAAACCGCCTCTACTTTTTCGTCTTCAACTTCAATAATTTCGAAACCGTTAGGGACTAAAAACTCAAAGGATTTCGAGATTCCAATTTTCCCTTGCGGCGAATTTTTTCCCAAAATCAAAATATCTTGAAACGGCGGAAGTTTTATTTCCTCGAAATTCAAGAGAATAGAAAATTTCATTTGTGATTCCATTTTTCAAAAATTTATAAATTCTTATATATAAACTTAATAATAAGACTCTTTATTGTGTAAAATTCCATAAAATTTAGCGAAAGTAAAATAATTTTTTTGAGAAAAACAAGCGTAAAAATACGCAATTTTCGACAATTTTTCGCACTTGATTATCAAGGAGTTACAAAAAAGTGCGTAAAAACACTTGAAATTTTAACATTTTTTAACAAAATAAAAAAAATTCGCAAAACTTATTTCTAAATTTTGCGAATTTTTCTCAATAAAAATTTCTTATTTTTTCAATTCTTCTGCAATTTTATCTGCAATTGTTAAACATTTTTCTATTGCATTTTTGTCGGGACTGCCTTTTGTTTCTGCCGATTCTGTTACTGCATTCCACTTCATTCGAGTTAAAAATTCGTTTAAAACTTTCACTCCTGCTTTATTCCATCCTGATGAACCAAATGTTGCTGTAATGCGTTGCGGTGTTTCGTTGTGTTCGAGAGTTTCCATCAACTGCAACATTGCAGGAAAAAGCCCGCCGTTGTAGGCACAACTTCCTAATATTAACGCTTTATATTTCCAAATGTCTCGCAAAATATACGACAAATGCGTTTTTGACGAATCATAAATTCGGATATTTTTGATTCCGTTTTCAGAAAGTCTGCGACCAATGATGTCTGCCATTTTTTCCGTATTTCCATACATTGACCCAAAAACAATTACGGCACCGTTTTCTGTTTGATTCGTTGCCCATTTGTAATAAAGTTTAACGACTTTCTCAATATTTTCTCTCCAAATAATTCCGTGAGCGGGAGCAATCGTTGCAATTTTCACATTTTGCAAAGAATCAATGGCATTTTTGACGTAATTGCTATATTTCGCAACAATATTTGCATAATATCGCAGCATTTCGTTTTCATAAAAATCGAAATTCACCTCGTCATCAAAGATTCCGCCGTCCAATGTTCCATAACTGCCAAAAGAATCAGACGAGAAAAGCGTTTTTGTGTGCGTTTCGTAGGTCATCATCGTTTCGGGCCAATGCACCCATGGCGTGAGGTAAAATTTCAGTTGAAATTTGCCCAAATCGAGAGTTTCCTCATTTTGTATTAATTGACAATTTTCAGAAATATCGAAAAAACTTTTCACTAAACTAAACGTCATTCGATTTCCAATGAGTTTAACATCGGGAAAATGTTTAACAATTTCCTCAATTGCTCCTCCGTGGTCGGGTTCCATATGGTTGATAATCAAATAGTTCAATGGTTTTCCTTGCAACAGAGTTTTGATTTTTCGTATCAAATCGGGTGCTTTACTCAATTCGATGGCATCGACTAACGCAGTTTTTTCACCCAAAATCAGGTAAGAATGATACGCAACGCCATTCTCGATGGGCCACAAATTTTCAAACAAAGTAGTTTTTCGGTCATTCGCACCGAGCCAAAAAATATTTTCACTTAAAGAAACAGGATGATACATTTCTCAAAAATTTTTTTTTGCAAAATTAATAAATTTTGAGTAGTTTGATGAATTTCGTTGGTGATTTTTTTGTTAAATCACACTTTCGCGAAGTTTATTAATTTCCTCAAGGGAGAATTGCGAACATTTCTGAATTATCTCGTTTTGAAAACCATTTTTTATCATTTCCAAAACCATTTCTCGCATTCCCTCAAGTTTTCCCTCAATTTTTCCCTCGATTTTCCCTTTTTGCATTCCCGTTACTTCGCCTTCCTTAATCAGTTGATATGCCGTTGATTCGAACACTTCACCCAATTCGAAGTTCAATTCTTCCGCTGCTTTTTTCACCGTCTCAATATTTAACTTTGTGCCGCTGAAAAAGTAAATCATTGTTGTATTGAGAAAACGTTTTCCCATTTCAGATTCTTGTAATTTTTTAAAATCAGCAAAAATGACAAACAATTTTTTCAATAATTCCTCCGAAGAATCGAAAATATGGTTCATCAACAACATTCCTGTTCGCAATGCAACTTGATTAAACAGCGTTTTTATCTGTTCGTCAGACAAAGTGTTTGTGTTTACAAGTTCAAAATCGAAATTCGGGAGATAATTCCGCAAGAAATCGTCCATTTTCTCAAAATATGAGTCGAAAGGTTTCTTTTCGAACTCTTTTTTTCCGTGATAAAACAGAATCGGAATCACAGGAATCAATTTTTTGCCCTGTTTAACATTCGTCTCCCAAATTTTCAACATATAACCAAGCAACTGCAAATACGGATGTTGCGGAACATAACTTTTATGCTCGAAAAGCAACGCAATATTTAACTCATAATTCGCTCCATATTGACAAGAATAAACCAAATCCGAATATGTATTTTGCAAATTTTCATCAATATAAGTCGTTTCGTCAAGTTCAAGAGTGTTTAAATAGAGATGTTTCGCAACATTTGGCAACGCACCCGTGAGAAAGTCTTGCATTACCTCTCTTTTCGAGAACAATTCGCGAAAATATTTGTCGTGAATATTTGTAATTTTTTCCATAAAATTAATTTTAAAACGCAAAATTACGAAAATTTTTGAGAAAAGCAAAATTAATAAATTTTTTAACAAAATTGAAACTCAAAATTGGGTAAAATATTTTCTCCCGACAGAATTGGTTTTTCGTTTAAATGTTGAATTTCCATTCCCGAAGTGCGATAAATATACGCTTTTTTATTTTCAAAATCGAGAAGCCACGCAAGATGACAACCATTTCTCATCCATTTTTCCATTTTTTTCTGCAATTTTTTCAACGAATCGCTCGAAGAACGCAATTCTATCAAAAAATCAGGACAAAAAGGTAAAAATTTTTTCTTTTCCTCGTCAGTTAACATCTCCCATTTTTCTTTGGGAATCCAACTTGCATCGGGAGAAAGCATATCGCCGTCGGGCAAAATAAACCCTGTTGACGAATCAAAAATTTCACCCAAATGATATTTTGCATTCCAAATCCACAGAGACGCACCAATACGAATATTTCGATTTCCTGTAAAACCACCTGTCGGACACATAAGAATTAATTTTTGAAAAAATTTTTTGTTATAACACTCAATACGCAATTCTCGATTTGCCTCGCAAAGAAGTTGCAATTTGCGAGCGTTAAAGCGAAGTTTTTTGGGAATTTTTAGAATCATAAAATAAATTTTTTAACAAAATTGAAACTCAAAATTGGGTAAAATATTTTCTCCTGACAGAATTGGTTTTTCGTTTAAATGTTGAATTTCCATTCCCGAAGTGCGATAAATATACGCTTTTTTATTTTCAAAATCGAGAAGCCACGCAAGATGACAACCATTTCTCATCCATTTTTCCATTTTTTTCTGCAATTTTTTCAACGAATCGCTCGAAGAACGCAATTCTATCAAAAAATCAGGACAAAAAGGTAAAAATTTTTTCTTTTCCTCGTCAGTTAACATCTCCCATTTTTCTTTGGGAATCCAACTTGCATCGGGAGAAAGCATATCGCCGTCGGGCAAAATAAACCCTGTTGACGAATCAAAAATTTCACCCAAATGATATTTTGCATTCCAAATCCACAGAGACGCACCAATACGAATATTTCGATTTCCTGTAAAACCACCTGTCGGACACATAAGAATTAATTTTTGAAAAAATTTTTTGTTATAACACTCAATACGCAATTCTCGATTTGCCTCGCAAAGAAGTTGCAATTTGCGAGCGTTAAAGCGAAGTTTTTTGGGAATTTTTAGAATCATAAAATAAATTTTTTACAAAAATTTAGAGAACAATATCTCAAAAAAAATTTTTTTGAGATAATTTTTTTTGTTATTGAAGTAACCACGCAATAGCCTCTTCGCGTTTATCAAAATATTTAGACGAAGAATTGAATTTATTGTCCTCAGAAACGGCTTGATGAACAGATAATTCTGTAAGAAAATACGAAGAAATTAAATACGCAATTTTTTGAACTTTTGCACTCATCAGAGGTTCTAAAACATTTTCTTTTGTCCATTCTTGCATTTTTACATCAATGACAAAGGAGAGATTTAACGTGTCTCCCAAAATTTTCTGTATCTGATATTTTTTTACCGCTTCAACGGTATTGCGTTGAACTTCTTGATAATCAACATTTTTCATTTCCGATGTTGCTGGATGCCAAATTTGATAAAGCAAAGATTTCTCCGCATCAATTTCAAGAGTTGCAAATTTATTTGAAAAAAAAGTAGTCATAATTTTTCGAATTAAAAAACAAATGTAAGAATTTTTTCGAAATTTTCAACATATTTTTGCGAGAAATAATTTTTTTTCGAAAAAAAATTATAACTTTGCAAATAAATCAAAATTTAAAATTTTATGGAAATCGAAATAAAGAGAAATCGCAAAACTCCTTTATTCTTTTCTGCTCCTGTGCTTTGTTTGGCAGGTATTGCGGCAGGTTTTCTGTTTTACAAATTTGGACGAGACACAAAAATTCGCACTGCAGGACTCGGACTTGTTGCTTTTAGCGGTTTTCGATTGGTAAAAAATTTGTTAAATCCTCCGCCTTCAGAAAATGACGAATATTTTGATGCCACAACAGGCGAATTTCTCGGAGAAGGCAACACTTCGATGAACAATATTCGGTTGATTAGTCGCAAATTGTGGAACGAAACCAAATTGCAACCCGATAGAGATAAAATTTTATTGTCGAAAAGTCAATTGTTAGATGACGTTTATCTCTCTGACGTGGCAAAGGTCAATGTTGCGAATTTTTATTACCAAAAAGCGGGCTACTCCTTAGACGAATTGGCAACAGGTAACATTACGATTTTACCTTCTGAAAATCGCGAGAAAGCAAGCGTTTCTAATATGTTTTTCACAAAAACAGGACCTCAGTTTGGGTTGAAGATTGGAGAATTCGAGATTGCTGTTCGCACCGATTTATTTGACGCACTTTTTCGGAACAAATTCGATTTTATCAATTTTTTTCGTCATGTGCGGGAGAAACACGGCAAAGATTTTCTCTTTGCGTTGAAAGAAGTGCCGAATTTTCGTTTTAAATGGCAAAAACACGGATGGCTTTGGGAAAGAAGAGGCGTAAGATTTCAAGTGAAGGACAAGAGTTGGGAAAAAACTTCTTTCAAATTTAAAGAGAAGATGTACGAAATTTATGGGCGATACGAATACATTTTCGATTACAAAGAGCAAGAAACTTTTTTCGGCAAATATGGAATCAAAGTTATTCCTGTTGAATGATTTTTAACTTTTTTTAACTTTTTTTATGCAACATTCAGAACTCACCGAACAGGAAATTATTCGCAGACAATCTCTCGAAGAATTGTTAAAACTCGGTATTAATCCTTATCCTGCTGCGAGATATGAAGTTTCAGCACACAGCAGCGATATTCTCAATAACTTTAAAAATTCGCCTGAAAATTTTGCCGATATTTGTGTGGCAGGCAGAATTATGACTCGCAGAATTATGGGCAACGCCTCGTTCTTCGAGATTCAAGATTCGCAAGGCAGAATTCAGATTTATCTCAAACGAGACGACATCTGTCCCACGGAGGACAAAACTTTGTATAACACGGTTTTTAAAAAATTACTTGACATCGGCGATATTGTTGGAATTCGAGGTTTTGTTTTCACCACGCAAACGGGAGAAATCACAGTTCACGCAAAAGAATTGACTATTCTTTGCAAAACTGTTAGACCGTTGCCGATTGTGAAAGAGAAAGACGGCGTTGTTTACGATGCTTTTCTCAACCCCGAACAACGTTACAGACAGCGTTATCTCGATTTAATTGTTAACCCGCATATCAAAGATACGTTTATTAAACGGACAAAAATTATCAATTCGATGCGGGAATTTCTGAACGAGAAAGGTTATCTCGAAGTCGAAACGCCAATTTTACAGCCAATTTACGGTGGAGCAGCAGCAAGACCGTTTGTTACGCATCATAACACGTTAGACCAAACACTTTATTTGCGAATTGCCAACGAACTTTATCTCAAACGCTTAATTGTCGGCGGTTTTGACGGAGTTTACGAGTTTTCGAAAGATTTTCGCAACGAAGGAATGGACAGATTTCATAATCCTGAATTTACGCAAATGGAACTTTATGTTGCGTACAAAGATTATTTTTGGATGATGGAAACCGTCGAAGCGATGGTGGAAAAAGTTGCTCTCGATTTACACGGCACAACGCAAGTAAAAGTTGGAGAAAACCTCATCGATTTTAAACGTCCTTGGAAACGTTTTACGATGTTTGAGGCAATAAAAGAATTTACAGGAATCGATATTTCGCAGCAAAACGAGGCACAGTTGCGGGAAACTGCCGAAAGACTTGGTCTTGAAATTGACAAAAAAATGGGCAAAGGAAAAATTATTGATGAAATTTTTGGTGAATATTGCGAAAAGAAAATTATTCAGCCAACATTTATCACTGATTATCCCATTGAAATGACGCCGTTAGCAAAAAAACATCGCAGCGTTTCAGGTTTAGTCGAAAGATTCGAGGCAATGTGCAACGGCAAAGAACTTTGCAACGCATATTCAGAGTTAAACGACCCCATCGACCAACGCGAACGTTTCGAAGAACAATTAGAGTTAGGTCTTCGCGGAGACGAAGAAGCGATGGTTTTAGACGAAGACTTTTTGCGAGCAATAGAATTTGGAATGCCACCAACATCGGGACTCGGAATCGGTATTGACCGTTTAACGATGATCATGACTAACGCACCCTCGATTCAAGATGTTTTATTTTTTCCACAAATGAAGACAGAGAAAAAACATTTGTCTGAAAATAAATAAATGTTTCTAATTTTAGAAAAAAAACCTAACAAGTTTTCAAAAATTTGTTAGGTTTTAGGAAGATTTTCCTCAAAATTTTCTTTTTCTCGAAAAATTTTATTAATTTTGCAAAAAAAATTTATGAAAC
>DYQK01000097.1:9374-13328 GCA_020719385.1 Rikenella microfusus | reverse complement strand
ATGTTCGCAATTCTCGTTTGAAGAAATTGATAAACTTCGCGAAAATGTAAGTTAAATTAACAAAAAAACCTCTTTAAAAAGAGGTTTTTTTTATTGAAAAAGAAAAATGTTTCTGAATTTTATTTCGAAAAAAATACAAAACAACGTAATAAACCGCAACAGACAGCAGAGCAATTATTCCTGAAAATTTTTCGTCACAAAGAATTTGAAAAGAAATAATTAATGTTGAAATCATCACAATAAACGGCAAAAAATAACCAAGCAAAACTGCTTTATACCCAAATTCTTGCTGATAAAAAACCGTTACCTCTTCATTGAGTTCAAAATGTTCGGAAAAATTTGTTATCTCAATAATTTTTTCGTCAGAATTGGAAAGCGAACAAACACTCTTGGCATTACAACCTCCGCAAGCGGTTTGTGGAATAATACTCACTTTTATCACCTGTGGAGAAATTGTTTTCACTATTCCTTTATGAGAAATGATTTTACTCATAAAAAGTTATTCCATTTTTAAAATTTTTGCTTCAACACGTCGATTTTGTTGTCTGCCTTCTTTGGTGGTATTGGTCGAAATAGGTTGGTCGTCAGCATAACCTTTTGCAACAAGATTCGCTTTTGGAACACCTTTTTTCACTAAATAATCAACAACAGCCTGCGCGCGGTTTTGCGAAAGAACTTTGTTGCTGCCTTTATCTCCGACATTATCTGTGTGTCCCGAAATTTCGAGAGTCATCTTCGGATATAAACGCAAAATTTCAATGATTCGTTCTAATTCGGGGAAAGATTCTTTGCGAAGCGAGGATTTTCCCGTATCAAAAAATACGTTTTTCAAAACAATTTTCGAGCCAACCATCACGGGCTGAAGTAAAACTTCTCGTTCAACATTTTTTCCTTTCATAGTGTCGGGTAACGTAAAATTTTCCGAGTAAAACATATAACCGTCTTTTTTCACATTCATTGAAGCACTTTTTACTGTCGGAATATATGTTGAAAAACCGCCATTTTCTGCACTCGAAACAACATTGTCTAAAACTTTATTGGTTGCCACGTCAGCAACCTCAACCGTTGCCTGCAAAGGAGCATTTGTCGAAGCATCAAGAACTTTTCCAATTAAAAAAGCATCATCTTTGTGCAGTAAACCAATATCAACTTTGATAGGAATTTCTTTTGTCTCGACCAAAGGTTCATTTACACTTCGATATTTCACAGAAGCAATTAAATCTTCAGGGCTTTTTAAAATTTGTTTCTCAAGTCCTAAAAATGTTACCTGATAAATATCTCTATCTCCGCAACTTGAACTGTCGTTATTTGTTGAATAATACCCTTCTCTTTGATTATAAGAAAGCGAGATAAACACATCATCGTAAGGCGTATTGACGGGATAACCCACGTTTTCGGGTTTCGACCAAGTGTCTGTTGAGGTGTCAAGCACAGATTTAAAAATATCAAAACCGCCCATAGAGTTATGTCCTTTCGAAGAAAAATACAAAGTGCGACAATCTCGCGAAATGTAAACGCCTTCCTCGTCATATTCGGTGTTGATGACAGAACCAATGTTGTATGGAGTTTGCCATTTGCCGTTTTGTTTTCGTTTTGCGATATAAATATCTTTGCCGCCGAAGTTTAAACCTTTTCTGTCGCTGACCAAAAACAACATCGCACTGTCAACAGACATAACGGTGGCAGTTTCCATCGATTTATTTTTGCTGACTTTTCCAAAACGCGAGGGCGATTTCCATTTTCCGTTTTCAAATTCGGAGACATAAATATCGCCTTTATTTTTTTTGCCTCTAAAAACATAAAATTCATTTCCCAGGGCAGACATTCCTGCGGAAGCGTCATTGCCTTTTGTGTTAAATTCAGACATTAATGTTGCTTTTTTCCACTTTCCATTCTCTTTTTTCGAGACATAAATATCTTCGAAAAACATATTATCTGTTCGATTTCTGCGATTATTTATCTCGCCGCGTCGAGAGGTAAAATACAACAGAGAATCTTTTTGGTAAAAAACAGGCGAATAATCGGGAAATGACGAATTGACGCTGTCGCCTAAGTTTGTGATAAAAACTCTGGCAGGATTTTTCACCAATTCTATTCCGTTTTTGCATTCCTCTATATAATGGTCGATGATTCGAGATTTGCGAAATTTTTCTTTTCTCTTGAGAGAATTTTTATACTTCGCATAATTTGTCATCGCACTGTCAAATTTCATCGAGAAATGATAAGCACGCGCAAACAGAAATAAAATATCAGGTGAGATGACAGAGTCGGCGTCATAAGATTTTTTTAACAAAGTTAACGCTTTTTTTGCCTGAAAAGTTCGCAAATAAGACGCACCAAGTTTATAATTCAATTCTGCGTTGTTGGAATTGTAGGAAAACGCTTTTTCATAAAACGGAATGGCAAGAAAATAACTTCCGCGACGTTTGTCAGAGAAATGATAATTCCCTTTTTTTAAACTCTTCCACGCTTCCTTGAAACCCGAATCGGTTGTTGTGTGGAATTTGCGTTTTTTAACCTTGATATTTTCCTGTGCAAAAGAAGCAGCAGAAAAAATACACAAAAAACTCAAAAGTAAAACAATGTTTTTTTTCATTTTTTGATAAAAATTAAATTATTTTTATATAAAACTACCAAATTAATTTAACATTATAAAGTTTAAAGTTTTCATCTCTTGATAAAATTATCATATTTTCGACAGTTGCTTGAGAAATAATTAATCTGTCAAATGGGTCTCTGTGATGCAAAGGCAAATTAATTATCTCTTTTGTATGTTCAATTTTCAAAGGTAAAATCTCAAAACCATTTTCCAAAATCAACATACGTAATTGTTCAAAAGAGATATTCATTTGTAATTTCCCAATATTTAACTTAATCGCAATTTCCCAAAATGATAAAATACTTACAAAGCAAGTATTGTTTTCATCAACAATTGCACTTTTAGCAACTTCACTTAATTCTGTTGCTCCTTCAAAAAACCAAATAAGTGTGTGAGTATCTAAAAGTAAATTCATTACATATAATCATTAAAATCAGTTAACGGTGCATCAAAATCGGGAGATAAAATAAAAATACCTTTGGCACAGCCAAACTGTGGTTTACGTTTTTTCTCTCTATTAGCAAATTGTTTGCTCAATAAATAATCTATAAAAAATAACAATTCTCTCTGTAACTCATCTGAAGTGAGTAAAATTAATTTAGAATTTATTTGTTCTTGGAAAAATAAAAAATTCGGAACTGTTTTTTTTGTAACGAGAACTTCTAAAATAAAATTTTTCATAAAAATTATTTTTGCAAAATTAAATTATTTTTTTGAATAAAAAATTTTTAACCTGCAAAATTTCGAGAAATCTTGCAGGTTTTTGAAAATTTTTACGAAAATAAACCTGAAATTTTGCCCATAATGTTGTCTTTGAGGTTTCCTAACATCGAATCGTTGTCGTCTTTGTCTTTTGTCTTTGCGTCTTCTTCCTTCGAAGAACTCAAAAAACCCAACAAATTATCGGTAGAAAGTTTGCCCTCAGTATTTTTTGCAAACAGATTCAGAATAAACGGAATAGCGGTTGTCGAAATCATCTTCGCAATATTCTCGGAAATACCCAATTTTGTTACTTGACTCTCAACAAAATTTGACGCAATACCGCTAACAATCGGATTTGTAAGAGAAATCGGTGATTTTCCTCCAAATAAATCCATAATTCCTGAAATATTCCCGCTGAGAAATTGAGTTTTTAAACCATCAACAATCGAACCTTGAGCCAAATTCATACAACTTGACAAAGTTTCGTTAGGCAAATTTGTTTTGCTTTGCAATTCGCCGCCCAACATTTTTTGGGCCTCACCAATGAGATTTTCTAACATAGATAGTTATTTTTGAAAAATAAAACTTCGTTTAAAACAAAATACAAAAATAAATAATTTTTTCATTATATGAAAATTTTTTTCATTAATTTT
>DYQK01000097.1:5653-9274 GCA_020719385.1 Rikenella microfusus | reverse complement strand
TTAAATAGATAAGAATTTTTTCGAAATTTTAACTTTTTGCGAGATAAGAATGAACGCCGCTTGCTGCTCGTCTGCCGTCTCCCATCGCAAGAATGACAGTTGCTCCGCCGCGAACAATGTCGCCGCCTGCAAAAATATCAGGAACGGAGGTTTGCATTGTCTCTTCATTGACAATAACTGTTCCCCATTTCGAAATTTGCAATTCCTTAACACTTTGCGGAATCAGCGGATTCGGAGAAACACCAATCGCCACAATGACCATATCTACCTCAACAAAATGTTCTGAACCAACAATTGGCACAGGACTTCTTCTTCCCGATTTATCGGGTTCACCTAATCCCATTTTTTGCAATTTCATCTGACAAACTCTTCCATTTTTATCACCGAGATATTCCAACGGATTATGGAGATTCAAAAATTCGATTCCTTCCTCTTCGGCGTGCTTGACTTCCTCGACTCTTGCGGGCATTTCTATGCGAGAACGACGGTAAATTATCATTGCTCTTTCTGCGCCGAGACGTTTTGCTGTTCGAACAGAATCCATCGCAGTATTGCCGCCACCGATAACAGCAACTTTTTTCCCCTTCAAAATTGGAGTGTCAAAAATTTCTTTCGCCGCAGACATTAAATTAATTCGAGTTAAATATTCGTTTGAGGAATAAATGCCGATGAGATTTTCGCCAGGAATATTCATAAAATTCGGCAAACCTGCACCGCTTCCGACAAAAAATGCTTTGTAACCCTGTGAACGCAATTCCTCAAAAGAAGCAGTTTTTCCAACAACAAAATTTGTAACGAATTGAACACCCATTTTTCGCAAAATATTAATCTCAGAATCGATGATAAAATTCGGCAAACGAAATTCGGGAATACCATATTTTAATACTCCGCCGATGTCGTGAAGTGCTTCGAAAACCGTGATTTCGTATCCTAAACGTTTTATCTCTGCTGCGAATGTTAAACTGGCTGGTCCAGCGCCTATGGCTGCAACTTTTATTCCGTTGCTACTCGAAACCTCAGGAATAGAGATTTTGCCGCTATTGCGTTCAAAGTCGGCAGCGAATCTTTCTAAATAACCGATGGCAACGGCTTCTTTCTTCATTTTCTGCACATAAAAACACATTGCCTCGCATTGTTTTTCCTGCGGACAAACTCGCCCGCAAATGGCAGGCAAAGTATTTGTGGTTTTCAAAACCGCAGCGGCTCCGAGAAAATCCCGCATCTCGATTTTTTTGATAAAAGTAGGAATATTTACCCCGACAGGACAGCCCGAAATACACGTTGGTTCGGGGCAATCAATGCAGCGTTCTGCCTCAAAAACTGCCAAATCCTCTGTTAAACCTTTGTTCACTTCGAAATAATTTTTATTTCGAATATTGGGTTCTTCCTCCAACATTTTCACGCGCTCGCGTAAAGTGCGGTCTTTCGTTTTTAAACGTTTGCGAAGCTCCTCTCGCCAAGAAGCATCTCGGTCAATATTGAATTGAGTTTCCATAAAAATTTATTTTTCGAGGTTTTGTAAATATTTCTCGTAAGCAGCAGACTCCTCTGCTTTGTACGCAGACAAACGCTGCAACATCTCGTCAAAATCCACGCTATGACCGTCAAATTCGGGACCATCAACACAGACAAACTTCGTCTTTCCTGCCACCGAAACCCGACAAGCACCACACATTCCTGTGCCGTCAACCATAATTGTATTCAAACTCACAAGAGTCGGAATATTGTATTTTTGCGTAGTTTTGCACGCAAATTTCATCATTATCGCAGGACCAATAGCAACGCAAGAATGTATTTTTTCCTTCTGAATAAACTTTTCCATTCCATCGGTAACTAAACCTTTATTCCCATAACTGCCGTCATCGGTAACAATTAAAACTTCATCGGAATGTTTGCGAATTTCATTTTCCAAAAGGATTAAATTTTTATTTCTCGCTGCCAAAACCGTCAACACTCGATTTCCTGCTTTCTTGAAACCCTCAACAATGGGCAACAACGGGGCAATACCGACTCCGCCGCCCGCCATAAGAACCGTACCAACATTTTCGATATGCGTTGCTTTGCCCAAAGGACCAACAACATCTAAGATTGAATCACCGACTTCTAATGAGGCTAATTTACTCGATGTTACTCCGACTTTTTGAATTACGAGTGTTATTGTCTCGCGTGCAGAACTTGAACCTGAAATGGTTAAAGGAATTCTTTCGCCGTTTTCGTCTATTCGCACAATAACAAAATGTCCAGGTTTGCGATTTCGAGAAATATACGGGGCTAAAACCTCTAATTGCACAACATTTTCTGAAAAATGATGTTTACTGATTATTTTATTCATAAATGATTCGTTTTTTAAAACGCAAAAATATAAATTTTTTTGAAAAAATTAAGGTTTATATCTCGAAAAATTGAGAATTTTTTGATAATCTTGCTCCATCATTAAATTTTTGAGAGAAATCTTCGAATTTTGTTTCATAAACGCTTTCACAATTTTAAAACCAACCCAAACGCCCGCACGCGGAGCAGAAACATTCGCAAAAGCAGCGGTAAATGGAGCTTCTTCGGTGTATTTTCGTATCTCAAAAGTGTTATTGATAAACAAAACTTTTTTTTCGACAAGATATTTCCAAATATTTCCTTCATATTTTTCGCACCAACGATATTGTTTCTCCGAATAATCCCACAAAATCGTATCAGCCGTTTCAGGAAACATCGAATGTAAAAAATACATTATCTTCCCTTTGTGAATCATCGTATTTAACAAATTATTTGTAGAATCGTTAAACGAAAATTCTGTTTCAGCAATTGCTTGCAAAACATCACAGGCAATTTTTCCCTTGTGCATTCGCATTCTGCGATAATTTTCGTATGCCAAATCTTTGTAAAACTGACAATTTTGCCCCAAATATTTGTCCAACGAAATCGCAACAGCACTGTCAAGAATCACCACAGACTGATTAAACGCCGAGATCATTGTGTAAATTTTCGGAATATTTTTTTCAGGAAAATAAAATTTATAATGTTGAAAAGCAGAAATTAATTGCGATTTTACCTCATCAAGATTCGGAAAATTTTTATCCACTTCCTCCTGAATTTTATAAGTGTGACAGTAATATCGAAATTCTCGCATACGAGAGGCATATTCTCGCTCGTTTGTCCCGCCGATTTTTATAATTTGATAATTAAAAATATCGAAAAAAGTTCCATATTTTTTCTGCAAAAATGGAATATTTCGTTCAATACTGTCTGTTGAAATATGAAATAAATCTTTGTCAAAACGTTGAATATCAACATTAACCGAGATATTTGAGACATCAATTTTAAACGGATTTTTTTCTTGACAAGCAAAAATAAAAATCACAAAAAAAATAAACCAAATTTTTTTCATTTCTCAATTTTTTAAAACGCAAAAATAAAAATTTTTTGTATCTTTGCAATGAAAAACTTAAAAATTTATTTTCATGGCATATTCTGTCTACACTTTGGTTAACGAAAAACAGAGAAATTTGATTAAAAAATAGAGAAATTGTCGAAAAAATCTTGTTCAAATTTAATTAGAAAGTTGTCTAGTGAATAAATTAAACGCAAATTTTCAATTTTTCGAATAAATTTCTTATCTTTGCATTC
>DYQK01000097.1:0-5553 GCA_020719385.1 Rikenella microfusus | reverse complement strand
CTTTTGGAGCGAATCATCAAAACTTCGACTAACGAAGGAGATATTGTTGCCGATTTCTTCTGCGGATGCGGAACAAGCGTTGCCGTGGCAGAAAAATTAAACAGAAAATGGATTGGTGTGGATATTTCTCACCTCGCAGTAAAATTAATTCTTGACCGTTTGACAAAACCTTACGAGTTAGAAAGTCAAAAAGACAAAGTTAAACAAATTTTAACTTCTATCGAAGTCAATGGTTTTCCCAAAGATATTGCCGCTGCAAAAGAGTTAGCCGCCAAAACGGACAAAGGAAGGTTCAAATTTCAAGATTGGGTGGTCGAATTTTTACTCGGTGGCGTTTCGAATCCCAAGAAAACCGCCGACGGTGCGTGGGACGGTTATTGTATTTTTCCGAATCCGCGAACCAAAAAAAATGATGTTGTTTTAATCGAGGTAAAAAGCGGCAAAACGAATGTTCGCGATATGCGAAATTTTTGCGATGCCGTAGAGACAGAAAATGCTTCGATGGGCGTTTTTGTGTGTTTCGAAGAAAACATTACAAAAGAAATGTTGTTGAAAGCAAAGGAAAAAGGTTATTATGAACCTGAATTTTTTGCAGAGAAATACGACAAAGTGCAAATTTTGTCGCTTGAAAAGATTTTGAAAGGCGAGACAATGAATCGTCCTGACATAGTTTTAACCACTTTTATGGTTGCACAGACAAAACTTCAAATCGAAATTCCTAATGAAAAAATTTTTTGAGTGAAAAATTTGGTAACATCAAAAAAATAAATTATTTTTGCGTTTTAAAAAACAACAAATTTTGAGAAAAAAAATTTTTCCACAATATCAAAATGTAGAAATTCTGAGTGCCGCAGCTGAGGGCAAAGCCGTTGCACGCATTGGAGAGTTGGTCGTTTTTGTTACGGGTGTCGTTCCAGGCGATATTGTCGATGTGCAAATTACAAAGAAAAAATCTCGCTATCAAGAAGGAATTCCCATAAAATTTCATCAATATTCGGAGAAAAGAACTATCCCAAAATGCGAACATTTCGGAATTTGCGGCGGCTGTCAATGGCAACATCTCAAATATGAGGAACAACTTTTTTACAAACAACAGCAAGTTGTTGATAATTTAGAAAGAATTGCAAAAGTGCAACTGCCCGATTTTCAACCAATTATGCCTTCGCAACAAGAATACGAATATCGAAATAAATTAGAATATTCTTTTTCCAACAAACGTTGGTTTCTCAAAGGTGAAATAGATTCGGAGTTGCCGCTGCCAAAAGAAGTCGCACTTGGTTTTCATATTCCCGAAAAATTTGACAAAGTTTTAGACATTAAACATTGCCATTTGCAACGCGAGCCTTCCAATAAGATTCGGCTGGCAGTGAAAAATTTTGCCGTTGAAAATAATTTGCCGTTTTTTGATTTGAAAACTCAAGAAGGTTTTTTGCGAACATTGGTTATTCGCACGACGCAAACGGGTGAAACGATGGTGATTTTAACTTTTAAATACGAAGACAAAACTTTACAAAATAAACTTTTGCAATTTATTGCCGATTCATTTCCTGAAATTTCCTCGTTGATGTTTGCGATAAATATAAAATTAAACAGCACTTTCGCCGATTTGCCGATTTTTGTCTTCAAAGGCAAAGACCATATTATTGAGAAAATGGATAATTTGCAATTTAAAATTGGTCCAAAATCGTTTTTTCAAACAAACTCAAAACAAGCCTATCAATTATATAATTTAGTTTCGCAATTCGCTGATTTTCAAGGAGATGAGATAGTTTATGACTTGTACACAGGCACAGGAACTATCGCAAATTTCATCGCAAAAAAAGTGAAAAAAGTCATCGGAATCGAGTTTATTGAAGACGCAATTATTGATGCTCGCAACAATTCGATTCTCAATAACATTGAAAATACGTTGTTTTACGCAGGTGACGTGAAAGATATTTTGGTAAAATCGTTTATTGAACTCAACGGGAAACCTAAAATTATCATTTTAGACCCGCCGCGCGCAGGCATTCACAACGATGTTCTCAATAACATTTTGCAAACCGAGCCGCAAAAAATTATTTATGTCAGTTGCAATCCTGCAACACTTTCGCGAGACATAAATTTGCTTTCTGCAAAATATCGACTAACAAAAATTCGAGCAGTTGATATGTTTCCACATACTTCTCACGTTGAAAGTATTGCTTTACTTGAAAAATTTTAACATTTTTTAACATAAAACTATGAAACGATTTGATAACAAGGGAATGATGATTTTTCCCGAAGAAACAAAACCGTTAAATATTCCGAAAAAATTGATGGTTGTCTCGGAATGTTTTTGCCCAAATGGTCATAATTTGATTAACTCGCGTGCCGTTTTTAACAATTTTAAAGGAATTTTATTAAAAATTGTAAGAGAAAATGAATCAGGTTTAGTTGCGATTAGTCCGATTCACAATGATAAAAGTAAAATTTCGTTAGACATCGACTTAAAAGAAGGTGAAATTTATGAACTTCGTTGTCCAATTTGCGATGCAACATTACCGATTTACTCAAGTTGTGAGTGCGGAGCAAGTTTAATTGGTTTATTTTTAGACAAAAACCTGAATTTTGCCGATTCTATCGTAGTTTGTAACCGAATTGGTTGCACAAATTCTGATGTTCGACTGAGCAGCCAAATTTTAGAGGAAAATAATTTATAAATTTTAACATTTTTTATGATTGTTGTAACAGGAGCAGCAGGATTTATCGGCAGTTGTTTGATTTCAAAATTGAATCAGGAACATTTTAACGATTTAATTTTAGTTGACGATTTTTCAAAAACAGAAAAGTCTGCAAATTTTATCTCGAAAAGATTTACTGCACAAATTCATCGCAATGATTTTTTTTCTTGGTTGAATGAGAATCATCGTTTTGTTGAGTTTATTTTTCATATCGGGGCAAGAACAGACACAGCCGAGTTTAATGTTGAGATTTTTAACACTTTGAATCTCAATTATTCCAAAACTATTTGGGAGAAATGTGTGGAATTTGGTTTGCCGCTGATTTATGCGTCATCTGCGGCTACTTACGGCGACGGGCAAAAAGGTTATGACGACCAACATTCGCTTGTTGAGAGTTTAATTCCGTTGAATCCGTATGGCGAATCGAAAAATGATTTCGATAAATGGGTTTTGAAACAAGAGAAAAAACCATATTTTTGGGCAGGTTTTAAATTTTTCAATGTTTACGGTCCCAACGAATATCACAAAAAACGCATGGCTTCGGTGATTTTTCACTCTTTTCACCAAATAAAAAGTACGGGCAAGATGAAATTATTTCGTTCACATCGTCCTGATTTCAAAGACGGCGAGCAAAAACGCGATTTTGTGTATGTGAAAGACGTGATTTCGGTTTTGTATTATTTTATGCGTTTGCGAAAACATTCGGCAATTTATAATCTCGGCACAGGTGCAGCTAGAACATTTCTCGATTTAACGAAAAACACTTTCAAAGCAATGAATGTTTCAGAAAATATTGAGTTCATCGATACGCCGCTTGATATTCGAGATAAGTATCAATATTTTACCGAAGCAAATATTGCGAAGTTGCGTGAAGCAGGCTATTTTGCACCGTTTTATTCCTTAGAAAACGGAATCGAGGATTATGTGAAAAATTATTTGTTGACAGGAAAATATTTTTAATAAAAAGCGTTGCTATGTTTTTTCGAAAATTTGGCAACGCAAACGGTTTAATTTTTCAAGATAATTTGTTAAGAAATTTCTAAAATTGATGTTTCATAAACAGAGAATTACGTTTTTAGGTAATTTTATTTCGCCCGGCTTCAGAAACAGGATTCGCAACCAAAATCCAAGAATCAGGAAATTTTGCCTGCATTTCTGCAAAAGTGAAATATTGCGGAACAATTTTTTTCATAAAAAAATGTTTATTTTGTCAATTTTTTTTTATTTTTTCAAAATAATTCTCTCTTTTTCGTTGGTTTGTAATGTTGGTGTTTGAAGTTTGTTTAAATCTCGTGCAGTTTTAGTAACATTTTCGTTTATAAAATCGAAAAGTTGTTGAACGGTTAATTGTTTAGAATTTTGCAAACCTTTTAACAAAAAATACGTGAACAAACCGTGTTGTTCCTTGTCGTATGCTTGGCTGTATTCCGTTCCTGACGAAGACGAGAAAATGGTTAAATTTCCTACAGGATTTATTTTGATGCGAATTTGTGCTTTTATGTTCTCGGAATATAATTTTGTTTCTCTATCCGTACCTGAAAAACACGCATCAATAAAAACGGTAACGCTTTTTGCGTTTAAACTATTCAACGATTCATAAAGTGATTTCAACGAAATACAACCTTTCGGATTATTTGGGTTACAGTCGTAAGGAATTATATAACCTTCAAGCGTTTCGGGGTCGGGAATTCCGTGACCTGAATAAAAAATAATTACGTCAGTTTGCGAAGTAACTCGTCTGCGAAAATCACTTACATCTGAAAAGAAAATATCGTCAAATTCACCTTTTGTCGCACTGTCGTTTGTCAAAAAATAGATATTCGAAGCAGGAATATTGAACGTATTTTTTGCGTATTCGTAAAAACTTTGTGCGTCTTTGTCAGAATATTTCGCTTTTGGGGCTTTTTTATATTCTTCAATACCAATGATTACCGCCAACGTATTCGAAGGATCGTTTTTTTCGTTGTCAACGTCAGAAATTAATTTTTTCTTAGGAATAACAATTTCAGAGGCTTCACGAACAATATCAACATTTTCAAAATAGGAACTTTTATAAGCCTCGCGAATCGGTGAATCGTAAGTGTAAGTTTTATCGTTTAATTTGTTTTTTACCACAAATTTTCTTACTTTCAATTTATTGCTGTTCATTTTAAACGACAATTCCACAGCAACAATTTCTAACTTATTCTTTCTGAACGCATCATCAAATTTTTCCACTTCATCAGCCACTGAAGGAACTGGTAAAACAAAATTCAAAAAATTATCAATATGCAACAAATATACTTGCTTGTCGGCGTCATATTCAGGAACACCTTTTCGCACGGGCATGAATTTTTGCTCTCTTTTTTCTACGACACCTTTTACGGCATCAGACGCAAATTGGTTGATTTTTGCTTGCCGTTTTTCTTTGATGCGTTTTTGATAATCCGCCGTTGTTTCCTTTCTGCCCTTCTCTTGCCAAACCGAAATGCTGTCTTCAACGTATTTTTTCACATAAGTTTGCAATACAGAGTGCGAAGAAATCAAACTTGTACGTATTGTTACGCCCTTTATTTCTCCTACTATTGTCGCCACATACCAAATTTTGACAGAGTTATCGAAACTTCCCGAAGCGATGTATTCCCCGTCAGGTGAAAAACACACAGATTTAACATAAGAAGTATGTCCCGTTAACGTACTCATTAGTCGTCCTGTCTCCGTATTCCAAATTTTGACAGATTTATCCTCACTTCCTGATGCGAGATATTTCCCATCAGGCGAAAAACACACAGAAAGAACATAATTACTATGTCCCGTTAATGTTCTCATTACATTTCCTGTCTCCGTATTCCAAATTTTGACAAAGTTATCC
>DYQK01000211.1 GCA_020719385.1 Rikenella microfusus | reverse complement strand
AACTTTAAAATATCGATTATTTTAGAAAATTATTTTCAGAAAATAAAAAAACCTGTAAAAATTTCTTGAGAAAGTTTTGCAGGTGAAAATTCAAAAAAATTTTAGGGAATATTTAATTTTTTATTTTATAATTTTTTTCGTTTCAAAAAATTTCGAAGTTTAACAAAATATATTTTTGCCAAATTTTATGCGAATATTAAGTAACATAAGTTTAAAAAGTTTACAAATTTTCAAAAATTTCTTTACAACTTTGATTCTTCAGGTGTAAGTTCGTAAAGTTTGTTCACCATTTTATTTATTTCGTTGTCGGTTTCGTTTATTTTGCTGCTTAATTCTTTTACTTCTTTGCTTTCGGTGCAAAAATAATTTTCCCATTCGGCTTTGCGACTTAAGGAAAGTTTAATTTTTTGTTTTTCTAATTCTTTCAAAAATTCAGCATAACTTAGTTTATACCAATTTTGTAATTTCTTTGAAAAATTTGTAAGTGAAAATTCTCGTTGAATATTTCGTATCCATTTTTTTGTTTTTTCCTGTAATTCTTTGTTTAATAAAAGCATTAAATTGGCTTTTTCAACAAAAGGTTGTTGTGCTTCTTTTGAAATTACAGGAATTGGAATTTGTTGCAGTTGGTTTATTTTAACTCCTAATACTTTACTAAAAGCAGAGAGAAACCATTTTCGTATGAATTCTGAATTTAAAATTGCTAAGACATATTTTAAATTAAAATTGGAATCGATTTCATATAAAATATGAATTGCATCATTACACAAATTATTATCTTCTTCATAAGTGGAAATAATATTTCCTCCGCTAATTCCTTGAAATAAAATTTTATTTTTTAAAAAATTTTCAAGTTTTCTTGGACCCGCACCTTTGCGTTGCATCATTAATTCAGGTTTATACCAAATAAATTCTTTTGGTTGTTGATGATAATAACGAGAAATATCTCTACCTCTTAACATAAGATAACATTCGTCATCAATTTTTTTATTTAAAATAAATCGTTTGTCATCACTTGTTTTTATACCAAGTGAGAATTTCGCAATATTTCCTAACTTTACCGTTTCTGCATTTATTTTTATTTCAGGAGAAAAAGAAAAAGTGCAACTGTCAAATTTTTTAATTCTGTCATAAGACAAATAATAATTATAAGTTTCAAAAACTCCATTTTTTAACTCTTTCAAATTTATTAAATTATTTTCAACAATTTCTTTGTTAAAAATTATAATTATTGGCGTAACAACAGCATCCTTAAAAACATCAGGCGGCAACTTAACTAATTCAATAACTTTCGTTTTGTTGATTAAAAATTTTCTAAATTCAGAAAAACTATCTGTTCCCAACCAAGAATTTGGAAAAATAAAACTTAATAATCCATTCTTTTTTAAAAGATAATAACTTTTTTCAACAAAAATATTATATAAATCTGATTTATTTTTCACGGTTACATAATTTTTTTGATAAAATTTTCTTTCTTTTTTATCTTGAATATTGGCAATATTCACATATGGCGGATTTCCGATGACTATGTCGAAACCGCTGTTTTCCATAATTTCCTTAAACTCAATATTCCAATCAAATACTTTTCCGCCTGCAATTTCTTGGTCATTAATCAATGAATTTCCGCATTTTATATTTCCCGATAAATCAGAAAGAATTCTGCTGCATTTCGCAGTACGCAACCAAAGCGAAAGTTTTGCAATTTCAACGCTTTCTTCGTTAATATCTACTCCAAAAATATTGTTTTCGAGAATTTGTTTGTCAGTATCGAACATTCGCATTTTGTCTCCTGTCAATTCTGAAATTAAATTGTCAATTTCTTTGTGTTTTGCGATTAAAAAATCAAGGGTTGCATTTAGAAATGCTCCACTTCCACAAGCAGGGTCGAGAATTTTAAGAGTTAAAAGCCAGTTTTTATAATTTTGTAAAATTTCAAACAATTCTTTGCCTTTTGAATTGAGTCTGTTATTTTTATGGTAAAAACTCTCGTCTATCAACAAATTATTTATTTGCAATTCAATTTTCTTTTCTTTGCAAAGTTTGCCTACGGTATTTTCGACAATATATTTTGTAATATATCTCGGCGTGTAAAAAATGCCATCTTTTTTGCGTTTACTTTTGGTTTTATCAACCGTTTCGCATTGCAGTTTGGCAGTTAGTTCTTCAATTTCCGACAATGAATGTTCAAAAATATGTCCTAATATATTCACATCAACTTCACTACTGAAATCATAATTCGACAACACAGGCAAATTATTACGTAACAGTCCATCAGGCAATTTTAAATCAGGATGATCTAATATTTCGTCATAACGGAACAAACCACCGTTGTATGCAGGAATAATTCCCCAATCATCATACTTTTCTCCTTTGTCCAAATGTCCGAAAAATAACACAAATCTCTCGTACAATGACGTTTTTACTTTTAACTGATTTAGCATTTGCCAATCAATAATTATTTTGTTAATTGCATTTGGCGGTATTAGTCCTCCGTCTTCGGCAAATAAAATAAACAGAAAACGGCCTAAAAGTTTTTGCGATTTTTTAAATAAGGTAAGTTTGTCATGTTGTGGATTTCCGCTTACCAAAAAATCAAAAATTTGATTTTTAAATGTTTGATAATCGTTGTAGAGTTTTTGAGTAATTTGCTCATCGTGAGATTTTGTTTCTTGTTTCAATTTATCAAGGTTTTGTGAATTACCCCTTTGCTAAAGACAAATGGGCTTCTTAGCATTGTACCAAGAATTTTTCTTGGTTCTTCGAGAGTGTGCTTTTTAGGTTTCTTGCGAAACGGTCATCCACAGAGGCTATCTCCCCAAGCGTAACTTCGGACTATTCCGGTCCTAGATTTATGTTGTAATA
>DYQK01000096.1 GCA_020719385.1 Rikenella microfusus | reverse complement strand
TTTTTTATGAAAAAACTCTTTTTCTTCTTCGGACTTTTTTTGTGTTTCTCCATCGCAAAAACACAAAATATTAAAAATATTGCTCCACAAAACAAAACCGTTTGTCAAGGAGATACTGTTAATTTCACAGCAACCGTCAAAGGAAATCATTTTCGCGCATATTGGAAAAGCGGAAACACAATTATTCACCAAGACTCCATTGTTGACACTTTATCTTCGCAGAAATATTCCACATATCAATTCTCGATGCAGGTGAAAAATACACAAACGCTCACTTTTGGAATTCAGTTTCGAGATAAAAATCTAAAAGTTTACACATTTGAACGAAATGTAAAAGTGTTTGTCTATAAACCTAAAATGAAAATTGATTGGAAAAATTCTAAAACAGCAAAAGATACGCTTTGCACTACAAATTCTGTTTTGTTTTTTGTCAACATCTTGCCAACCGATGAACTCATTTATTACAAATGGACATTTGGAGACGGAAACGACACCTCAACAACGCAACCAAGAATAAGATACCATTACAAAAATTTTTACACCGACTCTTTTTTCGTGAAACTTGTTGCAACTACAAAAAAATATCATTGTGAAATCTATGATACCGCAAAAATTGTTGTTCACCAAACACCAAAAGCAAATTTTCTCATCAATTCCACTTCTTCGTGCAGAAAAGATAATTCTTTTCTAATTATCGATATAAGTAAATATGCAGCAAACGGAAATTCTTACTGGAAATTCGGCGAAAACGACAAAGACACAATTTTTTGGAAAAATGCCGCAAAAAAAGTCGCAAAAAAGACGCAAACCAACACTAATTTTTCTCATCAATATTTTGCTGGAACAAATTACACCTACAACAACAAAGATTCTTCTTTTACAATTAGGTTGTATACCGAAAAAAATGGATGTTATGACTCGGTAAAATGCTCAATTAAAATTTTCAGAACACCCGAATTCCTGCCTTTGCAAGAATATTTCTCCCAAGAAGTCCCTTGTGCTAATCAAATAATGTCTTATGAAATTGATTCGACCATCAATAAAAAACAAACCGTTTACAGATGGCAAAAACCAAATCAAGGAAAAATTCTCTACGGCGAAAATTCTACTCAAATCAAAGTGCAATGGAACAAAGACGCACAAGAAGGAATTGAAAAAATTTATTTATCCCTAACCGACACGCAAACAAATAAATTAGTTTGTAAATTGGACACTTTTATCTCGGTAAAAATAAATCCCAATCTTTCTCCCGACACCGCCAAAATTGTGTTTAAAAATAATGATGAAAAAACAGGCGTATTAGTTTGTCTTGATTTTCAAGAAGAACTACAATATCGATGGTTTTGGAATAAAAAAAACGAACCAATAGGTGATTTTCAAACAGCCCTCGTCATCTCGCCCGACAGCCTGCAATGGCATTTTTGTAACATCAGAAATTTCGACACAGCAATGAATTACGGCGTTTTTACCTTCTTCCCATCGCATCCCGAATGCCGACAAATCTCATTTTATTACGGCGAAACACTTTTTACAACCAATATTCCTCACACAAAAGACTCTCTCGACTTAATTATTGCTCCGAATCCGAGTCAGGAACATTTTTATTTCACTTTGAAAACGAAAAAAATAGGAAAAATTAAGGTGAATATCAAAAATGTCAACGGAATTATTTTGAAAAATTTCATTTTTCAGAAAAATAATTCAGAAAATTTTGTTTCAGAATTTTATCTCAAAGAATTTGCAACAGGAACATATTTTTTTGAATTGTCTATTGAAAATCAAACACTCACAAAACCGTTTATCATTTTGCGATAAGTAAATCTGCGAAAAAAACTTCACAAAAATTTAAAATTTGTGAAGTTTTTTCTTTGTTAAACTTTTTTTATCAAAAAAAATGTTTAATTTTGCAAAGAAATTGAAAAACTAAATTTTAACTTTTTTTATGAATCGAGACAACATTTCGCCCCAAATTATTTCCGATTTAACATACGAATTTCGCAAAAGCCGAGTATTCCTCACTGCTTTTGAGTTAGAAATATTTTCTGTTTTAGAAAAATCGAAAAAAACTTCTCTCGAAGTTGCCTCCGAATTAAATCTAAATCCAAAAGCAACAGACAGACTTATGAACGCACTTGTTGCCATCGAACTTTTGAGAAAAAACGACAATCTCTTTGAAAATACAGCAGTTGCTGAAAAATATTTAGTCAAAAATTCTCCAAATTATTTCTCAAGCATCGGACATAGTATTTCGTTGTGGAAAACTTGGTCAAACCTTACGGAAGTCGTTAAAACGGGAAGTTCAACAATAGAGGAAATACAATTTCGCGGCGAAAAATGGCTGCGGGAATTCATCTCGGCAATGCACGACAGGGCAAAGAAAAATTCGCAAGAAACTATTTCTAAAATAGATTTAACCAATGTCGAAAAAATTCTTGACATCGGCGGCGGCTCAGGCGTTTATTCGTTTGCATTTGTTAAAAAATGTGAACATTGTACCGCAACCGTTTTCGATTTGCCCGAAGTAATTTCGTTAACACAAGAATATATTGAGAAAGAAAATCTTTCGCACAAAGTTTTTACCCTCAAAGGCAATTATTTAACCGAAAATTTTGGTGAAAATTTGTATGATTTAGTGTTTTTGTCTGCGATAATTCACATAAATTCGGAAACAGAAAACATCGAGTTGTTGCAAAAATGTTTCAAAAGTTTGAGAAATAACGGCAAAATAGTTATTCAGGATTATATAATGAACGAGGAACGTACTTTGCCCCTCGTCGGTGCGTTGTTTGCGATAAATATGTTAGTCGGAACGCGCCGCGGCGACACTTACACCGAAACAGAAATGTCAAGTTGGTTGAAAATAGCGGGTTTTTGCGATATTGAACAAGTAGAATCGGTCAAGGAAAATACACAAATTATCGCACATAAAAAATTGTAAAATATTCGCAATTAATTTGCAAATATCGGCAAAAAGTTTTTTCTTTGTGAGGAAATTTTTACTTAAAATTTAAAAAAATGGCAGATTTATCAACACGTTATATGGGTATTTCGCTTCGAAATCCCTTGATAATTGGCAGTTCAGGACTTTCTGATTCTGTCGAAAAAATAAAAAATCTTGAGAAAAACGGTGCAGGAGCAATCGTTTTGCGTTCAATTTTTGAAGAGGAAATTGTAAAAGAATATGAAGAAATTTTTCAAGCAATGGATTCTTTTCAAAGCAATCTCGAATATCTCGATTATTATGATTATAAAATCAAAGAAAAAAATATTGAACAATATTTAACTTTGATACGAAACGCAAAAAAAGAGGTCAATATTCCGATTTTTGCGAGTATAAATTGTCTTTCCGCACAAGAATGGACATTTTTTGCGAGAAAATTGCAAGAAGCAGGTGCAGACGGAATCGAGTTGAACATTTTTTCGCACCCCGCCGACACTTCCCGCAGCTCTGATGAGATTGAAAAAGAATATTTCGAGATAATTGAGAAGGTTTTGTCTGAGGTAAATATTCCTGTTGCGTTAAAAGTGGGTTATCATTTTTCGAATTTGGAAAATATATTGCAAAAATTTTCGAAAACAGGAATTCAGGGTTTAATTTTGTTCAATAGATATTTTAATCCTGATTTTGACATCGATCATTTGAGAGTTATTCCTTCGTATATTTTGAGTTCGCCGTCAGAATTGTATTTGTCGTTGCGTTGGGTCGAAATTATGTCTGACAGAATTGACTGTTCAATAGCCGCTTCAACAGGAATTCATAACGGCGAGGCAGTCGTAAAGCAGTTGTTGGCAGGTGCAGATGCAGTGCAAATTGTTTCGACGGTTTATAAAAATGGCGTTTCGTGTCTTGAGACAATGTTAAAATATCTCGAAAAATGGATGCAAAAACATAATTATCATTCAATTGAGCAATTTAAGGGAAAAATGTGTCAGTCCAAGAGTGATAATCCTGCGTTGTATGAGCGAGTTCAGTTTTTGCGATATTTTAAGGAATATAAACATTAAAAAGTGAGTGGAAAAGAACAGGTTTTAACGGAAATTTTTCAAAAATGTCAAAAAACAGGAATTCATATTTTTGATAACGATTTAGTTAAAGAAATGTCAAAAAATATAAAGTGGGAAATCCTTTTGACGTTACAAAAATCGACAATAAAGAGAAATTACCTGAAATTTTGAGGAAAAATGATTTTGCCGTTATACATTTGGGTAGCGGCAAACATCAATTTATCAAAGGAATTGGCAAAATTTTTCATCAATTTGAAAAAAACGAGAAAGTTATTGAGTGGAAATACAGAAAAAGTTTGTTAAACGAGTACAATTCAAGCGAAAGCAATATTTTGTCGGTTGCAAATAATCAAAGAATTTTGCATCATTTTCTTTTTGAAAAAGATAATGAGTTTGATTCTGTAGACATTTTGCAAAGACCAAAAACGTATTTTCCACATCGTACAAAAACATTTTTGAGTTATTATTTAGGCGAAAATGTTAAAGTCGAATTGAAAAATATACAAATTGAAATCGATTTAACCATTGAATTTAACGGAATTGTTACAGTTTTCGAAGCAAAAAACGGCAAACCTGATAATTTTTCGATTTATCAAATTTATCATACATTTTTGTATTATCACAATGCAAAAATTGAAGGAGTAAAGGAAATTTTGTGTGTTTATGTTGTGAAAACTATTGAAAAAAACATTACAAATTTGAAGTTGTGGAGTTACACTTTTGAAAAACCATTTGATATTACAAGTATAAAATTCTTAAAATCAACAAATTACAAATTAATTTCATAAAATATGTTAGAAAATTTTCGAAATTTCTTTGGAAAGGCAGATTTTGTTTAGTGAACATTTTTTATAAAAAAACAATAAAATGGAATGGAAAAGATAAAAAACCAAATTATTCAAAAAATTGAAGGACATTTTGGAGTAATAAAGAAAGTGGGGAAAACTCTTTCTTTATATCATATTCCTTCTCTTGATATTTATATTTACTTTCGTTATTCAATCATTCATAAAAAAGATTCAAATAAACCATATTGCTTTTATGGTTTACGAAAAGAAGATATAGAATTAATGTATGGGAAAAAATCTTATTTTTGTTTTTTGTCTGATGAAATTGAAAAAATATTTTTGATTCCATTTTCTATATACGAGTCTTATTTTTTAGAAGTACCTCCTTCTGTTGATGGACAATATAAAACAAATATACATTTTAAAAAGGAAGGAATTATATTAGATTTCGCAAATATGCCTAAATTTATCGCAGATTCATATTTGGGAGTAGATGCCTTATTTTTATTAACTGCAGAAAATCTAAAAATTCCACAATTTTCTCATAATCAAATTCAGTCAATTCTTGCTGCAATAGGAATTTTAAAAGGTTATGAAGTATGGATTCCTACAAATGACAAATCGTTGACAGATTTTTCTATTGTAGATAAATCAAAGATAATAAATAATTTACCTACTTTTCGAAGCGATATTGATAATATTATTTCTGAAATTGACTTAATATGGTTGGATAAATTTAAACCTATCTCTTTGTTTGAAGTTGAACATACTACCCCAATTTATTCGGGTTTACTGAGGTTTAATGACGTTTTATTAACCATTTCAGGTATCAACAATTTTAATATTGTTGCAAATGAAACAAAAGAAAGTCTTTTTGGCAGACAAATAAATCGTCCAACTTTTAAACATACAAAACTTAATGAGATAGTTACTTTTATGAGATATGAAAATATTTATCAGTGGTATCATAATTTGACAGGAAAATATTATGGAACTTAAATCTTTTATGAATTTCGATTAAATTTTATTCAGAAAAAACAAAATAACGAATATTTTTTGAATTTATGAATTTCTATTTTATCAATGAAATTTTAAATAAAGGAATCTTCTCTATAAAAATAATTCTTTAAAAAAAAATAAACGAAATGGCAAAAAATATTGATTGGAAGAATTTGCCCTTTGGTTATCTCAAAACCGATTATAATGTTCGTTGTTATAACCGAAACGGACAATGGGGCGAATTGGAAATTTCGTCATCTGAATACATTGATATTCATATGGCTGCAACGGCTCTCCATTACGGTCAAGAAGCTTTCGAGGGTTTAAAAGCTTTTATGGGCAAAGATGGAAAAGTTCGAATCTTTCGATGGGAAGAAAATGCCAAACGAATGATAAACTCGGCAAAAGGCATTATGATGGCTGAAATCGCAATGGACATCTTTAAAAAAGCCTGTTTTAAAGCCATCGAACTGAACAAAGAGTACATTCCACCTTACGGTTCAGGTGCTTCGTTATACATTCGACCAATGTTAGTCGGCTCTGGACCGCAAGTCGGAGTTAGACCTGCAACGGAATATCTCTTCTTGGTGTTTGTAACGCCTGTTGGTCCTTATTTCAAGGAGGGTTTTAAACCTGTCACAATGTTATTGACAAGAGAATTTGACCGCGCCGCGCCACTCGGCACAGGCAACATCAAAGTCGGAGGAAATTACGCTGCAAGTCTTCGCGCACAAGAAAAAGCACACGAACACGGTTGTGCAAACGCAATATTCCTTGATGCAAAAGAGAAAAAGTACATAGACGAGTGCGGACCAGCAAATTTCTTTGCTATCAAAAACAACACTTACATTACTCCTGAGTCGAAATCGATTTTGCCGTCAATAACCAATATGTGTCTTTTTGATTTGGCAAAAAGCGAAGGAATGAAAGTAGAACGCAGAAATATTCCTGTCGAAGAATTGAGTACTTTCGAGGAAGCAGGTGCTTGCGGCACCGCAGCAGTGATTAGTCCGATAGGAAAAATCGTTGACAGTATGATGGGGCAAACTTACGTTTATTCGAAAGATGGAAATCCAGGTCCCATTTCTACAAAATTGTACGAAAAATTACTCGGAATTCAAACAGGAGATATTCCTGATACTTTCGGCTGGACAGAAATTGTCGAAATTTAATATTTTTTTCTTCTAAAAATTCTGTCAACTCTCAAAATTGGCAGAATTTTTCTTTTCTAAAAATATCGCACAAAATTAAAACTTTTCAAGTAAAAATTTTACAAAAAAATTTTTTCACTTCAAAATGTTCAGAAAAATTTGTTTTTTCGAAAAAATGGTTTTATTTTTGATAGATTTTTATAAAATTTACTCAAAAAATAAAATACCGTGAAAACTTATTTCTTAAAATGGTGGTTGCTCGGAATGGGAATTTCTATATTTCTCGTTACATTTTTTCTCGAACAATTGCTTTGGGACACAAATCGTATGAAAATTGACGCTGCAACCGTACAAAATATTTTATACAAAAAGCAAAATGATTTACAAAAATATCTCAACGAATTTGCCGATAAACTCAATAATCACAATTACTCTGAATCGACAAGTTCCATTTTTTTCAATTTCGACCAAGAAAAATTGAACAAAAATGGTTTTGTAATGTTTTTATATCGAAACGATTCCCTTATTTTTTGGTCAAATCATTCGGTACAACTTTCGAAAAAAGTCTCGGAACTTTCTAATAATCAAGCAATTATCAATCTCAACAATGGTTGGTATTATGTCAAAAAATTTGAGGTAAATAAAAATCATTGTCTCGTTGGGTTAATTTTGTTAAAACATAAATTCCCGTATGAAAATTCGTTTTTGAAAAATCAGTTTCACAAAGATTTCTCTTTGCCCGACAATATTGAGATTTCTCTCATTCCCATCTCGGCAAGCGTTGAGGTTTATGACAAAAATAACACGTATTTATTTTCTCTCCTTCCGTCTGCGGAGACGCAGCAAAATTCGTTTTACTCAAATATCTTAGGAATTTTTTACTTCTTCGGGTTAATTTTTGTTTTAATGTTTCTTCGTCAGTTTATTTTTTGGAAAAATGAGAAATTTTTTGTGAAATTTCTGACAATTTCTCTCATTTTGTTTGCGATTCGATATTTAATGCTTGAGTTTAAATTTCCTGCCTCGCTTTATTTGCTTGATATTTTTAATCCGCAATATTTCACTGCCTCGTTTTGGTTCTCCTCGCTCGGCGATTTTTTGTTAAACGTAATTTTGATATTTTTTGCGGTGCAAATTTTTTATGAGTATGAAAATCAAGATGTTATCGCAAAATGGTTTTCTCAAAAACCCAAATTATTTTCACGAATTTTAACAATTTTTTCGTTATTTTTTATTTTATTTTGCTTTCTCGGAATCGAAAATTTACTCAAAAATTTAATTTTCAACTCAAATATCGTTCTCGAACCATACAAAGTGCAAGAATTAAGTTTTTATAGTTTTGTCACGTTTTTTATCATTGGAATTTTAATTTCCGCATTTTTATTATTGACAGATAAAATTATCGTTTTAATTTCTAAATTATTGATTTTCAACGAGTTTCTGATTCTTTGTTCAGCAATTTCGATTCTGCAATTTTGCATTTTTTTCTTTGCAAAAAATTATTTTAACATTTTTTCGTTTTTATTTTCCACTTCGATATTGTTGATTTTTGCGATAATTCATTTTCAAAAATGGCAATATCAATATTACACGTTGGTTTTGTTCATCGCTTTTTCTGCGGTTTACTCAACTTTTTATCTTTTTTCGATTCGAAACGAAAAAGAAATAGAAACTCGTAAAGTGTTGATTACTAAACTTTCCAACGAAAGAGATATGTTGGCAGAGCATTTGTTGCAAGAAATTGAACCTAAATTGCGAGGCGATGAATGGCTGAAAAATTTTTGGGACAGCATTTCGAAAAAAAATGAAGACGATTTGCATAAATATCTCACGAAAAAATATTTTCACGGATTTTGGGGAAAATACGATTTGGAACTTTACATTTGCAAAACGCCGAAAGGAATATTCTCGCAAGAAAATACTTCTTGCCGCACAGAATATTTTAAAACCGTTGAAAAACACGGAATATTATTGAAAAACACAGATTTTTACTTTCTCGACAACTTCAACGGCGGAATAGGTTATCTCGGAGCAATAGATTTTATCTCGCCCAAAGACAAAACCGTTTTCACGCTTTTTATAAAGTTGAACACAAAATTATTCACCAAAGAATTGGGCTATCCCGAATTGTTGATGGACGAAAAATTGTTGAAAAACTCAATTTTCAAAGGTTATTCCTACGCAAAATATAAATCGAACACGCTAATTACACAGTCAGGAAATTTTCAATATGACTTGGACGACAAAGTTTTTTCCTTCAGCCGCAACGAATTTGAAATGATAAAATTAGACGATTTTACTCATTTGATATACCGAATCAACGACAAAGATTTAATCGTTCTGAGCAAACCAAAAACGAAAGTTATTGAGATTTTAATTTCGATTTCGTATTTTTTTGTGTTTTTTAATATGTTGAATATCTTGATTTTAACGATAAAAAATGTTCCGTCAGGTTTAAAAAAGTTTAACTTTAACTTCAAAATGAAAATTCAATTTTCGATGGTTTTGATGTTGATTCTCTCGTTTTTGTTAGTCGGCGGCGGGGCAATTTTTTACAACATTAAACAATTAGAAAACAAACAAGACGAGATAATTACCGAAAAAATTCAGTCAATAGTTACTGAAATTGAAAATTATTTGAAAGAGGAAAAACAACTTTCTGCGGATAAAAAAATTATTCCGTATGGAAATTTGGAGGAATTTTTAAATAATTTGTCGTTAATATTTCTCACTGATATAAATTTATATGATTTGTCGGGGCATTTGTTGGCATCTTCGAGACCTGAAATTTTTAAACGCGGTTTAATGAGTGAAAATTTGCACTCCGAGGCGTTTTATCAGTTGTCAATAAACAAAAAAGCGCGATTTGTGCAAGAGGAAAATATCGGTTTTTTGAGTTATACCTCCGCATATATTCCTGTCAATAACATTCATCGAATGCAACTTGCGTATTTGAATCTTCCATATTTTAACAAACCAAGTTATTTGCGTGAGGAAATTTCGAATATTATCGTTACAATTGTGAATTTATATGTCGTTTTGTTTTTGATAACGATTATAATTGCGGTATTTCTGTCGAATAAAATTACTTTTCCCCTTGTTTTTATTCAGGAAAAATTTAAAGAAATAAATTTGATAAAAAAACATCAACAAATTGTTTACAAAGGCAAAGACGAAATCGGCGATTTAGTGAACGAATATAATTGTATGGTCGAAGAACTTTCGCACAGCATGGAATTGTTAGCAAAGTCGGAACGCGAAAATGCGTGGCGAGAAATGGCAAAACAAATTGCTCACGAAATTAAAAATCCGCTTACTCCGATGCGACTAAGTATTCAGTTTTTACTTCGTTCTTGGAAAGACAAAGACATAAATTTTGACAAACGTTTAGACCGCGTAACGCGAACTTTGATAGAACAAATTGATACTTTGTCGACTATTGCGTCAGAGTTTTCGAATTTTGCAAAAATGCCGAAGGCGAATAACGAGGTTTTTGACATCATTGCGAGGCTTGAGGATTGTGTGCAATTATTTGAGAATACAGAAAATGTTTCTGTCGAGACAGATTTTCACAATTTAAAAAATATTTTCATTTTTGCGGACAAGGAGCAAGTCGGGCGGGTGTTTATCAATTTGATAAAAAACGGAATTCAAGCACTTCCTGAAGGAAAAACGGGAGAAATAAAAGTCGAAACATCCTTAACGGACAGAAATATTCGGGTAAAAATTCAAGACAACGGCACAGGAATTTCTGATGAGTTGAAAAATAAAATATTTACTCCCAGTTTCACAACGAAATCAAGCGGAATGGGACTCGGACTTGCCATCGTAAAAAGTATTGTCGAAAATGCAAACGGGAGAATATGGTTTGAGACAGAGGTCGGAAAAGGCACAAAATTTTTCGTAGAATTTCCAACAACTTCTAAAAAATAGTTCAAAAAATTATATTTTCTTGTGTTTTTGTAATTTCTTTTCGAAATTCGTAGGAAAAATAAAAATTTGTTCCTAAAATTTTTGTGATAATATTTACATTTTTTTCTTTATTCGCAAAATCGATGTCGAAAATTGCTTTTTGCGAAGTAAAATTTGAAAGGAATTTTTTCTCACAAATAACAGGCAAGCCGCAAGTTTTTGCTTGAAAAGTTAAAATTTTACAAATTTCGAAATCGTTATTTGTCGCAAAAAATAAATCTGCGAGCAAAAAATGGTCTTGTAATGTATTTTCTTCAAAATTTTCAATAAAAAATAAACGTTCAAAAACAAAATATTCTTTCGCAACTTTTGTCAAAAAATTTTTCGATTCCTCACTTAACATTCCTATTATCAAATACATACAATCTGGTTGTTTGCGAATAATATCGGGCAAAAACGCAATAATCTCTGATTCGTTTTTCAAATCCGAATCGGAGGAATGCACCGAGAGAATTATTTTTTGCTCCAATTCGAGATAATAACGCTTCAAAAGATAATCAGGTTTTGTAAAATCTACAATTTTTTCGTTGTGAAACTGCGGCAACGCAATATTTGTATTCTCTTGATTTTCAATATTTTTCGTATGAAAAAGAGAAATGTTGTCTAAAAATTTTTTCCAAAAATGAGTCATAAAAATTTGTTTAAAATTTTTTACAAAAGTACAAATTTTTTTAAATTTTATTGTTAAAAAAAGTTAATATTTCTCAAAAATTCAAAAATAAGAATTAATAAAACAAAAAATCATTATTTTTGCAATGTTTTTTCAATACGAATTAAAATTTTTAACTTTCAAATAATCAAAGAGTTATGAAAATTTATTCTCTCATTTTGAGTTTTGCAGCAATATTATTTTTCGGAATCGGCTGCAAAGATGCCGAAAAAGAACGTCTCAAAGCCGTGAACGACAGTTTGATGAACGTTGCAAAGGACCGCGATATGACGGTAAATGATTTTGTAAAATCTTTCAACGAGATTCAGGCAAACTTAGAAGCCATTAAACAAAAAGAAAAAATTGTTACGGCAAAAACAAACAGCGAATCGGTAAAAACCGACCCAAGTGCAAAGGACAAAATCAACGAAGACATCTTGGCAATTTATGAATTGATAGTCAAGAACAAGAAAGAATTGGCTGCTTTGCAAAGTAAAATGAAAAAATCGGATGTAAAAATTTCCGAGTTTGAGAAATTAGTGAAAAATTTGAATCATCAATTGGAGCAAAAAAATCAAGAAATCGACCAATTGAAGAATAGTTTGGCAAAATTGAACATTGACGTTGCAAATTTGAACGGCAAAATCAAGGATTTGAACGCAAATATTGACACACTTTCGCAAGAAAACCGCAGCAAAACCGAAACTATTGTCTCGCAAGACACCGAATTGAACACCGCTTTTTATGTCATCGGGACGAAAAAAGAGTTAGCCGCAAAAAAAGTTATCACTTCTGAAGGTGGAGTTTTAGGAATTGGTAAAACGCAAAAATTAGGTGAAAACTTAGCCGCAGAAAACTTCATTAAAATTGACATCCGCGAGACAACAACATTTGTTTTGGGCGGTAAAAAAACAAAACTTTTAACTACGCATCCGTCAGGCAGTTACGAACTCAAGGGAAATAACAAAAAAATGGATTCGTTAACCATAAAAAATCCCAAAGATTTTTGGCAAGCCTCAAAATATTTGGTGATAATGGTTGATTAATTTTTTAAAAAAATGTCAGAATGTTATTGTTCAAAATCTCAAAATTTTGAACAATAATGTTTTTCTATGTTAAAAATGAAAAATTTTTCACAGAAATTATTGTAAACGAAACGAAAGCGGAATCATATAAAGCACTTTTACGGGTTTTCCGCGTTGTTTTCCAGGTTCCCAAGAGGGCAACAACTTTATGATTCGCAACGCCTCCTCGTCAAGCAACGGATGAACACTTCGAATTATTTTCACATCCGAGATTTCGCCGTTTTTTTGTATTAAAAATTGCACTTCAACAATTCCCTGAATCTTACTTTTCTCTGCCTCCTCGGGGTAACGAATATTTTTTGCGATAAATTGTCGCAAACCAACCTCGCCGCCGGGAAATTGCGGCATATCTTCCACAATAAAATAAGGTGTTTCGCTTTCACTTTCCTCGTTCTCAACAACTTGCGTTTGCGAATTTGTACTTTTCTCCTCCGATTCTGAAGTAACCACATCTTTTTTCAACATTGAGTCGTTTTTTACAATCTCAAAATGTTCCGTAATTTGCGTAACAGACATTTGCGGCGGCGGAGCTTTTATTTTTGGAGGCGGAGTAATAAAATCTTGATGTTTTGTAACGGGAATAATCTCCTCTTCGAAATGCACTTCGGGCATTTTAAAAATATTTTCGTCTTGCGAAGGCACTGACGACCAACGAAAGGCACAAATAATTATCAAAAGAGAAATGATTAAACCCATTTCGAAAAAAATTAAACGGAATTTTTCTAAATTTGCGTTCGGATTTTTTTTATTTTCCATATTTTTTCAATTCTTAGGTGAAAAATTATCTATTCGATTCGGAATTTCTCAACAAT
>DYQK01000210.1 GCA_020719385.1 Rikenella microfusus | reverse complement strand
TGTTACCTGTAATGTACGTTGTATCTGTACAAATTTCTTGGTCAGTGCCTGCATTCGCAACAACAGAATTATTTGTAACAGTGACATTATCTTCAGAAGAGCAATTTCCATTCGTAATTGTCCAAACGAAAGAGTTGCTGCCCAAATCTAAACTTGTAACTTGAGTGTTGTATGAAGTTGGATTAGCAAAAATTGAATTTCCACCCAATTTTGTCCAATAACCTACTGCACTAACAGCTGAAGGATCACTTGCGTTTAACGTTGCAACACTTTGACAAATTTCTTGGTCAGTGCCTGCATTTGCAACAACAGAATTATTTGTAACAGTGACATTATCTTCAGAAGAGCAATCACCTTTGTAAATTGTCCATCGCAAAACGTTTTCTCCATCAGATAAATTATTTACATTGGTGTTGTAAACATTGGAATTTTCAAGAATTCCAGTTCCGCTAACAACTATCCATTCGCCCGTTCCTGGTGAAGGATTTTCTCCATTTAACGTTGCGGAATTGGTACAAACTGCAAAGTCTGTGCCTGCGTTTGTTGTTCCACAAACTCCTGTGCCTGAAACAGCAACATTTATTGTTTGAGCACCAGTGCTTTCATTTGTGATATCTCCTTCATAAACTTGCGCACCAGTGGGAGAAAATCTCACATAAATTGTTTTGTCGGAAATTGTACCTGCCGAATGTGCAACAGAAATGGAATTATAAAAACCGCTTCCTGAAGTTTCTGAAACTTGATAACCATCAGGTGCAGTAATGGTAACATTCACAGTTAAACCTGTTGCGTTTAATGTGTAATTTCGTTCTGATGAATACGTATTTTCAACCGTATCAAAATCTAACGAAACTGGAGAAACGATAATTTCTTGTCCGAAGACAAAATTAAACGAACATAAAAGTCCGACGGCTAATAAAAAAAGCCATTTCCGAGAGAAAATTTTTGTTTCCATAAGACTACGAAAAATTTAGAATGATAAATAATTTGAGTAAAAAACATTTTGCAAAATTACAAAAAATTTTTAACAAAATACAAACTTTATTTAAAATTATGACTCTTTTTTTAAAAAAAAGGTTGCATTTTTTGTAAAATTTTTTTCCTAAAATAAAACTTTTTTTAAATAATTTTTTTATCTTTGCAAAAAATATTTCTTAAAAATGAGTGCAAAAATTAATTTCGGAGTAGTAACTTTTCCCGGTTCAAATTGCGACGCAGATATGGTTTATGTTTTGCAAGAAATCTTAGAACAAAATGTTACCCGTTTGTGGCACAAAGATAATTCTCCTTCGCTTTTAAAAAATATTGATGCGATAATGTTGCCTGGCGGTTTCAGTTACGGCGATTATTTGCGTGCAGGTGCCCTGGCGCGTTATTCACCGATAATGCCGCAAATTATGGAGTTCGCAGAAAAAGGCGGTTTTGTGATGGGAATTTGTAATGGTTTTCAGATTCTTTGCGAGACACACCTGCTTCCAGGAGCGTTGTTGCCGAATGCAAATCAAAAATTTGTGTGCAAAAATGTTTTTATCAAAGCAGATAACAATCAAACTTCTATAACAACGTTACTTGATGCGAGTCGAAGTTTAAAAATTCCTGTCGCACACGCCGACGGTCTATATTATGTTGATGACCAAACACTCGTTAAAATGCGAGAAAATAAACAAATTCTTTTTCGATATTGCGATAAAAATGGTTTATTGACTCGCGAGGCAAATCCCAACGGTGCATTGGAAAATATCGCAGGAATTTGTAACGCAAAACGAAATGTTTTTGGAATGATGCCTCATCCCGAACGCTGCTCGGACAACGAATTGGGAAATATTGACGGCAAAATTATTTTCGAATCAATAATAAAAACTTTTTCTCTTTAAAATTTTTTACCCATGGCAAAATATGATTTATTGAACATTGACACACTTCCTCCCGACGAGTTGGACAATGACAAAATTAAAGATGAGACAAAAGATCTTCTCGAAGAACTTGAAGAATTGCAGAATCTTTTGTACGCAGAGGGCAAACACAGTTTGTTGGTTATTTTGCAAGGAATGGACGCAAGCGGCAAAGATGGGGTTGTGCGTAAAGTTTTTGGCGCAGTAAATCCGCAAGGAATTCACATAACTTCGTTCAAAGCACCGACAAAAGAAGAACTTTCCCACGATTTTTTGTGGAGAATTCACAAAAATGTGCCTGAAAAAGGAATGATTCAGATTTTTAACCGTTCTCATTATGAAGATGTTTTAATAACGCGCGTTATGGATTGGTGCGATGACAAAACCGCTGAAAAACGTTTTCGAGCCATCAACGATTTTGAGAAATTATTGCAAAACAACAACACTCACGTCTTGAAGTTTTACCTTCACATCTCGGAAGAAGAACAGAAAAAGCGTTTTCAAGAACGTTTAACAGACCCCAAAAAACATTGGAAATATAATCCCGATGATTTAGAATCTGCGAAACATTGGTCAGCGTATCGAAAATATTACAACGAAGTTTTTGAGAAATCAGAAATCATATGGAATATTATTCCTGCTGATAAAAATTGGTATAAAGAGTATTTAATTGCGAAAAAAGTTGTTTCAACTTTGAAAAATCTCAATATGAAATACCCAAAACTCGAAAAGTAAACTTTTTATTAACCGATGTCATCTCTCAAAGCGATGGCATCGGTGTTATTTAACATAATTTTTCAATTTCAGAAACAGAAATTCCCGTCAACATTGAAATTTCCTCTTTCGACTTACCCGAAAACAACAAACTGCGAACCAAATTTTCAATTATTGAGTCTTTTTTACCCAATTCCTTGTCCTTGACCTGCAATTCCTTGTCCTTGACCTCCAATTCCTTGTCCTTGAGTTGCGATTTCTCTCGTTCCTCACGCAATTCCTCT
>DYQK01000095.1 GCA_020719385.1 Rikenella microfusus | reverse complement strand
GGGGTAATTCACAAATAGTTCGCAAATAAATTTTTATATGATGCCGACAGATGTTGATGAACTTGATGTTTATATCAAAAAAGAAGGTTGGCTCATTATTGATGAACATTTGCCTGTGTCTGGCGAGTTTGTGTTTTTAAATTCGTTGCACGAGGCAAATCCTAAATGTTTTTTAGTTCAGCCTGAATTTTTGCCGTTTGTAGACAAACGTTTTTTAGATAATCGAAATATTTTTTACATCGGAGCATTGGAATCGCCCGCGGTGGAATATTGCAAAACTTATGCGTTTTTCGACAAAGGTTTTATGCGTCCTGGAAGACTTTATTACAAAAAAGTTCGGATTGATTCGGAGCAACATTGTTTGGTTGACAAGGATACAACTTTTCTCAAAGATGCCGCTGATTTGTTTAAATGGTATAAAAAACATTTCCCAAATCAAAAACTTCAAGATTGGACTACACCTCGCACAGCAGCATGGGTTAAGAATGAAAATGGGAAATTATTATTATCTTATCAAAAAGTTGCATAAATTATGGCAAAGGAAAAGAAAATTCCGAATCCTTTTGGACGAAAAGGTTGCGAGGCTCATCAACAGAAAATTGCCGAAGTGATGGATAAAATGGAAAAAAAAGGTTTAATTGCAAAAGACGAAGTTCGAATCGATTGTGAAAATGGGCAAAAACGCTACGCAGCAGGAACAAATTTAGAAGGAGAATTAGTCGAAATTGTTCAAGTTGGAGTAACTACAAAAAACGGAAAACCTGTTTCGAGAGAACAAAAGGCAATAGACGAAATTGAACAAGCAACAGGAATCGAGGTAACATTTATTTCTTACAAAACTTTATAAAAAATGTATCCTACGTTAAGTCATTTTTTGCAAGATATATTCGGAGTAAATATTCCGTTGCCTGTGCAGATGTTTGGGTTATTTCTCGTTCTCGCACTTCTGGGCAGTCTTGCTGTTGTTACCGCAGAATTTAAACGAAAAGAAAAAGAAGGTAAACTTTTTCCTATTCCAAAAACAATTGTTGAGGGCGAAAAACCGCAGTTTCAAGATTTTATTTTCCCATTGATTTTTGGTTTTCTGCTTGGTTTCAAGGGTTTTTATGCCGTTTCGCATTATTCGGATTTTGTCAATGATACACAAAATTTTCTTCTCTCAAAACAGGGAAATTTTTTGGGTGGGATTTTTATTTCTCTACTTTGGGCGGGATGGAATTTTTATCAAAAAAAGAAACAACAACTTTCGCCGCCGAGGATTAAAAATATCGAAGTTTTGCCGCACAAAATTGTGCCTGAAATGTTTTTAATTATCTTAATTTTCTCGTTATTAGGGGCAAAAATTTTTCATCATCTCGAAAATTTGGGCGAATTTCTCAATAATCCTGTCGATTCGTTTTTTTCCTTCGGCGGACTAACATTTTACGGCGGATTTATTTTTACAACAACTGCACTTTTTTATTTTGCGAGGAAAAATAAAATTCCTTTTGTGCAGATGGTTGATGTGGCGGCAATTGCTATTCCTGTTGGGTACGGTATTGGTCGAATGGGTTGTCACGTTTCGGGAGACGGCGATTGGGGAATTGTGGCAGAATGGAGTAATATTCCGTCATTTTTGCCTGAATGGTTTTGGCAATATCGCTACCCAAACAACGTAATTAACGCAGGAATCCCAATTTGGAATTGTGAGGGGAATTTTTGTAATGTTTTACCGCATCCTGTTTATCCGACTCCACTTTGGGAATCAATAATTTCTCTTTTAACTGCAGGAATTTTATTTTTATTGAGAAGAAAAATCACAAAACCAACGTTATTGTTCTCAATTTATTTAATTGCGGCAGGAATTTCAAGGTTTTTTATCGAAAAAATTAGAATTAATCCGACTTATGAGATTTTAAATTTCAATATTTCTCAAGCACAAATTATCGCAATTTGTTCGATTTTTTTGGGAATTTCAGGAATAATTATTATCTTTCGCAAAAATTTTAAGTTATGAGTTTTCAAACTATACAAACCGACTTAATCGGTTTTATTGAAAATGTAGAATCTCTTGATATTCAAGAAGTTAAAGAAAAGTTAACTTTCCTTCGAGAAAATCTTCGCAAATTAGAAGACGAAATAGAGGAGAATAAATTGTTTTTTTCCGCTGTAGATTCTGCTTTTCCCGACATTATTTATTTGTTTAACATTTCAACGCAAATAATTATTTACGCAAATAATTCGTTGGAGAATGTTTTGGGGTATAAAATTCCTGAAATTTATAATACAAAAGAGACAATTATCGATTTTTTGATTCATTCAGATGACAAAAATGCAGTTTTAAAACACGTTGAAAAAATGTTGTTGACAAAAGATGGTGAAGTTTTAGAGAATAGTTTTCGCATAAAACACATTTCGGGCGATTATATTTGGTTCAAAAATAAAAATGTCATTTTTGAAAGAGACAAAAATAATTATCCGAATATTTTATTTGGTGTTTCACACAATATTTCACAGGAAAAACGTATGGAATTGGTTCTAAGAAAGAGCGAGGAGCGTTATCGCACATTTTTCAAAGAATCGCCGTTGGGTATTTATCGCACCTCGCCAGACGGAAAACTTTTAGATGCAAACCCAACATTAGTGAAAATGCTTGGTTTCGAAAGTGAGCAAGAGTTGAAAATCGAGCGAAATTCGATTTTAGTAGGTTATGTTACTCCTTCGGAAAGAGAAAATTTTATTTCACAAATTGAGGCAAAAGGTGAAGTTGTTGACTTCGAGTCGGAGTGGAAAGATAAATTGGGAAAAAGTATTTGGGTGCGCGAGCGAGCAAAAATTATTACTGACATCAACAATCAAATTTTGTATTACGAGGGCGTTGTGGAAGACATTTCTGAACGCAAAACAGTCGAAGATGAGTTGCGAAAGTTGAAAAAAGCAGTCGAAAGCAGTCGTGCTTCTGTCGTTGTAACGAATTTTGACGGAATTATTGAATATGTAAATCCGTATTTCTGTGAAATGACGGGCTATTCTGTGGAGGAAGCAATTGGACAAAAACCGAATATTTTAAAATCGGGCAGGCAGGAGAAAGAAATTTACGATTCTTTGTGGGAAAATATTCGCAAAGGCGAGACCTGGGAAGGCGAATTTTGTAATCGCAAAAAAAACGGCGAGGAATATTGGGAACACGCAACTATTTCGCCGATAAAAAATTTTCAAGGGAAAATTACGCATTTCGTTGCGGTGAAAATTAATATTTCTGAACGAAAAAATATTGAAAATAAGTTAAAATGGGAGTTAGCCGTTAATTCTGCACTTTCTGAACTTTATATTCCGTTAATTGATGAGAAAAAAGGCATCAAAGAAATTTCTGATATAATTTTAAAACATTCTCTTTCGTTGACGGAGAGTAAATATGGTTATGTCGGGACTATTGACCCTGAGACGAGAAATTTGTTGAGTCATACTTTGTCGAAAATGATGGAGCAGGATTGTAATTTAGAGAATAAATGTGCCGTTTTTGCTGTTGATAATATGGGAAAATATCCGTCTTTGTGGGGTTTTTCGTTAAATACTAAGAAACCGTTTTTCACAAACGAGCCAAATTCGCATCCCTTTTCGAAAGGTATTCCAAAAGGACACGTTGTTTTAGAGAATTTTTTGTCAGTTCCTGTGCTTTTGGGCGATGAGGTTGTCGGACAAATCGCTTTGAGCAATTCAAAACGAAACTACGATTCGCAAGATATTGAAGCAATAAGACTAATAGCAGAATATTTTGCTCTTGCGATTCAAAGACTTCGCAAAGAAGCAGAATTGAAACGTTTTAATGAAAATTTGCAGGAATTAAACGCAACGAAAGATAAATTTTTCTCAATAATTGCCCATGATTTAAAAAATCCGTTCAATGTTTTGATAGGTTTTTCCGATTTGATAGTGAAAAATGCTGATTTTTACGAGAAATCTCGCATCAAACAATTTGCGGAAATGATTCATAACGGTGCAAAACAGGGTTATGATTTGCTTGAGAATCTGTTGACTTGGTCGAAGTCGCAGAGAAATAAAATTGCGTTTAACCCTGAAAAAGTGAATTTGAAAATCATTATTTTAAATAATTTTGCGTTGCTATCTGAAATTGCGTTTTCTAAAAATATTTCGTTAATCAATGAAGTTGAGAAAGAAATGTTAGTGAATGTTGACAGAAATATGATTTATACGGTTTTGCGAAATTTGATTAGCAATGCGTTAAAATTCACGCAAAATGGGGGAAAAGTAATTGTTTCTGTGAAAGAAATAGATCAAAAAGTTGAAGTTTGTGTTGCAGATTCGGGTGTCGGCATCGAAAAAAGTTTAATTCCGAAATTATTTCGCATTGACGAGAATTTTTCCACCGCAGGCACCTCGGGCGAGAAAGGCACAGGATTGGGTCTAATTTTGTGCAAAGAATTTATCGAAAAACACGGCGAAAAAATTTTCGTTGAAAGCGAATTGAACAAAGGCAGCAAATTTATTTTTACTTTACCCAAATTTTGAAATTAATATGATAATTGCAGTAGATTTTGACGGCACCGTTGTTGAACATCGTTATCCGCAGATTGGCCGCGAGTTGCTTTTTGCTTTTGAGACTCTCAAAGAATTGCAAAAACAGGGGCATCGTTTAATTTTGTGGACTTATCGTTCGGGGAAAGAGTTGGACGAGGCAGTAGAGTTTTGCCGCAAAAAAGGAATCGAATTTTATGCGGTGAATAAAAATTATCCAGAAGAAATATTTGAGGAATCGACAGTTAGTCGAAAAATTAATGCTGATATTTATATTGATGACAAGAATTTAGGTGGTTTTCCTGGCTGGAGTGTCGTTTGGCAAATGATTAGCGGGACGAATATTGAAAAAATAGAGAAGGAAAAACTTGAGAAAACTTCAGATTCTGCGAAGAAAAGTGGTTTTCTCAATGGTTTGAAAAAATTATTTGAGTGAAAAATAAAAATTTCTTGAAAAAAGTTTTATCTTTACAAAAAAAAAATTTATTAATTTAAAATTTCAAAAAAAAATGAGACGTTTATTTTCTCTTATCTTGGTTTTGGGTTTATTGGCAGGAATCGGCAAAGCCCAATTAAACGAAATCGGCACAATGATGCTCGGCGGCAAAGATGACGCACAAAAATTGTTCAAAGCGTACATCACGCCTTACGCAAATGGTTTCGGAGCAAATCTCAACGCAGGATGGTACAACACAGCAAAAGTTCACGGAATGTTGGGCTTTGACGTAACATTAACTCTGAATATGGCTTTCGTTCCTGAGGCGGACAAAACTTTTGACGCAACAAAATTAGGTTTAAGTCAAAATGCAGTTATTGAGGGTTCAACTTGTCAGACAGCGGCAGGTTCGCGAGACAAAGGAGCAAAAATTTCGTATTTCTCTACGGTCAACAATGCGAAATATCAACTTGCTTCATACAATTCGCCGCAAGGAACAGGTGTTTCGTTTGTTCCGTTGCCGATGGTTAAAGCAAGTGTTGGTTTACCGATGAAAACTGAATTGATGCTTCGCGGTTTGCCGACATTGAAAATCGGTGATAGCGGAACTTTTGGGTTTATTGGTGCTGGAATCAAGCACGATTTAATGCAATATATTCCTCTCGGCGAATGGATTCCGTTTATCAATGCTTCAGCAATGCTTGCTTACACAAAATTATGGACAGGTGCAGACCTCGATTATCAACTTCCTACGTCAGATAACCAAAACGCACCCAAACTTGAGAACAAAAAAGACCAAAAATTTGAGGTAAATATGAGTTGCTTTACAGGAAATCTTTTACTTTCAGCGGATTTGCCGATGATTACGATTTATGCTGGCGGTGGAGTTTCGCTTACAAGTACAAAATTAAAATTGTCAGGCACTTATCCGATTTATGTTTCAGGAACAACATTGGAAAGTCCTGTGAAAGCAGATAATCTTGTCGACCCGTTGGATATTGAAATTGATAACAAAAGCGGAAGCACAGCGATGCCTAATGTTACTATCGGGGCAAAGTTCAAATTTTTACTTTTCACTTTTCACGCAGATTATACTTATGCGAGTTATTCCGTTTTTTCGACAGGAATCGGAGTAAGTTTCAGATAAAAAACATAAAATCTCTTTTTCAAAACAAAGAAAAAGAGATTTTTTTTTATTTTTACTCGCAATATTTCTGTTTCACTGCCTGCAGACAAATATAAATTTGCTTTAAACCGTCAAAATCAAGCGAGTCAAGTGCTTTCGAAATAAAATATTGATACGAATTTTCTGCAATTTTTTCGAGAATCATAAATCGCCAAATTGCCCCGACAATAAACGCACCACGAATCAAAGTTGCTTTGTTTAACTCTATTGCGGCAAGCATCTCTGCAAGAAGCTGGTCATTTGCATCGACAGAATGTTTTGTTTGTTTGAATTCTTGAATGAAAAAATAAGGTTTTTGGGGTTCTCGCACACCAAAGGCAACCATAAAATCAGTTTTCCCACAAAATTCTACGTCATTAATCACTACTTTTAACGGTTTATCATAAAAACCACGTTTATCTTCCATCAAAAAATCAACTTTGTAAAGAATGAGTCCAATAAAATACATTTTTAAATCCTCCTCGGAATAACTCATTACAAAATCTCGGTGTTTTTTGATAAGAGAAATCAAAAAATTTGCTTCCTCTTCTGTCAACGCATAATTAAAATTGAACCATTCATCGAAAATATCGGTAATGTTTCCCGATTTTAACTTTACAATTTGCACCAAATCATCGTATTTGGCTGTTTGAAAAATAATTTTTTCAGGTTTTCCCATAAAAACAAATTTTTTTTTTGCAAAGATACAAATTTTTTGCGTAAAAAGCAAAAATTTTCTCAAAATTTTGTTAAAAAATTTTAAAAAGGTGCTTCGGTGGAATCATTTTTTGTGTTAAAATTGTACGAAGTGGCAGGTAAATCGAAATCTTCGTTCATCTTAGACCCAATAGTTTGTCCGCTTTCGCGAAAATATTCGGATTCGTTGTACGGAGAAATTTCGCCGAATTCTAATTCTGTAAATTTTGCCATTTCAGGAATAAATCGCAAACGAATATCTCCGACGGCACCGTTTCGATGTTTTGCGATAATAATTTCAGCAATTCCTTTCGTTGAATTTCCCTCCTCGTCTTCGGTAATTCCGTACTTTTCGGGACGATGAATAAAAATCACAATATCTGCATCTTGTTCTATTGCCCCTGATTCTCGCAAATCTGACAATTGAGGACGATTTCCCGAACGCGACTCGACAGCCCGATTTAACTGCGAAAGGGCAATTATTGGAACATTTAACTCTTTTGCAATCGCTTTTAAACCACGCGAAATTGTACTCACCTCCTGCTCGCGAGCAACACCTCGCATATCGCCACCGAGAGTCATCAACTGCAAATAATCAATAACAACCAACTGAATATTGTGCTGCATTTTTAACCTTCGACATTTTGACCGCAACTCAAACAACGAAAGAGCAGGCGTATCATCAATAAACAATTTTGCCTCGCTGAGCGATTTAACTTTTGTGTAAAGTTGTTCCCATTCGGGAGGCGAAAGTTTGCCGTTTCGTATTTTTTCAGACGGCAATTCTGTCTCCGCAACAATTAAACGTGTAATTAACTGCAGTTGCGACATTTCTAACGAGAAAAAAGCGATAGGTTTCTGATGTTGAACAGCAATATTTCTTGACATTGAAAGGACAAAAGCCGTTTTCCCCATCGCTGGACGAGCAGCAATAATCACTAAATCTGAATTTTGCCATCCTGACGTAATGCGGTCAAGATTGGTAAAACTCGATGGTATTCCGACTAAGCCGCCCTCGTGCTTGCTTGCCTCTTCAATTTGTAAAATCGCTTCTTTGATAATAAAATCAATTTTTCGACTTTCTTTGCGAATATTATTTTCAGAAATTTTAAACAATTCCGATTCGGCAAAATTTAATAAATCATGAACGTCTATTCCGTCATCGTATGCTCTTTTTTGAATCTCGGATGACATGCGAATCAATTCTCGCTGAATGTATTTTTGAACAATAATTCGAGAATGATACTCAATATGCGCCGCCGAGGCAACTCTACCTGTGAGATAAGTTATATAATAACGACCACCGACAACTGAAAGTTCACCGTTTTTCTGCAACTGTTCGGTAACCATCATAATGTCAATGGGTTGATATTTTATTGCTAAATCGCAAATTGCTTGAAAAATTTTTTTATGTGCTTCTTTGTAAAAATGTTCAGGTTTTAGAATGTCTAAAACTTCGATGGCTAAACCCTTCTCAAGCATCATTGCTCCGAGAACGGCTTCTTCCAAATCAAGTGCTTGCGGCGGCATTCTGCCCTCAACCGTTGTTGGTTCAACAGGATATTTTTTCTTATAAAATCTCTCTTCCATTTAATTTTTTAAAACATTTTTCGAAAAACCTTAATTATCAAGATATTTCTCAACTTCAAAATTGTTAAAATTTTTTTCACAAAAGTAAATTAATATTTAATTTTTTCACAAAAATAATTTATCTTTGCAAAAAATAATTTTATGTACATTGCGAATCCTATTTATGATGTTGTCTTCAAATATTTGATGGAAGACAACAGTTTGGCAAAACTCATTATTTCAACGATAATCAAAGAGGAAATCTTAGAATTAACTCTTCGCCCGCAAGAATTTATCTCTGATGCAGAACGTTTTGCCGTAAATCCGACTCAATCTTTGTCAAAAAGAATCGGAAAAAATGAATTTCGAAGACACTTTTCTCAATGAATTAGAGGAAAAAGAACGCAAGATTGAGAAAATAACTTTACAACTCAAGGCATTGAAGCAGGAATTGGAAAAATTGCGAAAATTGTTGGAAAACAAAAATTCTGATTTGTCTTAATTTTTAAGATTTTTTATGGAAGAAAATTTTTACATAGAAGTTCATTGTCAACAAATAAATCACGAAGGCGAAAGAATTTGCGGCGATGTTTTTCTCTCGGCACGCGTCAAGGAGGAAAACCGCACCGTTGTTGTGTTATCTGACGGAATGGGACACGGCGTAAAAGCAAATGTTCTCGCAACATTGACAGCAACAATGGCATTAAACTTCACCAAAGAACACAAAGATTTTCGCAAAATTGCGGAAATTATTATGAATACGTTACCTGTTTGCAGCGAACGAAAAATTAGTTATTCCACTTTTTCTATTATTGACATCGAAAATGACGGACAAACTCGAATTTTAGAATACGACAATCCGCAATGCACAATTGTTCGCGATTCTAAGATTTTCGACCCAACTTGGACTTGTTTAATTCTCGATTCTCCAAAACACAAAGGCAAAGAACTTCGTTTGTGCAGTTTTTTTCCGAAAAAAGAAGACAGAATTATCATTTATTCCGATGGCGTTGCTCAGTCAGGACTCGGCAGTAAATATCCATTTGGCTGGAGCGTGGAAAATATTGCTCCGTATGCTTTAACTTTAATTAAACAGGAAAAAATTATTTCTGCACAACAATTGGCAAGTAAAATTGTCAATATGGCTGCGATAAATGATAATTATCACTCAAAAGATGATACCAGTTGTGCGGTAATTTATTTTCGCGAACCGAGAAAACTTTTAATTTGTACAGGTCCACCTTACGAAACAGAAAAAGATGTTGAACTTGGAAAAATTGTTGGAGAATTTCAAGGAAAAAAAATTGTCTGCGGAGGTACAACAAGCGATATTATCTCGAAACAATTAAAACGTCCCATTCAAGATAGTTTTGAGTTTGACGACCCCGACTTGCCGCCGATTTCTTATATGGACGGAATAGATTTGATAACCGAAGGAATATTAACCCTTAGCAAAGCCGCCGACATTTTGTCAAAATATACCAATTCTTACAAATTGGGAAAAGGACCTGCCGACCAAATAGTTAAACTGATTAAGGAAAGCGATGAAATTCATTTTATCATCGGGACAAGGATTAATATTGCTCATCAAGACCCAAACTTGCCCGTAGAACTTGAGATTCGCAGAACGGTAGTAAAAAGAATCGCAAAATTTTTAGAAGAAAAATTTCTCAAAGAAGTTTTTTTACGATTTATTTAACAAAGAAGTCAGATTTTTTAAAATCTGACTTCTTTGTATTATACTGTAACGAAACCAATTTGATAAATAACAGGGTCAAGAGAAACAAATTCTGAACAGCAAGTTTTTAATTCTTGAGAAATATGCTCCCAAAAATAAATTTTTACACAAAAATCATCATTTACAAGTGTTTCTACCGTTGATACAAAATCTCCATCACCTGCAACTAAAATAAGTGTATCTTTTTCGGCATCAACAAATTTATATGCATCTCGCATCATTTCAGTAGCAATCTTGACATCAACTTTTTTTTCTTTGTTAGCAATATTTCTGTCGTAAACTACGGTTTCAAAACCTGCTTGCTTTGCAATATTCCACAAAGAATCGTTTTCGGGAGGACGAGAACCAAATAGTTTTGCCTTCGCAATATTTGTGCCTCCATTTCCTGACACAAATTTATGTAATTTCCCAAAATCAAGCCGATATTCATTGTCAAAAATTCCTCGCTGCATTGCTTGTTGAATATCGTAAGCATACGATTTTTTCACAGCACTCACTCGTTTGCCTTCAATAAAAACATTCGAGTTATCAACATACAAATAGAGCATACAAATTTTTTTTAAATTTTTTGCAAAGATATAATTATTTTCGCAAAAAAACAAAGAAATCTCGAAAAAATCTTTTCGCTGTAAAATTCTTTTTCAAAAAAAGTACTTTTATTCAGAAATTTTTGTATCTTTGCAAAAAATTTTTTAATGAGAATTGCTGTCAATACAAGATTTTTAATTAAAAATAAATTAGACGGAATTGCGTGGTTTACTTATCACACTCTCAAAGAAATGACTCAGAAACATTCCGATTTTGAGTTTATTTTTATTTTCGACAGACCCTTCTCGCAAGATTTTATTTTTTCGAAAAATATCATTCCTGTTTCGATATTTCCGCCCGCAAGACATCCGTTTTTGTGGTTTCTGTGGTTCGAGTTTGTGATTCCTAAAATTTTGAAAAAATATAATGCAAATATTTTTTTATCTCCCGACGGTTATGTGAGTTTGCATACAAAAATTCCGACAATCTCTGTAATGCACGACATCAACTTTATGCACCGTCCCAAAGATTTGCCCTTTTGGGTGAGAAATTATTATCAATATTATTTCCCCAAATTTGCACAAAAAGCGAAACGTATTGCCACCGTTTCGGAATACTCAAAAAACGATATTTCGCAGACTTTTTCGATTCCTAAAAAAAAAATTGATGTAGTTTATAACGGTTCAAATTCGTTGTACAAACCTTTGAACGAAAGTGAAAAAAATCAGGTAAAACAGAAATATTCGCAAAACACAGATTATTTTATTTTCATCGGAACGTTGCATCCACGCAAAAATGTTGCAAATTTGTTGCTTGCTTTCGATAAATTTCGAAAAAATATTCAACAAAACTTCAAAATTCTCATTGTTGGCTCGGAAATGTTTAAAACTTCGGAAATGTTTAACGTATATTCTAAAATGGAATATAAAAATGATGTCATTTTTACAGGTTGGTTGCCGCCCGAGGAGTTAAGTAAAGTGTTAGGTGCAGCTTTTTCGCTAACTTTTGTGCCGTTTTTCGAGGGTTTTGGCATTCCTGTTTTGGAATCGATGTATTGCGATGTGCCTGTTTTGTCGTCAAATACGACTTCTTTGCCCGAAGTATGCGGCGAGGCAGCAATTTTGGTCAACCCTGATTCTGTAGATTCTATCTCTGAAGGAATGTTAAAAATTTTTTCTGATAAAAATTTGCGAAATTCTCTCATTGAAAAAGCAAAAACTCAGCGAGAAAAATTTTCGTGGCAAAAAACTTCAGAAAAACTTTGGAATTGCTTAGAGAAATGTCTTTAAAAAAACTTAAAAAACGTTAAATGATACAATAAATTTACATTTTGAAACGTTGACTTATAATAAACGTTTTGGAAAAATTAATTTATTCACTTATTAAAAGTAGAAAAATGAAAAAAATCAAATTGATTTTTTTGATATGGGGAATTTTATATTTCTCGATGTTAAGTTTTTCGCAATCTCAAAGTACTCGCGGCGAAATGTTGGGTGCGGTTAACAGCATTACATCGGGAGTTCCGTTTTTGTTAATTGCCCCTGATTCTCGTGCAGGTGCGATGGGCGACGCCGGCGTGGCAACTTCACCTGACGCTTTCTCGCAACATTGGAATCCTGCTAAATTTGCTTTTGTGGAAAAAGATTTAGGACTCTCGCTTTCTTACTCGCCTTGGTTGCGAAACTTGGTCGGCGATATTAATTTGTCTTATCTCGCAGGGTACAAACGCATTGATAATCGGCAAGTTATTGGTGCTTCGTTGTTGTATTTCTCGCTTGGAGACATCGTTTTCACTGACATCGGAGGGGTAAAGTTAAACAATTTTAGACCCAATGAATTTGCTATTGATGCTTCGTATGCGTTGCTTTTGTCAAAAAAAATCTCTGGCGGAGTAGCACTTCGCTATATTTACTCGAATCTCACGGGAGGGGCAATGGTCGGAAATACCGAATCGCACCCAGGATATTCTGTCGCTGCCGATATCTCGATGTTTTATCAAAATAACATGCGAATCTCGGACAAAGACGCAATATTGTCTTTTGGAATGAATATTTCGAACATTGGTTCGAAAATTTCGTACACAGACGATGCTTCGGCAAATTTTATTCCGACAAATCTACGTCTCGGCTCGGCTCTTCTCTTGGAAATGGACAAATACAATTCTATTACCGCAACTATCGACTTGAATAAATATTTGATTCCGACTCCAGCAATTTATGATTCTACGGGAAATAAAGTTTTGTACGGTTATGATTCTAAAAGTATTTCTGTTCCTGAAGCGATGTTTCGCTCTTTTTATGATGCTCCAGGCGCACCACAATCTGACGGAACAAGAAATGTCTTAGAAGAAGAATTAAACGAAATTACATATTCCATCGGACTCGAATATTGGTATGCAAAACAGTTTGCTTTGCGAACAGGATTTTTTTATGAAGACGAAACAAAAGGAAACAGAAAATTTTTCACCGTCGGACTCGGTTTAAAATTAAATGTTTTCACTATGGACTTTTCTTACTTGATTCCAACGCAACAACATAATCCGTTAGAAAACACATTGCGATTTTCATTGGGTTTAAACTTTGAAGCGTTAAAGAAAAAAAGTGTTGAGGAAGAAAAAGTAAAATGAAATAAAAAATTCGAAAACCACCTTTTTTGAGGGTGGTTTTTGCTACTCAAAAATTTCTTTCATAGAATTTTTTTGCGACCTGCGTTTTGCACTCTTCAAAACCTCAACAACAACAGGAATATTAATTCTTTTCCCGTCCAACATTTCCTGAATCGAGATAACTTCGATTTTTTGATACGAAATACCTAAAATGTTATTCTCATAAAAACCATATTTCTGACTCTCTTTTACGAGATTTTCCATCGGAT
>DYQK01000023.1 GCA_020719385.1 Rikenella microfusus | reverse complement strand
AATTTGCAAAACAAAGAAATCGAAAAACTTTTATTGGTTTTCGATGAGATAAAAAATGTCGAGTTTCCGAGTATTGTCGAGCAAATCGAAAAACGTTTTCCGCAACGTGTGAAAATGGATATTGCGATTTTAGAAGTTTTAGGTTACAAAAAAGGCGAAATCAACGAATTATTACCCGAATTGTACGAGGTAATTTTGTCGGAGTTGAAAAACGAAAAATAAAAAAAAATCGTAGGGACAATTTGCAAATTGTCCCTACAAAAATAAATTTTTACCAAATTATCGGTGTTTTTCCAATTTTTTCGAGAAATTGATTTGTCTGACTGAAATGTTTATTTCCAAAAAATCCTCCTCTCGCCAAAGGAGACGGATGTGCTGCTTTGAGAACCAAATGTTTCGAAATATCAATAAAATTGCCCTTTTTTTGTGCGTAATTTCCCCAAAGTAAAAAAACTATTCCATTTTTTTGCTCCGAGATAACACGAATCACCGCATCTGTAAAAGTTTCCCAACCTTTGTTTTGATGCGAACCTGCCGTATTGGCTCGCACCGTCAGAGTTGCGTTTAACAATAAAACGCCCTGCTTTGCCCATCGCTCAAGATTACCGTTTTTGGGAATATCAGTTCCAACATCATCTTTGATTTCTTTGAAAATATTTTGCAACGAAGGCGGCACAGAAACAGACTCGCTGACCGAAAAACACAAACCATTCGCTTGTCCCGCACCGTGATAAGGATCCTGACCAAGCAGAACAACTTTTACTTCCTCAAAACTGCAAAACTCAAAAGCACTGAAAATTTCTTTGCCCGAAGGATAAATTGTATAATTTTTATACTCCGATTTTATAAATTCGACTAATTGCAAAAAATATTCCTTTTCAAACTCTGCAGATAATACATTTTTCCACGAAGACGAAATTTTTACTTCCATAAACACAGAATTAAATAAATTTGTTTATTTCTGAAAAATGTAAGAGAGAAATTGATAAACCAATTTTGCCGCCAAAACGTCAGGGGCTTTGTTCGACTCTATTGGGCAAAGTTCAACGACATCAAAACCAACAATCTCAACTTTTTTTGTCAAAGAAAATAAAAAATTCATCATCTCATTCCACATTAATCCGCCCGGCTGTGGAGTGCCTGTTGACGGCATTAATGACGAATCAAAAACATCTAAATCAATTGTGACATAAACTTTTCCCGACAAAAGGGCTAAAACTTCGTTTTTCCAATTCGGATTTTGATAAATTTGATGCGAAAAAAACATTCGCTCCGACTCAATATTCATTTTTTCCTCAACAGCAACACTTCGTATTCCGACCTGCACAATTTTGCAACTCTCTTTTGCCCGCGCCATAACGCAAGCATGGTTAAATTTCGAACCATGATATTCGTCTCGCAAATCGGCGTGTGCGTCAAATTGCAAAACGGTTAAATCTTTGTACTTCTCCGCAAAAGCCTTGATAATTCCGATACTTACCGAATGTTCACCGCCAAGACCGACGACAAATTTTTCTTTCTCAAGCAATTTTTTTGTCCAGAGAAATACTTTTTCAGTCATTTTTTCTGGAGATTCCTTCTCAAAAATCGGAGAAAGTGTGTGAATCCCATTGAAATAAACCTCGCTATTCGTTTCAATATCGTAAGTTTCGAGACTATCAGACGCATCAATAATTGCCTGCGGACCTTTGTCTGCACCTTTGACAAAAGTACTCGTTCCATCGTAAGGAATCGGCAAAATAACAATTTTCGATTTTTCAAAATTGCTATATTCCTTAGGAAAATCACCAAAATAGTCCATTTTATAAAAATTTGTTAAATAAATTGAAGTCTTTTTTTTATGATTTCAACAAATGCAGCATTTATCTCGAAACCAAGAAAATTCCGATTTAATTTTTTACACACAACAGCACTCGTTCCGACTCCCGCAAACGGGTCAATAACAAAATCGCCCTCATTACTGCTTGCTTTTACGATTCTTTCTATTAATTTCTCAGGTTTTTGAATGGTGCGAAGTAAAGATTTCTCAAGCAATTCTTTGCTGCGATAAGTCAGTTGTTTAATATCGCCCCAAACGTCTCCAGGATTTTTCCCCTCAGGATGAAATTTTGTTTTGTGAAATTTCCCGCCTCGCACAGAAGGAACATTCTCACAACGCAAACGCTGGTCTAACTCAACAAGTTGCGGAACGCGAATTGCGTCAAGATTAAAAGTTTTTGCCCGAAATTTCGAAAAATAACAAATTAAATCATAATTATTTGTAAAATTCCTCCTTCCCTGCGATAAACGACTCGGTTGATACCAAATTATTTTGCGATTTAACTGCAAAAATGGGCGGTAATCAATAAAATCTATACAATTTTCTTTCCCAAAAAGATATAATGCTCCACCGAATTTCAAAATTCTCGAAAATTTCTTGATTAACTCAAAATTATATTCCTGAATATTAGAAATTTTATCCCAAGAATTGTTTGTTACTCCATAAGGACCATCACAAATAATTAAATCAACAGAATTTTCAGGCAAAGTCTCGACTAACTTTAACGAATCGCCTTCAATAATTTCTGTTTTCACTTCCACGCTTTCACTATTAATCCTGTGCCTTCGGAATGCTCGCCGTTTAAATCTAAATTATTTAACAACAAACAAAACGGAAAGACCAACAAATAATAAATTGGCAGCAAAATGAAAAATAATTTTGTGATGTTCAACAATGTTATCGGAATTTTCATCGACAATTTCCACGCAAGAGAACCCGATTTCCCATAACTATACTTCGCTTCAACTTTCGAAAAGCCTGCAGACTTCAATTTTGACTCAATATCGGCAATATTATACCCATCTCTAACGTGTTCATCAATGAAAGAATGCTCCTCCTCGCTATGAACGTCAGAACCACCTTTGTCTGAAGGCGTAGAAATCAACAACATTGCGTTTTTTTTCATTGAAAAATGAAAATTCTTGAAAACCTGAACGTCCTCGGCAATGTGTTCCATAACATCAACAGAAATTATCAAGTCAAAAGCCTCTTGCTCTTGAAATTCTGTCAAATCGGCAACTTCGAAATGCACTTGATTTTTTTTGCCAATTTTTTCGAAAAATTGATTACAATCTGCCACTTGCTCCTCTTTGACATCAACAGCCTGAATTTTGTATGTCGAATTTAAACTTGCCAAAAAATAAACATATTGACCGAAACCTGCTCCTGCGTCCAAGATTTTAGAATTTTGCGGAGAATTTTTTTGCCATTTTTTAATCTCGCGTTTAATATACCACGCTCGCAACAGCAAAATGTCTAAAAGATGATAAAAAATTTTGCGAAACAATGGAGTTTTATTAAAAATTGTCCCCAAAGAACGCTTTATTGGGTCGTATTGCATAATTAAAATTTTCAAATTCGGGGCAAAATTAATAAAATTATTGATTTTTTGAGAGAAAATTTTCTTTTTCTTGATTTAAAACAACATTTTTCCTCAATAATTCTTGTATTAACGACAAAATTGCGGCTTTTTGCTCTGCGATAATCTCGTTTTTTTCGTTTAATTCAGAAATTAATATTCGTTTTGCGATATTTTTCTTCCAAAAAAGAATCAGAAAAGTTAAAATACATATCAATAACATCGAAAAACCAACCCAAAAAAGTTTAAAATTGAGATTTTTTAAATTATTAAACAAAAATTTTAACTGTAATTTTGAAATTTCTTGTTTTATCAAAACGATTTGATAATTTATTTCGATATTTTTCCGTTCTAATTGAAAAATTAATTCTTGCGTTTCGACAAAATTTTCATTTTTAACTTTGAAATTTCGAATTTCCATCAATTTTTTCGCTGTCAAATTTAAAATTTCTCGATTTTTTGATAAAAATGAATGAAGAAATTGAATCGAATCGGATAAATTTAAAAATTTTTCAGAATTTTGATACAAATTTTTCTCGATTTGTGAAGTATCGCAAATATTTTCCTCAAAACGAAAAGATTTTTCTGCAGAATCTGATTTTGAAATAAAATTTTGATGAGTTTTTGTATTTATTTTCCAAATTTTAATGGTTTTATCATAACTTCCTGACGCAAGAAATTGCCCGTTGGGTGAAAATTGCACCGAAGTAATATAATTTTCGTTGCCCGTTAAGGTTTTTATTAGCGTGTTGTTGCGAATATTCCAAATTTTGATAGTTTTATCATAACTTCCTGACGCAAGAAATTGCCCGTCAGGTGAAAATTGCACCGACATAACATAATTATTATGTCCCGTGAAAATTTGAATCGGTTTATTTGTTTCAAAAATATTCCACAATTTAATTTCTTGATAACTTCCTGACGCAAAAAATTTTCCATCTGGCGAAAAATTTATAGAGATAACAGAAAAACTGTGTCCCAAAATAGTTTTCATCGGTTTAATATGTTCACTTTTCGCAAAAATAATTTCAAAAATATTCCAAAATTTAATTTCCTGATAACTTCCTGCGGCAAGAATTTTGCCGTCAGGCGAGAAACAAAGCGATTTTACATAATTATTGAGTCCAGATAACGTTAAAATTGGTTTCACATTTTCATTTTTTTCAGAAATAATTTCGAAAACATTCCAAATCTTAATTTCCTGATAACTTCCTGAGGCGAGAAATTTTCCGTCAGGCGAGAAGACGACAGATTTTACGTGATTATTGTGTGCCGACAAAGTTTTAATCAATTTTCCATTTTTGACATTCCAAATTTTTATAGAATTATCTGCACTTCCTGATGCGAGAAGTTGACCGTTGGGTGAGAAATGAACAGAAAAAACAAAATCTGTGTGTCCCAAAAAAGTTTTTATTGCGTTTTGTGCGTCAATATCCCAAATTTTCACAGAATTATCTGCACTTCCCGAAGCGATAAGTTTAGCATCAGGCGAGAAGGAAATTGAAAAAATGAAGTCTGTGTGTCCGTTTAAGGTTTTAAATTCTTGAGATTTCGCAAAAAAATGAGTTAGTAAAATTAAAAATAAAATAATTTCTCTTTTTTTCATAAATTTATGTAAAATAAACTTTACAAAAGTATACATTTTTTTGAGAAAATGAAATTTTTCGCAAAAAATTTATTTTTATATCAAAAATTATTTACTTTTGTAAATTAAAAATTAATTTTAAATATGAACAGAATTTTTGTTGCAGTGAAAATGTTTTTAAAAGATAGATTTAATCTCGGCAATGAGCAAGAAAATAATTTTGAGACAATAAAATCTATCGAAAAAGGTGTCGAATTTAGGGGAATAAATATTTGGACACTTGTTTTTGCAATTTTTGTTGCTTCTGTTGGGTTGAATGTGAATTCTACGGCGGTAATTATTGGGGCAATGTTGATTTCTCCGTTGATGGGACCGATTATGGGTTTAGGCTTGAGTGTTGGTATTTATGATTTTGAACTTTTAAAACGTTCGTTTAAAAACTTGTCGATTGCTGTTGTGATAAGTGTTCTAACTTCCGCAACTTATTTTTTGATTAGTCCGTTGAATGAGGCACAGTCTGAGTTGTTAGCCCGCACTACTCCAACTATTTATGATGTTTTAATTGCACTTTTCGGTGGTTTAGCGGGTATTGTCGCTGGTGCAACAAAGGAAAAAGGCAACGCCATTCCTGGTGTCGCAATTGCCACTGCATTGATGCCGCCGCTTTGCACCGCAGGCTTCGGACTTGCAACAGGAAATATTTATTATTTTTTGGGTGCTTTTTATCTGTTTTTCATCAACGCAGTAATGATAAGTTTGTCAACTTTTTTAATGGTGCGTTTTTTAAAATTTCCGTTTAAGCAAAATGTTGACAAAAATCAGTCCAATATTGTGAAGCGATATATTTATCTTATCACTATTATCACGGTTTTGCCGAGTATTTATTCTGCGTATCTCATTATTGAACAGACCATTTTTGAGAAAAATGCACAACTTTTTATCAGCAAGGAGTTTAATTTTGATAAAACGCAGGTTGTAAATAAAAATCTCGTTTTCGAAATTCGAGATACAAGTCGTATTGAGTTGATTTTGACGGGTTTATCGTTAGACAGCAATGTTATTTCACAAATTGAAAAGAAAATGGCGGATTATTCTCTTTTAAAAACGAAGTTAATTGTTAAGCAAGGTGTCGAAAATTTAGCACAAATTGATATGAGTCAAATCAAAAGCGGGATAATTGAGGAGATTTATCAAAAAAATGAACTTGCGTTGAAAAATAAAGATGAGAAAATCAAACTTTTAGAAAATGAAGTGGTGCAATTAAAATCGAATTTTTATCCTGTCAAGGAGATTTCTGAAGAGGTGAACGCAATAAACCCAAGAATAAAAAAGTTTAGTGTTCAAAAAACGTATGTTTATAATATTTCTGAGCAAAAAACAGATACTATTCTTTTAATTTACTTATCTGCACGACTTATTCCTTCGGAAAATCTTATTTTGAAAAGATTTTTGCAGAAAAGACTCAATTTTGAAAAGATTAAAATTATTAACGAATAAAATTTAACGATGGTTACAGTTATTATTCCTACTTTGAACGAGCAAAGTACTATCTCGCAAGTGATTCAGTTGATAAGTGCGTCTTCTTTGGTGACCGAGATTCTTGTTATTGACGACAAATCACTTGACAGCACTATTGAGAATGCGAGATTTTCCAATGTAAAAGTTTATACAAGCACAAAATTAGGAAAAGGTGCTTCGATGCGTGATGGAATGCTGCTCGCAAACAACGAAATTATTGTTTATCTTGACGCCGATATTATCACTTACCCTGAAAATATCATAGACATTCTTGTTTCTCCGATAGTAAAAGATGAGTCAGATTTCGTAAAGTCGTTTTTTTCGCGGCAGGCGGGGCGCGTCACAGAATTAGTGGCAAAACCGTTATTGAGTATTTTATTTCCTGCCCTTTCACATTTCACTCAACCTTTGAGCGGAATGATAGCAGGGAGGAAAAGTTTTTTCGAAAAAGTAACTTTCGAAAATGATTATGGCGTTGATATCGGACTTCTCTTGGATATGTTTCGTTTAAAAGCAAGAATTGTGGAGGTCAATATCGGACATATTGAGAATCGAATGCACTCTTGGGAGCAATTAAGCAAAATGTCGAAAGAAGTTTCCAATGCCATTTTGAAAAGAGCAGCCTTCGTTCAACAAACAAATCTCGAAGTACTTGAAAATATCTCTTTGATTCGCGACCAAATGGATTTTGCAATTAAAGAAAGTTTAGTGGGACTTCGGAAAATGTTGATTTTTGATATGGACAACACAATTCTCCATAACAGTTTCATAATGGCATTAGCGATAAAATTTCAATTTACAGATAAACTGGTCGGAATTATTTCAGAAAATAGTAATCCTTACACGCGCACAAAACTTATAGCGAAGTTATTGAAAAGTTTAAACATTCGACAACTTTTAGAAGTTGTTGATACGATTCCTGTTGTTGATGATTTTGAAAAAGTGGTTGCTGCGTTCAAGAAAAACGGTTTTATTTGTGGAATAATTAGCGACAGTTATGACTGTGTAACGAATCATTTGGTTAACAAATTTCGTTTAGATTTTTCCATTGCCAATGAATTGGAATTTTCGCAAAGCGTTGCAACAGGAGAAGTTAAAGTGCCGTCAGTTTTTATTCGCACAAAAGAGAGTTTGTGTAACCACGATTTTTGTAAAGCAAACGCAATGCGAGAAGTGGCACGAAGGTATAATATTGATGTCAAAAATATTATTGCAGTCGGCGATAATGAAAATGATATTTGTATGATAAAAGATTGTGGAATTGGGGTTGCGTTTTGTTCCTCAAATCAAATGTTAAATTTGGTGGCAGATAAAACTATTTTTCAAAAAAGTTTTTTGCCTTTAACGGAATTTTTGTGAAAAAAATTGTAGATGATGAAATTAATTCAGGAGAGAAATTTTTATTTCTCTCCTGAATTATAAGATTTTTGCGAAACAAACTTTACAAAAGAAAATAATTTTTTTGCAAATTAAATTTTGATTCCGATGACGGTAATATCGTCTCGTTGTTCTTCGTTGCCTTGAAAACGGGCGAGTTCTTTTTCCAAGATTTCTCTTTGCTCGGCGGCAGATAATATTGCAATTTTATACAATAATTCTGTGAAAAAAAGTGTTCCCATTCGTTTTCTGTCCTTGTCGTTTTGGTCGGAGTAGCCGTCTGTTGAGAGATATAAGACATCTCCTTTTGTCAAGATAATTTCTTGGTTGCTGAAAATGGTTTTTTCACTTCTTGCTTGACTTCCTCCTATTGATTTTCTGTCTGATTTTAACGTTTGAAGTTCTGAACAGTTTTTCGAATAATAAAAAATGGGTCTTCTTGCTCCGCAAAAAGTGATTTTTGTTTCGTTTTCGAATTTTTCCATTTTGCACAAACATAAATCCATTCCGTCATTATTGTCGCTTTGGTCTTGACGCAAAACTTTGTAAATTCCTGCATTTAATTCTGTGAGAATTTCTGAAGGAATAAAAATGTGTTTTTCATTGACAATTTCGTTCAATAATCGGTTTCCGACCATTGACATAAACGCTCCAGGAACGCCGTGTCCTGTGCAGTCTACGGCGGCAATAAAAATTGTTTTTTCGACAATTGACATCCAATAAAAGTCGCCGCTAACGATGTCTTTGGGTTTATAGAGAATAAAATGTTCGCCCAAATGTTTTAAATCGTCCTCGCGAGGCAAAAACGCTTTTTGAATCGTGAGTGCGTAACGAATACTCGCTTTGATATTTTGATTCTGCATTTCGATATGTTCGCTTTGCTTCACAATTTCTTGATTCTGCAATTCCAGGGCGTCTCTTTGTGCGGCAATTTCCTCGCTTTGTTGCAAAATTTCCTGATTCTGCAATTCAAGTGCATCTCTTTGTGCGGTAATTTCCTCGCTTTGCTGTAAAATTTCTTGTTCCTGTTGCTTAATTTTTGTTATGTCAGAATCAATGGCGATGAGTTTTCTCACCGAATTATCAATGTCTAACATCGGCGTTAATGTAGTTTGAACCCACACTTTTTCGCCGTTTTTCGTAATATTTTCTGATTCGTAAACAACCGTTTTTCCTTCGGTTATACAAATTTCGAGAAGGTCGTGAATATTTCTGTTCGTACTCAATTCGTTGAGATTTTTACTTTTCTTCAGCAAGAGAAATTCCTCGAAAGTATAGCCGTAAAGTCTTGTGAAAGCAGGATTAAACCATTCGAGATTTCCATCTTTGTCGAAAATAAAAACAATATTATCTGTTTCACTCGCAACGATGGACAATTTTTCCAATTCTACATTTTTTAACTCTAATTGGTCGGCTTATGCCTGAATTTCCTCTTTTTGCTGCGAGATTTGAGCATTTTGATGCAAAATTTCGTTATTTTGTTTTCGAATTTCGGCTGTACGTTCTTGAACAATTTTCTCAAGACGAATATTCGCTTGTTCTAACCTTCGGGCATAAAGTCGAATTCCGATGTAAAAAAGTGCTGCCAAAAGCAGAAAATAAACGAGATACGCAAAAATTGTGCGATACCAAGGCGGCGAAATGTGAAACTCATAAACCGCTTCAAAACTTTCGATTCCATAAATATTTCTCGCCTTCACGCGAAATTTATATCTCCCCTCGAAAAGATTTGTGTAAACCGCTTTTGTCTCTGTTGACCAAACGCTCCATTCCTTGTCAAAACCTTCGAGAATGTGTTGATATTGCAAAGGAACTTCGTTTTCGAAATACAAAGCCGCAAAATTGAATCGAATAGTATTTTCGGAATGATTAATTTTCGGAATCAAATTTTCAGGCTGTTTGGGAACAGATATATCGAAAGTCTTAGTGTTTTGATTCCAAGTTTTGTCGTCATAATATATTCCTGAAAAAATTTCTCGATTTTTTCCTACCTCAACTTTTCGAATTAAACAATTATAACTTTGCAAAAAATCTTTTCTCTTTTCCGTATCAAAACGAAAAAGTCCCGCATTAGACATGAACCAAAGCAATTGACTATCAGGAAACATATCGAAAACCGTTGCAATTTCAAGCATTTTCCGAAAAGGAATTGTATCAATAAAAATTTTCCCATCGTTTAATCGAGAAAATTTTGCGGGTCCTTTTCCATAAAAAATCCACATTTGATTTTTAGAATCGCGGTAACGCCCGCGGATTCCTATAAGTTCTTTTCCTAAAACCGTATCTGGCACAAACTGAATTGCCGAATCGGGAACATTTTTATCTTTGATGAGAAAATTCCCTGCCGCATTAGAGAAATGTACCGTCTCGCCGTCTCGATAAATCATATTGTAAAATTGCGTTTTGAGACCGTTTAGAGTGTCATAATGAAAATGTTGATATTTCGAACAATCATTTTTGTCCAAAAAATTTAATTTATGAATGCCTGTCACCATTGTCGTCACCCAAACGCTATTTTTATCCTCCAAAATATCATCAAAATTTCCTGTAAAATCTTTACAAATATATTTTTCTGTAATTTCCATTTTCCCGTCAGGTTTTGAATCTAAATATTTCGGCTCGAAAAAACCGAAACGCTCAAAATTCCCAAAATAACATAAATCAGAAAAAATAGTTGAGGGTTCGATAAACGTACTATTTATAACCATTCCCTTCCAAAACTTCGCAAACGAAGTATCAACAATTTGATAAAGTCCCTCGTTAGTCGAAACCAATAAATGATTATTTAAGTTTTTCAAAGTACGAGAAACTTTTGTATAATTTTGCAGCGAAAGAAAATGATTTTTATCATTATTGAGATTCAATTTATATGGCGGAAGGTAAAAAAGCCCGTGAGAAGTGCCTGTGTAAATTTTATCTTTGTAACGAATAAACGTATAAGTTGAACCATTTACTCCCGAATTTTCATTGAAAAATGTGGTCGGATTACTAATCTCGATATGAGAAATCCCCGAATTTCCTGCCCAAAGATTACCACTTTTGTCAACCATCAAACTGATAATCAAATTATTCATCAAACCACGATTTTTGTTAATGATTTGCAGAATTTTCCCATATTTATTCATAATTACAATTCCGCCTGTTTGTGTGCCGAGTGCGTATTGCGAGGAATCTATTTGTGTGGCACAATAAATTTTGTGTCTTGCCGCATATTCTGCCGCTTCGCTATCAAATTCAGTAAGTAACTCAGAACTCGCAGCTTTTGAAAAATCGAAAATCCCGAAAGTCCCAACAGAAAAAGGATTCAAATTATACAGAAAAAAACCTTTGTTTTCTGTAATTATCAAAATTCGTTGATTCTCGTAGGGCAACAAAAGTATTCGCCCAAAAGAATTGTCAAATTTTTTCGTAGCAGGAAGCGGCTCAAGTTTTGTCCCTTTTAAACGACAAATACCATTTTGCTTGGTCGTAATAAACGCATTTTCGTACAAACTTTCGCCAACACGCGGAATAATTGCCGTTTTTATCACCGAAATACTGTCGGAATGATAATAAAAAATTTTATTTATCGAGATGAAATAAACACCTTGCTCGGTGCAGATAACCTTATGAATCTCGTTAAACTCTTGCTCTTCTTTTTTCAACTTTGGAATCAGCGAAACATAAGTGCCATCGCCTGTCGAATCAGAGGAAAGATACCCAAACTCGCGAGTTGCTCCGATGTAAAGTCTGCCATTTTTGTCTAAATCTAAACTACGCACTGCAGAATTATTTGGTGTTGGATATTTCTTCCAATTTATCCCGTCAAACTCCATCAAAAAAATTGTATTCCCGACATAAATCACGCCGCGAGAATCTTGTATCATCACCCAATTTTGCGTACTACCGTTGTAACTTTTTGGGGGATAATTTTTTATAAACGGGCAACCTAAATCTTTTTGCCCAAAAAGGTTGAATATTGTCGAATAGAAAACGACAAAAAGAATTAAAAATCTCGTTTTCATAAAAAATCTTCATTTCATATCTATCAAAATTCCTTGTTTTGTAAAGAAAATTTGATAAAAAGTTAATTTTTATTTAAAATTCTTAATATTTTCGAAAATACATTTTTCATATCAAGAAACTTTTACAAAGTTAACATTTTTTTGAGAAAAACAAAAAAATTCTAAATATTTTTTCACAAACTTCATAAAATTTTTTACTTTTGCCTTTAATTTATTTTCTCACAAATAAAAACTAAAAATTAATTTTATGAAAATTGCTAACTTAGATTTGGGAGAATATCCCTTAATTCTTGCCCCGATGGAAGATGTTACTGACCCATCTTTTCGTTTTATGTGTAAAAAATATGGAGCAAATTTAATGTTTACTGAATTTGTTCCCTCCGAAGCGTTGATTCGGAATATTGACAAAAGTATTAAAAAATTGATTATCAACGAGATAGAACGACCAATCGGAATACAACTTTACGGTCATCAAATTCCTGTAATGGTTGAATCGGCAAAAATTGCCGCAGAGACAAATCCTGACATTATTGACATCAACTTTGGTTGTCCCGTCAAAAAAATTGCGATGCGAGGTGCTGGAGCAGGAATGTTGCGAGATATTCCAAAAATGATAGAAATGACTGCCGCCATTGTGAGGGCGGTCAATATTCCTGTCACCGTTAAAACGCGTCTCGGATGGGATGAGGAAACTAAAAATATCGTTGAAATCGCCGAACGACTGCAAGACGTTGGTATTCAAGCACTTACAATTCACGGAAGAACGAGAAATCAACTTTACAAAGGCGAAGCAGATTGGACCTTGATAGGAAAAGTGAAAAATAACCCTAAAATGTTCATCCCAATTATCGGAAATGGCGATATTACTGATGGAATAAAAGCGAAAAAAATGTTTCAACAGCACAATGTTGATGGAATAATGATTGGTCGCGGGGCTATTGGTCGTCCTTATATTTTTCGCGAAATTCGACATTTCTTAGATACAGGAAATTTTTGCGACCCAATTTCTTTGAGAGAAAAAGTAGAAATGGCAAAGGAACATTTCACGCAATCTCTGCAATGGAAAGGACTTCCACGCGGAATTTTCGAAATGCGAACACATCTCTCAAATTATTTCAAAGGTTTACCGAACTCCAAAGATATACGGCTGCGGTTAGTTACCTCAATGAATCCGACAGAAATATTGCAAACTCTCGACGAAATTTACTCAAAATATTCTTATCTTGACGAAGAAAATTTTGTAAATACGTTATACTAAAAAATTCTGTCAAGTTTTTTTTGCGAAACCTGACAGAAAAGTAGATTTTTTAACAAAAATTAAGTGTTCATTGCCCCGCAAACATTTATCACTTGTCCGCTAACATACGCTGAGAGGTCAGATGCCAAGAAAAGTACAACATTCGCAACGTCTTCTGTTGTGCCGCCGCGCTTCATTGGAATTTGTTTTAACCACTCGGTTTTCACGTCTTCAGACAATTTCGCCGTCATCTCGGTAACAATAAATCCTGGAGCAATTGCGTTGCAACGAATATTTCGCGAACCAAGTTCTTTTGCGATAGATTTTGTGAACCCAATTATTCCTGCTTTCGACGCAGAATAATTTGACTGACCCGCATTACCGCTAACCCCGACAACAGAACTCAAATTGATTATTGAACCATTTTTTTGTTTGAGCATTGAATTTTGAACGGCTTTTGTAAAGTTAAACACAGATTTTAAATTGACCGTTAAAACCAAATCCCATTGTTCCTCTGACATTCGCATCAATAAAGCATCTCGCGTGATTCCCGCATTATTGACAAGAACATCAACTTTCCCAAAATCTTTTAAAATCTCTGTAACCGTTTGTTGAGTGACATCAAATTTACTCGCATCAGAGGCATAACCCTTTGCTTGAACCCCCAAATTTGTCAACTCAGCTTCTAAGGTTTGCATATTTTCATCACGAGAAATATCGGTAAAAGCAACATTTGCTCCTTCAATTGCCATTTTCAACGCAATAGACCTTCCTATTCCGCGAGCAGCACCTGTTATTAAACAAGTTTTTCCTTCAAGTAACTTTGCCATAAGAAAAAATTTTTTCGCTGCAAAAATAAACAATTTTTCGCAAAAAATATTTTTTCGCAAAAAGAAAAACCACAAAACTCTAAAAATTTTGTGGTTTTCTGTTCAAAATTAAATTTTTCTTACGAAATTCCTAACTCTTTTTGAAACATTTGCAAAGTTTCCAAGAGATTAGACTTAATATGAATGTAATTTTTCACACCCAAAGCATTTAATTTTTCCAAAATCTTTGTCGGATAACCCGCAACAACAATAATCGTTTTCTCTTTCAAGACTTCGAAAACGGCAGGAACTAATTGTTCATATTCGTCATCGGAACTGCACAAAACGACAATATTCGGAGAAATTTTTAAAGTTTCTTGAATTCCTTCCTCAATATTCGCAAAACCCTGCGACTCAATAACTTCAAAACCCGCACAACCAAAGAAATTTGCAGAAAACATTGCCCGCGCTTTTCGCATCGCCACATTTCCAAAAGTAAACAAATAAACTTTCGGAGTAAAACTATGCTGTTCAGTTTTTAAACGCAACAACTCAAACGATTTTGCCCCACGATACGGTTTTAACGACCTCGCCATTTTGTCTTCTCGCTCAGGAATCGAAACATTTAACAACGAAAAATCAATATTCGAAGCAACTTTTTCAGAAAAATTGGGATATTGGTTTGTGCCGACCATAATTTCGCGTCTCTGAGCAAGATTCATATCGCGCTTCTTTGCTACTTCTTCGATTTGCGTCTGAATAAAACCTTCTTTAAACGCCGCCAAATAACCACCTTTACTCTCTACGTTTTGAAATAATTTGAGAGTCTCTGCCGCAATAGAATTCGTTAAACTTTCAATGTAATAACTTCCTGCCGAGGCATCAATAACTTTGTCCAAATTTGCTTCTTCTTTGAGAATAATTTGCGTATTTCGAGAAATACGGTCAGAAAATTCGTCAGAATTTTTGTACGCAATATCGAAAGGTTGCACCGTCAAGGAATCTGTTCCGCCGACAACCGCCGACATTGCCTCCGTTGTACTTCGCAGCAAATTCATATAAGGGTCATAAATAGTTTTATTCCATTCCGAAGTTACCGAATGAATAAACATTTTTGCCGCTTCCATCGATTTGGGTTTGTAAAGTTCAATAATTTTTGCCCACAAAAGTCTTGCCGCCCGAATTTTTGCAATTTCCATAAAATAATTCGAACCAACACTGAAAATAAACGTCATCTTAGGGGCAATTTGGTCAACAGAAAGTCCTCTGTCTGTGAGTTGCGAGAGATATTCTACCGCTTTCGAGAAGGAAAAAGCCAATTCTTGCACTGCTGTTGCTCCGCTGTTGTGAAAAATATGCCCATTGATGGCTAAGATTCGCAAATTCGGAAATTTCGCAATAATATCTTTCGTCACAGACGTAATTCTGTCGAAAACATCTTTTTCAGAGATACAGAAATTTCCTGTCAAAGAAGCATAACCAATTGCATCAAGAGTTATTGAACCTCGCAAAGCAGAAAAAGACACTTTTCGAGATAACATTTCTTTCTCCAAAAGCGGAAAAAGCACAGCCACACCGTGGCGGGCAATAAAATTGAGTTCAACTTTCGAAAAATCAATATCCTTCAATAACGTTGAAAAATCCTCGTCAGAAATAGTCGGATTATCATTGAAAATAAAACCAACAGACGTTGCACCTTTTCTGAGTGCGTCAATTGCTTTTTGATTTGCCTCTTCAAATTTGCCAACTTTTATATCTTGACGAATTTCCCACGCATTATTTTTCTCGCGATTCCCTCGGAGATACGGAAATTCATTGGGTAAAATCTCAGTTTGAGGCAAATTTTCAATTGCCTCGTTGCGATAATAAGGTTTAACATCGAAACCCTCAAGTGTTTTCCAAATTAATTTCTTTTCATATTCAGCACCTTCGAGGTCTGCTTTGATTACCGCTTCCCATTCGGCTGTTGAAATTGGTGGAAATTCGGAAAATAAGTTCATTTTTTGTTCTGCCATAACAATCAATTTGAGAAAATAATAAAATTTTTCTTTGCAAAAATAAACTTTTACTTTTGATTTTCCAAAAAAAAGTGAATAATTTTTCGAAAAAAATAAAAAATCTCAATAATATCTTTTCAAAATGCAAATTTTAACAAAAAATAAAAAATTATTTTTTGTTAAAATTAAACATTACTCAAAAATTTAGGTTAATTTTTCAATTTCTGAAACAGAAATTCCTGTTAAAATCGAAATTTCCTCTTTTGACTTGCCCGAAAGCAACAGAGTGCGAACCAAATTTTCAATTATTGAGTCTTTTTTACCCAATTCCTTGTCCTTGACCTGCAATTCCTTGTCCTTGACCTCCAATTCCTCTCGCTGTTTTTGCGATATTTCTCGTTCCTCCATCAATTCCATCGAAATTCGCTCCCATTCTGTCGTATATTCCTTCTCCAACTGCAACTTTCTCCCAAATTCATCGCTTTCGGCAGGAATATTCAGATGTTCAACGAAATCTTTGTTCAAAGAATTTGACTCAACATTTAAAATATAATCTTTCCCCTCAATTTGATGAGTCTGGTCGAAAAAAGTCAACAATCTCATCAAACGAGAATTCGGGCGAGCAGGAATACGCAAAACTTGAATAACGTAAGTCTGATGAGTTAAAAGTTTCACAAAATCGTTTTTAACGTCAATTTTCTTTTTCGAAACGGCGTTAAACACTTGATTATCAACGAAAATCGCTGGTTCTTGATATTCTGACATCAAGTAACCAAGAAAGTAAATCGAAATTATCGGCAAAGAGCGGAATTTCTCAACGCCCTTTTCGTCAACATATTTTTCGCCTCGCAAATAATTTGCTCCGAGATATTGTCGAAAACGGTCTATTGGGTCGGGATAACGAGACTTTTGAACTTCAATTAAAATTTTCTGTTCCTTTCCGTCTTCTGTTTTCACAACTGCCTTAAAATCAAGCCGATAAATCGACAAATATTCCGAAATCGTTGTTTCTGTTTTGCGTTTTCGCTTCGATTCTTTTCTCGGTTTTGTCCGTTTCAACTCTATTGCTGTTTCTTGCGGAAAAACTTCGAGAGAAAGAATTTCTTTGTCAATAATCGCTGAGATTAATTTTTTTGCCAATTTCTCGTTGTCCATCAAGTATTTGAAAGCGGTGTCATAAAGCGGATTGACAATTCGCATAAAATAAATTTTCGCAAAAATAAACTTTTACTTTTGATTTTCCAAAAAAAAGTGAATAATTTTTCGAAAAAACCAAATTTTTTCAGTACAAAAACCATTTCTCCGCCACAACTGTTATGACAGAAATATAATTTTTGTCTTTTTTTTAGTTTTTTTCGCAATTTTTCGACATCTCGTTTCGACAAAGTGTCTGCTTTTTTGTTTTTAATTTGATTATTAACCCACACCGAATCTTTGCACGGCGAATTGTCAATATGGCACAACAAGGTTTTTTTCTGCTCAACGCTGTCAATATACGATTTTTCGATGCGAGATTCTTTAACTTTTCCCAAAATTTTAACTCTTTTCTGATAAAAAGATTTATCAAAATGAACGAAAGAATCTTGCGGAATAATTTTGATAATTGCACCGTTGTCAGTTTTTAACTTCATTTTTTTGCCGTCAACGCCGCAAATGTGAACAATTATTCCCTCAATTTCGACTTTTTTATCGACAAATTTGTCTATATTCGCAATTAAACTGTCTGCGGCAATTTTCTCGACAGATAAATTTGGTTTAAAAATTTTACAACCCAAAAATAAAATTAAGAGAATTAATAAATTTTTCATTGATTTTTTTTGCAAAAATACAAAATTTTTATTTTTTTCACAAAAATTGAGAAAAAATTTGTTTATTCAGAAAAATTTTTATATCTTTGCGTTTGGAATTCTAAAAAAGGAAGGAGGGAACATAGAAAAATCGAGTACATAACATTCTAAAAAACACTCGAAAGTTATGGAAACCATCGAAATAAACAATGATTACGAACTTTTAAAAAAGTTTGTAAACGGTGATCATCAAAGTCTTGAAGTTTTGATAAACAAATACAAGGCTCGAATTTATACTTATATATTGTTGATGGTCAAAAATTCTCAAGCAGCAGAAGATATTTTTCAAGACACTTTCATCAAAGTTATAAAATCTCTCACAAAAGGCAATTACGCAGAAAAAGGCATTTTTGTAGCATGGGTGATGCGAATTGCACACAATTTGGTTATTGACTATTTCCGCAAAGAAAAACGTTTACAATCAACTTCTTGCGAAGAAATTGACTCGGATGTTTTAACTTGTAAAGGTGGAGTTGAGTTAAATGTTGAGGAAGTGATTATTCAGCATCAAATTTCGAAAGATTTACGACATTTAGTTGACAAATTGCCTTCCGACCAACGCACCGTGATTCTGCTTCGTCATTATGGTGGTTTGAGTTTCAAAGAAATTGCCGCACAAACAGGAGTCAGCATCAACACGGCTCTCGGCAGAATGCGTTATGCTCTTATTTGTTTGCGAAAAATGATTCGCGAGAAAAATATCAGTTTAACGGTGATATAATTCTGTGAATAAAAAAATCAACGTTATATTTTCATAACGTTGATTCTGTTTTTACTTTTTGAAAAATCCAACCGTTTGAGCAAAAATAATTTTTTGCGTTTCCTTGAGATTGAGTGCTTTTGCCAATTCTTTTTTGTCAACATAAGCACGCACAACCGTTGCGAGTCCTTCCGAGGCACAAAACAAATAAATATTCTGACTTATATAAGCCGCATCGGCTGCCGAATAAATTTTTTTGTCCTCATCACTAATGCCTGTAAATTTGTCAATATTAGCGACTAACACTAAATTAAGAGGTGCTTCTGCGGCAAAACCTTGCTTTCCTGTCAATTTTCGCAAATCTTTCGCAACAACTAACGTTAAAGTATGTGCATCTGCATCGAAAAAATATGTTCCATCTTCTCGAACAACGTAAATATCAATTTCTTGATTATTTAACGCCGTTGGAGCGGTATGTTTAGTTTCTCGATTCAACCCATTTGCCGCCCACAACAAATTTGACAACATTTGGTCGGGGATTTTTTCTGTACTAAAATCTCTCGTACTTTGCCGATTCTTGAGTGCCTGCATCAGAGGTTTTCCTCCCTCAGTTTGCGGGGCAGGAAGTTTTATTGGTTCTTGCTTTTGAGCGAGAGTGCAGGAGATTTCGAAAAAAATCGGAATAAAAAGACAACAAAGTTTCATTTTTAACGAATTGAAAATCATAAATTTGAAAAATAAATGAAAAACTTTGCAAAGGTAATCATTTTTTTGAGATAAAAATTAAATTTTTTTCACAAATTTCACAAATTTTAAAGATTTAAAATGTTGAAAATCAAGTTATTGCGAAAAATAGCGAAAAAAAATATATAAAAAATCAAAAAAAGTTGCGAAAAAATTTGCAAAAAAGAAAATAATTTATACTTTTACAAAAAATTTTTCTATGTTTTTATTTGTAATTTCTTATGGCACAATTAAACTATCACTTTAATGCGGAATCACTTAGTTTTCACAAAATTGAGGGTAGTTTCAGAATGTATGTGAAGAATATTTTCTCTCACTTAGGCATCAGTTTGATTATCGGGATAATATTAAGTATTGTTGCGATGTTTTTTATTGATACCCCGAAGGAAACGTTGCTCCGCCGACAAAATGCCACATTACAATTACAGTATGAGTTTCTCAACAAACGCATGAATCACATGACGAGAGTTCTCGAAGAAGTTCAAACCCGCGACAACGACATTTATCGCGAGTTTTTTAATTTAACGAATATTCCGTCAGTGGTTCGCAAAGCGGGTTTTGGGGGTGCAGACCGCTACTCGAAGTATAATGGTTTTCCTTCCTCTCGTATGCTGATTCGCACCGTTCAGCAGCTCGACATTCTCACAAAACAACTCTACGTTCAATCCCAATCCTACAACGAGATTGTCGAATTTATCCAAAACAAAGAACGAATGTTGGTGAGCATTCCTTCTCTTCCTCCCATACACCACAAAAATATTCACTCATTTAGTCCTTTTGGTATGCGATTTCACCCGATTTTGCGATATTACCGAATGCACGAGGGTGTCGATTTATGCACAAAACAAGGAACACCAATTCATGCAGCAAGTGATGGCACCGTTATTGAGGCAGAATTCGCCGCAGGAGGATTTGGTTATGTTGTAAAAATTAATCACGGCTTTGGTTACGAGACGGTCTACGCACACGCAAGTAAATTGTTAGTCCAAAAGGGGCAAAGAGTCAAAAGAGGCGAGGTTATCGCACTTGTTGGTTCAACAGGACTTTCCTCCGCTCCACACTTGCATTACGAGGTACACAAAAACGGTATTCCTGTGAATCCGATAAATTTCTATTCAAACGATTTATCACAGAAGGAATACGAACGTTTAATCTCGATTTCCTCGTCTAAGATTAATTCTGAAAACGACTAACTCATACTTAATTTATTTGAAGATTCCGCAAAATAATATAAAAGTCCTCTGTCAAGAAATTGAGAGGACTTTTGTTTTTCAGACAAACAAAGAAAAAATGTTATTGAACGTCTTTGTTCAATTCTGCTCCAGGTTTAAATTTGACAACTGTTTTTGCTTCGATTTTCATTTCCTGTCTTGTCTGTGGGTTTCTGCCCATTCGCTCTTTGCGGGTAACGGTGGAAAATGAACCAAAGCCGACGAGAGTAAGTTTATCTCTTTTTTTCAACGCCTCGGCAGTTTGTTTCAAAAACGATTCTAACGCTTTTTTCACATCTGCTTTTGATAATTGCGTTTCTGCATGGACTGCATCTATCAATTCACTCTTGTTCATATAAAAATTACTTTATTAAGGTTAATAATCGCTGCAAAAATAAATTTTTTTTTTGAAAAAAACGTTTTTTTACTCAAAAAAAACCTTGATTTTTCGCATTTTTTTTATAACTCTTTGAAAATCAAAAAGTTAAAAATTAAATTTTTTTAATTTTTTTTTTTTGAAAATTAAAATATTTTTTTTATATTTGGCAAAGTTAATTTTCTTTGAAAAAAAGAGTTAACGTTTTGAAAATCAAATGTATAACCATAAATTTGGAGGAAAAAATGGACAAATACTTTCAAAAAGTAAAAGGTTACCTGTTAGAATTGGATTACATTATTGTCTCTGATGACGAGAATGATGGTGTTTTCGTTATTGAAAAAGAAGAAGCAGGCATAAAAAACATGGTTCTTGCTTGTGCTGAACCTATCTTAGTAATGGAGCAATCTTTGTTTTCGGTTGCAAAAGACGATGTAGCGATTTTTAAATCGTTGTTGATAAAAAACCGCGACATTATTCACGGAGCATTCGCCCTTGATGAAGCAGGAAAAAACGTAATTTTCCGCGATACTCTTGCTTTGGAAAATCTTGATTTGAACGAATTAGAAAGTTCATTAAACTCACTTTCGTTATTATTGAGTGAGTATTCTGGCGAAATTATCGAATTTTCTGCACAAAAATAAACTTTTTAACACATTTTAACTATGGGAATTTTCAGTCGTTTATTCAGTATAGGGAAAGCAGAAGCAAATTCTGCTATTGACAAACTCGAAGACCCTATCAAGATGACAGAGCAAGGCATTCGCGAATTAAAAGAAGACCTTGACAAAAGTTTACAAGCCTACGCTGAGGTAAAAGCACTCGCCATTCGCACTCGTCGCGAAGCCGCTGAGGCACGCGAGAAGTCAAGCGAATATGAGAAAAAAGCGATTCTTTTGGTGCAACGTTCTCAGACAGGACAAATCTCGGTTGCCGATGCAGACCGTTTGGCGTCAGAATCATTGGTGAAAAAAGAAGAAGCAATGAAAAACGCACTTCGTTTTGACGGCGAGGCACAAAAAATCGAAACCTCGATGAATAATCTCGATACACAAATTCGAAAATTACGTTCCAATATCACCCAATATGAGAACGAATTACAAACCCTCAAAGCACGTTCAAAAGTGAGTGAAGCAACTAAAAACGTAAACAAACAGTTAGTCGAGATTGACGGCAGCGGCACGGTTTCAATGCTTGAGCGAATGAAAGAGAAGGTTGAGAAACAAGAAGCACTTGCTGAGGCATACGGAAGCATCGCAAACGAAAACAAATCTCTCGACGACGAGATTGAGTCTGCCTTGGATAAAAGCAGCACCACAGGTTCGGATGCACTCGCAGCTTTGAAAGCAAAATTAGGACAAAACACTCAACTTCCACCTGCTTTGTAAATTGAAAAAAATGGATGTAAGTTTAAATCAAATTTTGAAAATCGTAGGCGGCGTTATTGCGTTAATAGTGATTGTTTGGCTGTTTTTTAAAATTGCAAAACTGGCCATTGGAATTATTCTCTTGGGAATCGTTGCTTATTACGCTTATAAGTACTTTTACAAGAAAAAAGAGTAACATCTTTTTTACACAATAAACATCAACAATTTTTGCGTTGATGTTTATTTTTTTTGCGAAAAATTTGTTTTTTCGAAAATAATATTTATATTTGCACAAATTCGATTTTCTGAACATTAATTTTTGTTAAAATGAAAAAAATTTTGATAATTTTTGTGATATTTCTGTTGAAAAGTCATTTTTCTAACGCACAATTTTTTATTGATTTAGAATCAGGAATTGCTTTTTCGGGCTACAATGACGTGAGAATTACGGGAAATGCGGGAACAAAATTTTCGTTATCTGAAGAGTTAAAAACTTCTGCTATTCCGTTTTTTCGAGCAAGAATTCAGTACGATATTACGCCGAAACATTCGATTTTAGCACTTTTTGCTCCGTTTTCTTTGAAAAAGTACAGGAAATGTTGGTCGCAATTTGGTTTTTCAAGGAAAAATTTATAACGCAAATTCGCCGCTTGAGGCTACGTGGAAGTTTAATTCGTACCGTTTGACGTATCAATATAAAATTTTGAGTCGGGAAAAGTTGGATTTTGCACTCGGAATAACGGGAAAAGTGCGTGATGCAAAAATTTCTTTGTCAAATGAAAATACAAATTCAGAGAAAACCGATTTAGGTTTTGTGCCGCTGATTCATTTTTCTTTTGCGTGGAAATTTCATTCGAAATTTAATTTTCTCATCGATGGAGACGCATTAGCTGCACCGCAAGGAAGAGCAGAAGATGTGTTGGTTGCTGTTGATATTCAAGCAATTAAGAATTTGAAAATCAAAACGGGATACAGAATTTTGGAAGGCGGAGCAGATAATGATGCCGTTTATACTTTTGCGTTGGTGCATTATTTGGTGTTTGGTTTAACGTTTAATTTTTAGAAAATTCGTTTTATTCTCGAAAAAATTAATTATTTTTGCAAAAATTTTTTCGTTAAAACGATGACAGATTTAGAAATTTTAACAGAAATTAACATTCAAAAAGTCGATTACAAATTAGACGAAAATGAAAAAATCACCCGAATTTCGTTTATTGCGTGTGAGATTCATTGTGTTAAAATGTTAGTCGAAAAGTTAAAATTGTTTAAAAATTTAAAACATTTGGATTTGTCGCAAAATGAGATTTTTGACATCTCGGCGTTGCAGGAATTAACAAATTTGACGAGTTTAGATTTATCAAAAAATTATATTTCTGATATTTCGGCGTTGCGAGAATTAAAAAATTTGAAATTTTTACTCGATTTGTCGGATAATTTTATTTCGAATATTGAAAACTTGCGAAATTTAGAAAATTTAACGAACTTAGATGTTTCGAAAAATGAAGTTTCGAATGTTTCGGTTTTGCAAAATCTAAAAAATTTGGAAATTTTAATTTTAAACGAAAATCAAATTGTTGATATTTCGGTTTTACGAGAATTAAAAAATCTCAACGAACTTTATTTATCAAATAATCAAATTGCCGATATTTCGGCATTGTGCGAGATGAAAAATATCAAATATTTGTATTTGCAAAAAAACTGTTTAAAAATTTTCCCTGAATTTCTTTTAGATTTTGAAGCGAATATTTATTGGAAACCCGCCGCACACAAAAACGGAATATTTTTGGAAAATAACGATTTTGAGAATATTCCTGTAAATGTAATTTTGAAGGGCAAAAATCAGATTCGCAAATTTTTTTCACAAAAAAAATTGTTAATTTTTAAAAATTTATGAAAACCGATTTGGAAATTATAAAAGAAATAGAAACTAAACTGAATAAAAATCTTGAATATAAAGTTGATATTAACGAAAACGTTATTTCGTTAAGTTTAACTTTTTTAGATATTTCAGATATTGAAATTTTAAAAAATTTTAAAAAATTGGAAATATTAAATTTAACGAAAAATCAAATAAAAGATATTTCTGTATTAAAAAATCTGACAAATTTAACAAGATTAAATTTAAGTTATAATCAAATTACAGACATCTCTTCACTAAGAAATTTAAAAAATTTAACATATTTAAATTTAGCTGATTGTAAAATAACTGATATTTCAATATTAAAGGAATTAACAAATTTAAAAGATTTGTGGTTGTGGTATAATCAAATTATTGATATTTCTGCATTAGGCGAACTAAAAAAATTGGAAAAATTATTTTTAAGTAAGAATAAAATTGTTGATATTTCTGCATTAAGCGAACTGAAAAATTTAAGCGAACTTTGGTTGGAAAATAATAAAATAAAAATCCTACCTGAATGGATTCTTGATTTTCCATATTTGGGCAATTTTAATTCTATCTTTGAAAATAATCCCATCGAGAATGTTCCTGTTGGAATTATCGCAAAAGGGAAAAAGGAAATTCGAAAATATTTTCAAAAAAATGAACCAATAAAAGATTGGGAAGAAAATACTTCAGAAAAATATATTACGTTTGAAAGTTTAGAAACGCATTTCAAAGAAATTAATATTAAACAATATAAAGCGTTGTCGGGTTTGCAGTTTAAAAATTTAAACAAAATTAATATCATTGCAGGTTTAAACAATTCGGGCAAAACTTCGTTGTTGGAAGCAATTTATCTGCTTTGCAGTCAGAATGATTTTGGAAATTATATAGAATTGCAAAGAATGAGGGCAAAATATATAAGTTTAAAAGATATTTCTTTGTCGTTTTTGAAAAAACATACTCTCGAAACAATCGAAATCGAAGGAATTTTTAGTGAAAAAAATGTAAAAATCGAAATTTTAAAATTCGATTCGTTAGAGGAAACCGAAAATAATCCTTCTTATCGTATTTCTTACAAAATAAATTCGTTTATTCAGGATGACGGTAAGTCGAAATGGGGAAATATTTCTGGTTTAAAAACTAAAATTCATTTATTTGGTGAAAAATTTTCAAAACATAAAATTGTTTACCGTGTAATTCGAAATCTTTGTAAAATAGAGTATTTTAGTCCGTTTATTTATCAACTTCGAGAAAAAACAAAAGACGCACATAATAAAAGTGTTGACAAAAAAAGTTTCGAAAAAATTATAAAATATATAAACGAAAAAGTTGACTCAAATATCGAAAATATCACTTTAACTCTCGAAGAGAACGATATTCGATTTAAAGTTAGCGATGTTCGATTTGCTGAAGCAAGAGATTTAACCGAATACGGAGACGGAATGCAACGAATGTTCGCTATTGCGTTGCAATTTGCGTCTGTGGAAAACGGCGTTTTATTAATTGACGAGTTTGAAAACGGTATTGATTTCAAAAATTTAGTTGAATATGCAGGTTTTATCATTGATTTGTCGTTGTTGTTTAATGTTCAGGTTTTTCTTACCTCGCACAGCAAGGAATGTATCGATGCGTTTTTTGCGAATAAAAATAATTTGCAAAAAATTTCAGGTTACACCATAACGAGAGAAAATGATAATCTTGTCGTTCAATTTGCTGAAGGTCAATTATACGCAAGATTAATTAAAAGTATGGACGTAGATTTAAGGAGGGGAAAATAATGAGTAAAGCAATTATTTGTATTTGTGAAGGCGAACACGATTCCGCTTTTTTATTTAGGTTACTCAGAAGTTTTGATTACGATGCTTGTGATGCACCTTTACAAAATTTAGTTTCGCCATTAAAAACGATTCTTGAGCATCAAATGAAAAAATTAATTTCAGAAAACATTATTGAAGAAAAAGAATTAAGTGAAAAATTGCCAACAATTCGCCACATCCGTTTATTTTTTCCAAGAATTTTGAAAAATAAAAATGGCGATTTTGTAATTATTATTACCGCAGGAAGTTTAACGAAAGTAAAAGAGACTTTCAAAAATTCTGTAATAAATTATTTAGAACCAATAAAAAATCCTTATGCAAAAGAAAAAGTTATTGATAAATGTGGGTTTTTTATTATGTTGGATGCTGACGAAAATTTAGAAAATCAAGAGAAATATTTAAAAAACGAAATTAAAGATTATATTACAGAATCTGCAAATTTGAAACATAATGAAATATTGAGTGTAAATATTAACGTAGATTCTGAATTTGGTAAATTAAACTATTCTTCAGAATTGGGTTTATATGTTGTAAATGAAGAAAGTAAAGTAACTATTGAAAATATAATATTGCCGCTAATGAAAAAATATAACTCAACAACTTTGACTGATGTAGAAAGTTTTGTCTCAAAATATAAAACGTCTGTAACGACTATTCCTGAAAAAGCAAAAAATAATAAAGCAATAATTGGAGTTGCGGGACAATTAATTGATAAAAAAGAAGGAAAATCAAATGCAGTTTTTTACAAAAATGGAATATATTTAGATAAAACAGATATAAAAAGGGATAAAAATTGTACAGAAATTTTTATTTTGATAGAAAAATTATTCACAAAAATATAAATTTTTTTCATTTTTTCGAAAAGTGAAAAATAAAATTTGTTTAATTTAATTACTAATAACCACTTAATTATGAGAAAAACTGCACAAGTGTTATTTTTCTTTGTTGTGATTTTGCAGTCTTTATCGAGTTTTGCTTTCTTGTCGCACAAAGACTCAACTGCTGTTAGAGATACAATTCCCATTGTGAATATTCCTGTGGGCGATTTGAGTAATACAAGAATCGAGAGAAATTTTGACAGTCTCTTGAGTTTGTTTTATGTGCAAAATTCACTGAAAATGCAAGATTCTTCTCGTCGAGGAGCAAATTTTACTGTCTCAGACCTTCCTGATTCAGTTTATATCAATCGTTTGAAAAAAATTCCGTGTCTTGTTGACGTTTCGTATAATGATGTTGTAAAAAAATGGATTAAACTTTACACACAACGCAGCCGTGTTTCCTCCGAGGTAATGTTGGGTTTAATGGAGCATTATTTTCCGATTTTTGAGGAAGTCTTTGATAATTACGGCATTCCGTTAGAATTAAAATACGTTTCGATTATTGAGTCTGCCCTGAATCCGAAGGCAGTTTCTTATGCAGGGGCAACAGGAATTTGGCAATTTATGTACGGAACGGCGAAAATGTACAGTCTTGAGATAAATTCGTTTATTGATGAAAGACGAGACCCATACAAAGCCACCGAAGCAGCAGCGAAATATTTCAAAGACCTTTATGCCATCTACGGCGACTGGAACTTGGTGCTTGCCGCTTATAATTGCGGACCAGGAATTGTCAACAGAGCAATAAAACGCGCAAAAGGCAAGACAAATTATTGGGATATTTATCCATATTTGCCCTACGACACGCGAAATTACGTTCCTGCATACATCGCAGCAATTTATTTCGGACATTATTACAAGGAACATAATCTTTCTCCCGTAAAAATTCAGACGCAAATCAACGACACGGTTATGGTTACTCAAAAATTACACCTTCAACAAGTGGCAGATATTTTGGGAATCAACATTGAACAACTGCGAGATTTGAATCCGCAATACAAAAAAGATATTATTCCTGCGAATTCTAAACCTTATGCGTTGAAATTGCCTGCTAATAAAGCTTCGCAGTTTGCCGCACGCGAACAGGAAATTTATCATTACAAAGATTCTTTACTTTTGACTTCAGAAAGAAATTTCGTTTCCTCTACTTCGAATAAAAAAAATGACTCGAAATCGAAAAAATCCTCAAAAACTTCTGTCTCGAATGACGAATCTGACATTCCAGAGTTTAATCCTACTTCTGTTGCGAATAAAACGAAGTTAATTTACAACGTCAAGCAAGGAGATAATTACGGTTTTATTGCTACTTGGTACAATGTTTCGCTCAACGAGTTAAAAATGTGGAATCAAACTAACGCAAAAAGACTCCAAATCGGACAAAAAATTATTGTCTACGTTCCGAATAACAAAGTTTCTCAATACAAAGACATTGATGCAATGACAAACGAACAGAAACAGGAAATGTTAAACAAAACGGCTGTTCAGAATCTTGCCTCTGCAAATAAAAATTACGTAACTACGTCTGCTTCTATTGACGAAAGTTTCGTTTATTATACTTTGAAATCGGGAGATGTGTTGCCGAATATTGTAAAAATGTATTCGGGAGTAACGGTTCGAGATGTAATGCAACTGAATAATTTCTCGGAACGAGATGTGCGAAAGTTAAAACCAGGACAAGTCATTAAAATTAAACGAAAATAAAAATTTTCTCAAAAATAAAAAATAGCGGCAAGCAAAAACTTGTCGCTATATTTTTTTATTCTACAGAAGAAATTTGTTTTTGCACCCACTCAATAATTTCTGTTGCGGCAATAATTCCTTCTTGCGAAATATAAACTTCTAAATTTCCATAGTAGCCGCCATATTCGCACAAAAATGGGTAAATTGTCTCGTTAAACAAATTTAACATTTTGCCATTGATTTTGCCAAGATGCTCGCGGTAAAATTTTACATTTACAGCATCGCTACTCAAATCTTGATTCTTCAGATTTTCAATTCCTTTATATTCGAGTAAACCGTCAAGTGCAATTAAAACACCGAGATAAGCCATATGACAAGCCATTCGAACATATTTTTTATCACTGTAATATTTCCCATCTTTTCCCGCCTTGGAACTGAGAATTTCTTTTGCGTTCTCAATATAACGCATTGCTTCTTTGCAAATATCTCTTTTTTTCATTTTGTTAAAACTCTCGCAAAAATACAAAAAAATTCTGAATAAACAAAATTTTCTCAAGAAAACTCTATTTTGTTACAGAAATTTTTTGAGAAATCGTCCAATTTTTAAACTCGTTTGTGTAATACAAATACGCACACGACGCCGCGGCTTGATATTCGCCAGGAATCTCGGCTTTCAAATCTAAATTTATCTCACGTTTTTCATTGGGCAACATTTGTCGATAATACACAACCAAATTATTTCCAATGATTTCGTAAAAATCAAACACTTTTTTCTCCTGCAATTCCTTTAATTGCCACATCTGAGCAGTTAAACCTGCAGGAATCCCGATTATCGCAACCGTCATTGGCTGACCTTTTGCGGTAACATTCGTTAAAATATTTGTCAAGCGAACCGTTTCGCCCACTTTCGCAGAATTTTTCGCAAGTTCCGAAGTTAGAGAAACGGAACAATCTTTCGAACTATTGGGCAACGAAGTATTCCACTTCACCGCAACGGAGTAAGGCAACGCTTCTTTTGTGTCTGTAAACGCAATTTTTATTGTGTGCGTACCATCGGCGAAATGTTTTTCTAAACCTGAAATTAAAATCGGATTATTTTCTCCTTTCTCATAATGTTGAACCGCAACTTTTTTATTATCAACGAAAATTTCGATATTGCCGCTCTCGGCAGTGCGTTTCGAAAATTCTGCAAATTTTGTCAACGCTTTTAAAGCGAGAATTGTCCCCTGCGTTGAACCGAACATTCCATAACCAGAACGCTGCGAAATCAAAAATTCAACTGCTTTTTGCAGCGATTCTATTTTGGGTTTTCCCGATTTTAACATTCCAAGAATCGCTAACGAGGTAGTTTCGATTGTCAAAGAAATTCCTTCTGAACGAGTTATTGAGTGCGTTTTGCCCGTAAAACTTCCATCTGCATTTTGTTTCGAGTACAAAAGTTCAAGAGTCTTCGCAGCACGAGAATCATTCTTCGCAAACAAAGCACTAACCAACAACGCAATTTGATACGCATCATCAGAGGAAATGGATTTTTCATAAGAAAAATTTAACTCTTTCTCAATATCATTGAGATAACCTGCCTCGCAAAGTGCGTACACTATATATAAATTAGTGATCTCAGTCGAAGCAGAACCATACGAATCAAGTGCGCGCGGATTTCTTTGAAACCCACCTTTCCCATCTTTACGACTCAATAACCAATTTGCCGTTCGGTCTATCATTTTTTGGTCAATTTCGGAATAAACTTTTTTCATATCGTTAAACTGCATTAGGCCGTAGGCGGTCAATGCTTCGTGTCCGGGCGCTCCGCCGAACCATTCATAACCTTTTTCACTCGTCTCAAACGAGATTAAACGTTTATAACCTTTGTCTAAAAGATTCGTTGCTGTTGCGAGAAGTTTAGAATCTTTAGTTTCTGTCGTATTCAAATAATTCATCACCATCACATTCGGATAACTTGACATCGAAGTTTGCTCGAAACAACCATAAGGCTCTCGCAAAATACTTTCGACACCTTTTACTAAATCGCTTACCACCGAAGGAAACGCAGTAAGTTGTGCAGATATTGAACCTTCAACAACATTTGTCAATGTTACTGAGTAAGTTTTCTCTTTTTCTCTATTCGAAAACGAAGCAGTAACAGGAAAACCACGCGAAACAACATTGAACGAATACGCAATTTTATCTTTTAACCCTTCACTTGCAAAAGAAATCTCAATTTTATCTGTTCCCGCAGCGATAGTTTGTGTTTCGAGATATAAAATTTTCGTTTCATTTGCGTTTAACGAAACATTTTGAGGTACGGAATTTAAAAATTTCAATGTCGAAGGAAGTTTTACCGTTAAATTTCCTGTGAAAGATTGCGAAGTATTGTTTTTCAACGTCAAAGGAATCGAAAATTTGTCGTCTTTGGTTGCTTCGAGAGGCATTTTAACACTCAAAGAGAAAGGTAATTGAGTGAAATACGTTTTTCCCTCGCGGCCAACACTGCCCTCAGTCCCAATTCCTTCTGCCACAATTCGAAAAGACGTAATATCGTCAGAATTGCAAAATTCAACAGAAGTTTTTCCTGTGCGGTCAATGTCGATATTTCCGTTCCAAAAAATAGTACTTCGAAAATCTGTTCGCGATTCAATTTTCTCATTTTGTTTATAAACGGGAGCAGCAAAAACTTTTGCCCGATAATATCTCGAAACATTTTCTCGTTTTTTTTCTTTTTTGCCAGCGACAACATTTGCCCTTAGGTCATCAACATCGCCGTCAACAACAATTGCATCATTTATAACGGGTTGATTTTGTTGCACTTGCTGTTCCTCTAGTTTGGGTGGTTCTTCTTGCAAGATTGATTGTTCTTCATTATTTTCCTCAATCTCTATAACAGGCGGCGGATTAAAGTCATCTTTATCTGCGTCTCGTCTTTTGTGTTCACCTTTTGCCGCTTTCACCGCACCGCCAGCAGCTTTTTCCTCTTCTATTGCTCTGTTGTAATAACGTCGTTTGAAATACAAATAAACTACAACATTTTGCGAATATTCTGTCAAAACAATGCTTTGAACTTCGAAATTCCCATTTTTTGGAGAAACTTTCATTATTTGCTGTTCTGAAAGGTCAATATTTTCCAACATAAACTCACCTTTCTCATTTGGTTTAAATTTTTTCCCTTGAATTTCAATTTCGACATCAGACGTTCCTGCATTTTCCTCGCCATTGATAATTTTCCCTTTGATAATTGCTTTTTCTCCCTCAATATTGACCGTTGGCTGTTCGTTTAAAATTTTTTCCCACGTAAACCTTCGCCATCCTGCAGTCATTAAGAGATAATCAAGCGTTTTATCTGCTTTGGGTTCATCTTTTTTGAAATAAAATTGTGGTTCCTCGATTTCGCCTTTGATGTCGGGACGCAAAAACATTTCAGAAAGAATATTTCCCTGCTTGTCATCGGTGAAAGTTAAGAGTTGGTCGTCAACAACGGACAAAGATAAATTCGCAGGAATCGGCATTTCGTTTTCGTCAGAGACTTTTATGGTTAATTTCACCTTCTCGCGAGGCAAATATTTCTCTTTGTCGGTTTCGATTTTGATTTTCATTTGTTTGTGTTTGTTCACAAAAACGAGTCTTTCGCATCTTTCGATTCCTTTGCTGTCGAAAAGTGTCAATTGCATTACTCCGATGGGCAATTTTTCGGTGGAAAGTAAAATTTCGTTTTTTCCTTTTTTCGAATAAACAACTTGCGAATGATAAATTTTACCTCGAATTTGCGAAACAAGAATTAATTCAGTCTCTTCGGTGGAGAAAATGTTGATTTTCACTTGATTTTTAAAAATGCTATCGATTTTTAAAACATAACCCTTCGGCAAAACTTCGGGCAAATGATAAATTTGCGATATTTCTGTCGGCGAAGTGATTTTGACAAAATATTTCTCATCTTTTTTGGGAGTAAATTCGAAACTTCCCATTCCAAAATGAAAACTTTTGAACGAAATAATTTTTTCGTTGCCGGAATTATATAACGTTCCTTCGATGTCTGCGGGTTTATCAAACTCGTTTAAACTTCGAAAAGCAACTTTACATTGCAAATCTGCGACTAAATCTCCTCCTTCGGGGAAGAAATTTAACTTTACAAAATTTAAAATTATCGGAATACTTCGAGAAATCGATTCTGTTTGCCCTTCATAATTTAGCATTACGTTCAATAAACCGTCTGAGGTTTGCAAATTCTTAGGCAATTCGAAAGAGATGGTTGCGTTGCCGTTTTTGTCTGTTGTGGTTTTATTTTCTGTCAATTTTTCACCTTTGAGTGAGGCAAGAAAACGTACTTCGAAATTTGTAAGTGGTTGATTTTCATTTGTTTGTACGTTTAACGAGGCAGAAACTTTTTCACCTTTTCCAAAAGAGCGTTTGTCAAATTCGAGTTTCATTTTTAAACGCGGCAAAATAACTTTCTGAACCGTGATTTCTTTTTCGAAGACCAATTCTTGCGGTTCATTTTTTTGCCATTGCGTGTAGGCTTTGATTTTGTAAATTCCGCCGAGTGCTTGTTCTTCGAGAAGAAAATCGCCGAGTGCTTTTCCTTTTTTTGCGATAAGTTTAATTTCTGCGGTTTTATTGCCTTTGGGGTTAATAAATTCTACATTCAAAATGTCACTTTTCTCGGAAAGAGACATATCTGTTGCGTTTCGAATGTATGCAGCGAACCAAATAGTTTCGCCGGGTTTGTACAAAGTTTTGTCAAGTTGCAAATAAACTCTGTCTTGCGGCAATGTTTTAGCGAATATCTCAAATTTTTCGAGAAGTTTTTTGAGAAACGGATTTTCGAGATTTTGAGCAATTTTGCCGAAATATTCCGTATTCGAGACAAAACTATACACCGAGATTGCGGTAAAAATCGGTATAAGAAGCAGAAAAACTTTGAAATTGGATATTTTTTTCAAAAAAGTTTTCATACAAAAATGATTTAAAAATTTCTTTTCAAAGATACGAAAATTTTTTCGAAAAAAAATTTTTTCTCAAATTTTTTATTTTTTGAGAAAATATTTTTAGAGAAATGGTTTTTACGGTTTAATTTTTTCAATAACGAAATACGCCAACTCGAAACCGCTTGAAACCGTTTTAATGTCTCGAATTCCGTCATAATAACCCGACAAATGTAAAATTTGATATGCAGAATTCAAATAATTCAGCAATTTTTTATCAATTTTGCCCAAATTATTTTGATAATACTCAATACTTTTTCTACCTTTGCGTTTTTCGACTTCTTTTAACAAAAAATAGCCGTCTAACGCTTTGAGAACGCCGTTGTACGCAATACCGCAAGCCGTTTTTACGTACTTTTCATCAACATAAAAACGGTCTTCTTTGCCTGCACGCCTAAGGTTTTCTTTTGCGTTTTCCATATAACGAATTGCTTCGTTATAAAAATTTTCTTTGATTTTTAGTTGTTCTTCAAATGTCATAAATTTATTTTTTTGCAAAGATAAATACTTTTGCGAAAAGAATCAAATATTTTCTCTATTTTTTTCGCAAAATTCACTTTATTAACCCAATTTGATATGTCCAAAGAAACCCCAACATCGGATAATCTGAATTGATGTTTGCAAAAAATTTTATTCCCATTCCGACATATTTTAACCCAATAATATTTGCGTTTATCTCGAAATCAGCAGAAATGCCGCTAATTTTTAAGATAACTTTTCCATTTATTCCATCTAAACTTTGTTTTCCATTCACATAACCAAAACCTAATGAAGCCGAGAAGGCAAAAAAATCGTCTCGAAACATTTTGCCGTACAAAATTCCAAAATTTACAAAATTATCGGCGAGAAAATATTCATAATTTACAATTATTTTTCCTGAAAATAAATTGTCTTTTTGTAAATAATTTAAACCTGCACCGACAGAAATGCCAAATTTATCTGTCTGATGGACAAATGCTCCACTTCCTCCTTCGACCCAAAGATTATTGCGTTGAGAAAAAGAAAATTTTATCCCAAAAACTAATAAAAAAACGAAAATAAATTTTTTCATAACGTTGAAAATTTTAATTTTTTTGCAAATATAGAATAAATCTGTGATTTTTCAAAAAAAATCACAGAAAATTTATAACTTTGCAGCGAAAAACTTTTGCGAAATGTCAGAATATTTAAACGAATTAAACGATGCTCAACGCAATGCTGTTGAACATATCGAAGGTCCTGCGTTGATAATCGCGGGTGCAGGTTCGGGAAAAACACGTGTTTTAACGTACAGAATTGTACATTTGTTAAATCTTGGAATTCCTGCACACTCAATAATGGCGTTAACTTTTACAAATAAAGCCGCCGCGGAGATGAAAAATCGAATCGAAAAATTGGCAGAAAACCACGCCGCAGGGCTGTGGATGGGAACATTTCACTCAATATTTGCAAAAATTTTGCGAAACGAAGCAGAAACCATCGATTATCCGACCAATTTCACAATTTATGACACAACAGATGCAAAAAATTTAGTGAAAACAATTCTGAAAGAGTTAAATCTTGAGGAAAATACTTATAAACCAAACGATATTTATCACCGAATTTCGTGGGCGAAAAATAATTTGATAAGTGCAGAACGATATTTGAAAAATACAGAAATTCAAAAACGAGATGTTTTGTATAAAATTCCTGAAATGGGAAAAATTTATCAAATTTATACGCAACGCTGCAAAATCGCCGCCGCAATGGATTTTGACGACCTTTTGTATAAAACGAATGTTTTATTTTTGAATTCTCCCGAAATTTTGAAAAAATATCAACAACGATTTCAATATGTTTTAGTAGACGAATTTCAAGATACGAATCTTTCGCAATACAAAATTATTCGTTTTCTCACCGAAACACACAAAAATCTCTGCGTTGTCGGCGATGACGCACAAAGTATTTATTCGTTTCGCGGGGCAACTATTGAGAATATTTTAAATTTTCGAAAAGATTTTCCTGAAAGCAAACTTTATAAACTTGAACAAAATTACCGTTCAACGCAAACTATTGTCTCTGCGGCAAATTGTGTTATAGAGAAAAATTCGCATCAAATTAAGAAAAATATTTATTCGCAAAACGAAATTGGACGCAAAATTAAACTTTTGCAGTCAATTTCAGATTTAGAAGAAGGAGTAAATATTGCGAGACTCATTGATTTTTCGGTAAAAACTTATAAAACGCAATATTCGCAGCACTGCATTTTGTATCGCACAAACGCTCAATCTCGAATTTTTGAGGAAACTTTGCGAAAGTTTAATATTCCGTGCAAAGTTTATGGAAATCTCTCGTTTTACGACAGAAAAGAGATTAAAGATGTTCTTGCGTATTTTCGCTTGATAATCAACCACTTAGACGAAGAGGCTTTGAAAAGAATTATTAATTACCCCAAACGAGGAATCGGCGATTCGACTATTGAAAAACTGCAATTTCTGTCTGTTGCGAGAGGGACCAACATTTGGAATATTTTGTTAGAAGCACACAAAATCAACGATTTAACGGCAGGAATAAAAGAAAAATTGCAGAATTTTGTGAAAATGATTCTTGTTTTTTCTGAAAAATTAAACATCATTGACGCTTATTCGCTTTCGAAGGAAATTTTGCGAATTTCAGGAATAATTGCTGATTTAGAATCGGACAAATCTCCCGAAGGAATGAGTCGGTTGGAAAATATTGCTGAATTAGTGAACGGAATCCGAATTTTTGTCGAGCAAAAAGACAACGAAAAAGCAAAAGAATTGCCCACGTTGGAAAAATATTTGAACGAAGTCAGTTTATTGACCGATTTCGAACTCGACAAACCCGAAGACAAAAACAAAGTTTTTCTTATGACTATTCATTCTGCGAAAGGTCTTGAGTTTCAAAATGTCTACATCGCAGGTGCGGAGGAAAATTTATTCCCAAATAGTTTATCTACGTCAGATTTAGAAAGTCTTGAAGAGGAAAGACGTTTATTTTATGTTGCCCTTACGCGTGCCGAGAAATTTGCGGTCATTTCGTTTGCGAAACAGAGATATCGTTGGGGACAAACAATTTCAAATTCGCCTTCGCGTTTCATTTTAGACATAAATCCTCAATTTCTTGATGTTCAAAATACAACTTTTGACAATTTTTCGCAAAAAAATGTTGTTTCGAAATCGAATTTTTGGAAACCAAAAGAAAATTTTGTACCTGTAAAAAATGAGGAATATATTGAAGAAACGCAAACTGAAATTTCAAATTATCGCGTTGGAATGAAAGTGAAACACGAAAAATTTGGAAATGGAAAAATTATTATGTTGCAAGGAAACGCTCAAGATATAAAAGCAACCGTTTCTTTTGACAATTTTGGAACAAAAATTTTGTTATTGAAGTACGCAAAATTAGAAATTTTGTGAAAAATTTTTATTTTTGCGAAAATTTTCGTAATTTTGCGTTTTAAAATTGATTTTATGGAAAAAATTACAAATATTCACGACAAATATTTTCGAGAATTGTTCTCGAAAAGAGAGGTAATGCAAGA
>DYQK01000022.1 GCA_020719385.1 Rikenella microfusus | reverse complement strand
AAATATTTTTTCGAAATAAATTTTTTTTACTAAAAATATCTTAATTTTTATAAAAATTGAGATATTTTTCTTATTTTTGAAAAAAATTTTAATCATTATGACTCTCTCTCAAATTTTATTACTGCTCAGCATTGGACTCGCAGCAGGCATTATTGGTGGTGGACTCGGCGTCGGCGGCGGAATTATTGTGATTCCTGCACTCGTTTTTTTTCTTGGTTTCTCGCAACACACCGCACAAGGGACTAACGTTTTTATGATGTTGCCCCCTATCGGCATTTTGGCAGTGTACAATTATTATCAAAAAGGACTTGTTGATGTAAAAGCAGCACTCATTTTAATGATTGCGTTTATCATCGGGGCATATTTTGGTTCGAAAGTGGCGATTTTCCTGCCCGAAAAAATTGTGAAAAAAATTTTTGCGATAATGTTATTTCTCACTTCTTTGAAAATTTTTTTTGGAAAATAAAATTTACCTTTGTGCTGCGAAAAAAAGTTATATTTCGGTACAATATTCGATATGAAAATGTCGAAAATTAAACTCTTTTTTGATATGAAAAAAATAACATTATTGATTTTCGGAATTTTTTTAATATTTTCTTCTGCCGCTTGGTCGCAAGTCACTGAAGAAATGGCAAAAACCAACTTCAAAGCAGGAAAATATCACGAAGCTTTGAAACAATATCTCGAATTATACCGTCAAGATACGGCTAACATCACTTTTAATCATCAAATTGCGAGATGTTATCTGCGGATGTTTGTTGACCGTTCTCAAGCAATTCCATATATGGAATTTGTTACCAAGCAAAAAGATGCAACGGCAGAAGCATTTTTCGATTTGGCTCTCGCACATTCTCACGCACATCACTTCGAAATGGCTATTCTTTACCTCAACGAATGTTTGCGAAAAGCAAAAAACAACGACCTCAAGGACAAGGCAGAACGACAAATCGAAGTTTGTCTCAACGCACAAGCATTGATGAAAACCGAGTTGAACGTAAAATTTATCAATTTGGGCAGAAAAATCAACAGCAGCGGAATGGACTGCAACCCTTTTGTCACGGCAGACGAAACAATGCTACTTTTCTCCTCCGACAGAGACGGCAGTTATGACGTATTTCTCGCAAAACAGAAAAAAGGAAGCGAAAATTGGGGAAAAGCAAAATCCCTCAGTGCCGAGGTAAACACTAACGATGACGAATTTGTTTCAGGAATGTCAAAAGACGGTGACGCATTGATGGTTCATTACAACGAGTTCAGTGCCGTCGAAGACATCAACATTTCTCTCGGCAAAAAGGGAAGATATTCCGAACTTTCAGATTTGGGAAAAAGTGTGAACACGACCGCAAAAGAAGAAGGTGCATGTTTTTCCCCATCAGGAGACACACTTTTCTTCACAAGCAGCCGACCAAAAGGAAAAGGCGGTTTAGATTTATATTTCTCTGTGCGTCTGCCGACAGGCGACTGGAGCATTCCGACTAATCTCGGAGAAACAATAAATACTCCTTTCGATGAAAATTATCCCAATCTTTCACCCGATGGACTAACACTCTATTTTGCCTCAAAAGGACATAATTCGATGGGCGGTTATGACATTTTTATCGCAAAACGCGATTCCATAGGTGGAAATTGGAAAACGCCCGTCAGTTTTGGGTTTCCCATCAACGACACTTACGACAATACAATTATTTCGATGGTGAGAAATCAACGTTATGGATATATTGCGGCACTAAAACCTTCAGGATTCGGCGACTTGGATATTTATAAAATTGTCTTCAATAATATCGAGCCAGATTTATTAATTCTCAAAGGAATAATTGCTATTGGTGATACTGCAAGTTCTATTCCGTTGAAAAATGTCAGCACAGACATAAAAATTACCGTTTACAATGAGAAAAACGAAGTTTATGGAACATATACTTTCAATAAATCGACAGGTGCTTATGTTATTTCGCTTGCTCCAGGAAAATATGAGTTAGTTATTGAAGGTGAAAATTATGTTTCGTATAAAAAACTTATCGAAGTGAACGAAGAAGTTTTAGAATCGCGAAATCGAAATCTGAATATTTTTTTACAAAAGAAAAAATAAACTTTTTTAATTTTTTTCAATGACAAAAACACAATATGAACGTCCTGTCATTACAAAAATCAACACAGGAATGTCAAACAAATTTGGTGTTCGAGTAAAAACTGATGCTTTTACGCATATCGAAAATATTTCTGTGAAATATTTACTCGAAACTTATGGTTCTCCGTTGTATGTTATCTCGGAACGTACCATTCGCGAGACTTTTTCCGAGGCAAAGCGTGCTTTTCAAACGCGTTATCCCAAAGTTCAATTTGCTTGGTCGTATAAAACGAATTATCTCGATGCAGTTTGTAAAATTTTTCATCAAGAAGGTTCGTGGGCAGAAGTTGTTTCGGGTTTCGAGTACGAAAAAGCACTTCGAAACGGCGTTGACGGCAAACAAATTATTTTCAATGGTCCCTCAAAGTCTGTCGAAGATTTGGAAAAAGCCATCAAAAATGATTCTTTGATTCACGTTGACCATTTTGATGAACTTTATACAATCTTCGAGTTAGCCGAAAAGTCGGAAAATAAACCGAAAATCGCCATTCGAGTAAATATGAACACAGGAATTTATCCGATGTGGGACAGATTTGGGTTTAATTACGAAAACGGAGAAGCTTGGAATGCGATAAATCGCATCATGTTGAACAATAAAATCGAACTTGTCGGACTTCACACGCATATTGGAACTTATATAATGGTTTCCTCTGCCTACGCAGTTGCGGTTGCGAAACTCGCCGATTTGGCTCTGGGCTTAGAGCAAAAATTCAAACATTATATAAAATACATCGACCTCGGCGGCGGTTTCGCTTCGAAAAATACTCTCAAAGGTGCATATTTGCAAGGAACAGACACTTGCCCGTCTTTTGACGAGTACGCACAGGCAACAACTGACGCCTTAATCAATGCGGGACTCAATGTTGAACATTTGCCGATGTTAATTCTCGAATCAGGAAGAGCATTAATTGATGATTCGGGGTATCTTTTAGGAACGGTGCTTGCGAATAAACGTCTCGCAGACGGCAGAAAAGCAATGATTATTGACATCGGGCTGAATCTTTTGTTCACATCGCTTTGGTACGACCACAAAATCGAACCCGCACAACCCTTCTCGCAGCAAACAGAAGAGACAACAATTTATGGACCTTTGTGTATGAATATTGATGTGATTCGCGAAAGTGTAAAATTCCCGATTCTCAAAAAAGGCGATAATGTCGTGATTAGTCGAATTGGAGCGTATAATATGACTCAATGGTTGCAATTTATCAAAATGCGACCCGCAATAGTTTTAATTGATGAGAAAGAAAAAATACACTTAATTCGCGAAAAAGAAACTCTCGAAACAATTGTGAGTAACGAGAAAGTACCTGAACATTTAACAAAAATTTAAGTTTTTTAACTTTTATTTCATTTTAATTCTGTCATTTTTTTCGAAAATTGACAGAATTTTTTTGTTTTTGTTAAAAATAGTTTACTTTTGCAGTTAAATTTATACCCTCCTCAAAAAAAAATGAACAATTTTAAAGATTTGTTAAAAAATGTTAAAGGTTTTGTCTTTGACATTGACGGCGTTTTTGCAAGCAACGTAATTGTAATGTTAGATTCAGAGTTGATGCGAACAATGAACACAAAAGACGGATTTATTCTGAGTTATGCGTCAAAACTTGGTTTTCCCATTGCAATAATTACGGGCGGCGTGCAGACAGGAATACGAGAGCGGTTTCAAATGTTGGGTGCGAAAGAAGTGTACATCAGCAGCAAAGACAAAGTTGTTGATTTGCTTGATTTCTGTGCGAAATACGAGATTGCGCCGCAAGAAATTTTATACATGGGAGACGACATACCTGATTACTTCATTATGCAAAAAGTTGGAATTCCGACCTGCCCTGCCGACGCAGCAGACGAGATAAAAGCCATTTCGTTGTATGTCTCCGACAAAAAAGGCGGCGAAGGTTGCGTGCGTGACGTAATAGTGCAAGTGTTGCGTTCACAAGAAAAATGGAATTTCTAACAAAAAAATCTTTTTAAACGCTAACAGGTTTTTTCGAAACCCTGTTAGGTTTTTTAAACGAAATCAAAGTTTTGTTTTTGTGCTGCAAAAATGATTTGTTTTATTTTTCGAAAAAAATGTTTACTTTTGCCCGTTAAAAATTTTTCAACCGATGCAAAATCTCTATAACGAATTAATTCAACATCTGAACGCAATGCCAGGACTGCTGTTGCCCGACAAATACGGCAAACCAGCACTCAATAAACCACTTATCATCGACAAAGCACTTCGACTAGACACCGAATTAATCAAAATTCTGTTAAAACATCAGAATATTAAAAAACATTTCTTCACAGAAATCGAAGGAATTACCATTTTTGACAAAGTGGCATTTCAACGATTCGTCAACACTAAAAAGTTCTTGGCAGATAATTATACAAAATTTGCCAATAAAATCGGAATCGCAAACGAAGATTTTAAATTCATCGCAGAAAGTAGAGAAATGGTGCTCGTCTGGCCACACAAAGATTGCGTTCTCGAAGGAGGACAAACAAAAGAGGAAACTAAACGAAACGAAATTTTTTATAACACAACACTCGCGCCCGACGACATTGATGTGCTTACTGCCCCAAAAGTGTTGACTAATTGGAAAAAATTTGACAAAAACGGACAAACAAAACCTGAAAATATCGCAAAAAAAGATAATTTTGTGATAAAGGGAAATAATTTGCTCGCACTTTGCTCGCTAAAAGCAACATACAAAGGACAAATTAAACTTATTTACATCGACCCACCTTACAACACAGCAACTTCGGCAAATACTTTTTCGTACAACAACACTTTTAACCATTCGACTTGGCTGACGTTTATGAAAAATCGTTTAGAAGTGGCAAAAGAACTTTTGCGAGAAGACGGAATTTTCGTTACAGCAATTGACCATTATGAATTATTTTATTTGGGAGTTTTGGCTGACGAAATTTTTGGTAGAGAAAACAGAATCGGTGTTATTGCTGCTGTTCATAATCCTGGCGGTAGACAAGATGATAAATTTTTCCCAACAGCACACGAAAATATGATTTTTTATGCAAAAAACAAAGATTTAGTGAAAATTCATTCACTCGGAGTCTCTGATGAAAAACTTAAACAATTCAAATTGAGAGATAAATTTGGTCGTTATAAATTAAGAGGTTACAGACGAAATGGGAATAATTCGAGACGAGAAGATGGTCCTGGTTTATATTATCCCATTTATTATAATCCACAAAATGACCAAATTTCACTTGAAAAATCTGATGGTTTTATCGAAATTTTACCAATTGACGAAAAAGGTGTTTACAGATGTTGGAGATGGAGTAAAGAAACTTTTTTAAATAAAATGGGGAAATATATAGAAGTTAAACGAGTGAATAACGAATATAATTTTTATGTAAAAGAAAGAGAATGTGATTATGTTGGTGAAAAAGCGAAAACAATTTGGTTAAATAATAAATATACAGGACAAACAGGCACACATTCTTTAAAAGCATTATTCGGTGAAAAAATTTTCACTTACCCGAAATCTCCTTACATAATAAGAGATGTTTTAAAAATAATTACAGAACCAAACAACAACGATATAATTCTTGATTTTTTTGCAGGCAGCGGGACAACAGCCCACGCAGTTTTGGAATTAAACAGAGAAGATGGCGGAAACAGACGTTTTATTTTGTGCGAACAAATGGATTATATCGAAACCGTTACCGTTGCGAGAGTGCAAAAAGTCATCGAAAAACTTCAAGAAGACAGTTTTATTTTTTGCGAATTACAAAAAAGCAACCAATATTTTGTCGATTCGATTCAAAATGCAGAAAATTCTGCTGAATTATTGGAAATTTGGGCTGAAATGCAAAAAACTGCGTTTTTGAGTTATAAAATTTTGCCCGAAATGATAAATTCCGAAATAAAAGAATTTGAAAATTTAGAATTTGCGGAGCAGCAGCGTTTTTTAATCGAAGTTTTAGATAAAAATTTATTGTATGTCAATTTTTCTGAAATTTCTGATGTTACGCATTCTGTTTCTGATTTTGACAAAAAAATGTCTGCAAATTTTTATGAAATGTAAAAACGGCAACCTTTTAATTGAAAAGTAGTCTAACATAAAAAACCTCTCTTTTTCGACAAATCTCGAATTGAAGAGAGGAATTTTTTTTTGTTACTTATTCAGAAAATTTTTTCTATACAAAAAGAATAAGTAAACAGATAACAATAGCAAAGAAGGCAACTCCTTCGATGAGTGCTGCTGCGACAATCATATTAGACCTAATGTCTCCGACTGCCTCAGGTTGACGAGCAATAGATTCTAAGGCACTCGCACCAATGCGACCAATGCCGATGCCTGCACCAATTACGGCGATTCCTGCACCTAAACCTGCACCCATTTTTGCGTATGGCGCATAATTTGCAACCACCTCAGCCACTTGCAAGAGAATTGATAAAAGAGTCATAAAAAAACGGTTTAGTAATGAAACAATTATTCATTATGATGTGCGTGTTCCTCGGTTGCCATCCCAAAGTACAACGCAGATAATAATGTAAAAACGTATGCTTGAATAAAAGCGACTAACAATTCCAAAAAAGTCATAAAAATTACAAAACTCACAGAAACTATTGAGACTCCGAGTCCTGCACCTACATTCATTTCCCCAAAAATGAAAATTAAACTAAAAAATCCCAACGCAATAATGTGTCCTGCGGTAATATTCGCAAATAAACGCACCATCAAGACAAACGGTTTCGTAAAAACTCCGATTAACTCGACTATCGGCATCAAAGGAATCGGAATTTTCAACCACCAAGGAACACCAGGGGCATTGACAATATGTTGCCAATAAGATTTGTTACCGCTAAACGTTGTGATAACAAACGTAAAAAGTGCGAGAATCATTGTTACTGCAATATTTCCTGTGAGATTTGCTCCGCCAGGGAAAATTGGGATTAAACCCAACAGATTACTCAAAAAGATAAAGAAAAACAAAGTCAAGAGATAAGGCAAATATTTCTCGTACTTTTTTTCACCAATAGACGCCCTCGCAATGTCATCGCGAATAAAAATTATCAACGGTTCAACAAAAGATTGTAAACCTTTTGGGGCAGAATCTTTGCGTTGTTGATATTTTTTTGCGACAGACAGAAATACCCACAAGAGCAGCGAAATGACAATAAATAATTGCAACACATTTTTTGTTATTGAGAAATCAAGCGGTCTGGTTTCATTTCCATCAATGATTTCGACAATTTTCCCTTTGTATTTCTCACTTTTCGAAATTTTAAAACCTTTGTATTCCGCATTATTTCTCAAATTCGAAGATAAAAAAACGGTTAAACCTTCTTTTTGCCCAAGAACAATTACGGGCAGCGGAATCGAAAGGTGAAAATGTCCGAAGTTCGCAATGTGCCACTCATAATTATCGCCGATATGGTCGATGATAAATTCACCAGGAACAAATTTTTCACTCTTAGAGTGTTCATTTTCAGGAATATTCGCTTGAGTTTTGAGACTAAACAATATTAATCCGCAAAAACATAAAAAAAGAAATTTTCTTTTCAAAGTTAAAAAACTCATCATAAGATTATTTTTTAAAAATTTTTTCAAGTTGAATAATTAATTCTCCGTTAAAAATGGTTACAGGAACAGAATCTTCATCGGTATAAGTTCCGTCTAAAAAATATTTTCCTGATTCGTTGAGCAGAAAAACTTGCACACTTTTCTCGTCAGGTCGCACAATCCAGTATTCTCGCACAGCATTTTCCTCATAAATTTTAAATTTATCTTTGATATCTCGTTTAGAATTGTTTGGAGAAACAATTTCTATAATAAAATCGGGACTTCCGAGACAACCGCGTTCTTCAATTTTTGACGAATCGCAAATAATACAAATATCGGGTTGAACAACAGTGAAAACTTTCTCGTCTTCTTTTTCGCCATTTTTGGGAAAACGCACATCAAAAGGTGCAACAAAAATTTGACAAGTTTTTTCATGCAAAAAGCATCTTAGAGCAAAATAAAAATCCCCTAAAATTTTTTGATGAGTTGCCGCAGGTGCAGCCATTTTGAAAACAAAACCGTTTATCAATTCTCTGCGAATATCATCCGGCCAAGTGAGATAATCGGCATAAGTATAACGTAATGACAAGTCTAAGGTGTTCATAGAAATTTAATTTTTTACAATTTACAAAAGTAACAATTTTTTTCGAGAAATCAAATTTTTTCGCAAAATTTTTGAGAAATTTTTCTGAAAAATCGAAAAATTGATATTCTTTTATAAAAGTTCAAATTTTTTCCCAAAGTTTTACTCTTTCGACGGTTTTATGCCATTTTGCGTACAAATTATTTCGTTCAATTTCGGACATTTTGGGAGAAAATGTTTTCTCAATTTGATGTTTCTCAATAATTTCCTGTTTATTCCAAATGTTAGCCGCAATGCCTGCCAAATAAGCAACGCCTAGGGCTGTCGTTTCAATAATTGAGGGTCGCATTACGTTGGTATTCAAAATATCTGCCTGAAATTGCATTAAAAAATTATTGACGCACGCCCCGCCGTCAACGTTTAACATTTTTAATTTTATTCCTGAATCGAGAAACATTGCGTCAAGTACGTCTTTTGTTTGATAAGCAATCGATTCAAGCGTTGCCCGCACAATATGTTGATGAGTAATTCCTTGAGTGAGTCCCATAATTGTTCCTCTTGCGTACATATCCCAATGCGGCGCACCGAGTCCTGCAAAGGCAGGCACAACATAAACTCCTTCCGATGACGGAATTTCTGTCGCAATTTTTTCAGTTTCGGAGGCAGAACGTATAATTTTTAATCCATCTCGGAGCCATTTTATCGCTGCTCCAGCAATAAAAACGCTTCCTTCTAAGGCATATTCGATTTTTTTGTCGATTCCGCAAGCAATAGTTGTTAAAAGTCCGCTTTTTGAGACGAAATGTTGGTTTCCTGTATGCATAAGCATAAAACAGCCTGTTCCGTAGGTGTTTTTGGCTGTTCCTGTTTCGAAGCAAGTTTGTCCGAAGAGTGCTGCTTGTTGGTCGCCTGCGATTCCGCCGATGAGAATTTCCTCGCCAAAAATGGATTTGTCGGTGTAACAATGAACTTTACTCGATTCTTGAACATTGGGCAATATGGATTTTGGTATTTCGAAAAGTTGTAATAAATTTTCGTCCCATTCTAATTTGTCAATGTCGAATAACATTGTTCTTGAGGCATTAGAAAAATCTGTTATGTGGGATTTGCCGTTTGTAAGTTTCCAAATCAGCCAAGAGTCAATAGTTCCGAATAACAATTCTCCGTTTTGTGCTTTTTTTCTTGCGTTTTCGACATTTCGCAATATCCACTCGATTTTGGTAGCAGAAAAATATGCGTCAACAATTAAACCTGTTTTTTGCTGAATGTAATTTGCGATTTCTGAATGTTTTAACTCGTTGCAACGTTCAGCGGTGCGTCTGTCTTGCCAAACAATTGCTTTGTGAATTGGTTTTCCTGTGTTTTTGTCCCAAATGACGGTTGTTTCGCGTTGATTTGTTATTCCGAGAGCAGCAATCTCTGTTGGTTTAATTCCTGTTTTTTCTAAAAGTCGTTTTGCTACGGTGATTTGTGAATCCCAAATTTCGTTGGGTTCTTGTTCAACAAATCCTGGTTCGGGGTAATATTGAGAAAACTCTTTCTGTTCAGAGGCAACAACTTTTCCTTGAAAATCAAATAAAATTGCCCGCGAACTGCTTGTTCCTTGGTCGAATGCCCAAATATATTTTTTCATTAATCAATTTCCTTATCAAGAGATTTATCAACTTTTACCATTATTGAGAAATACGAACTTTTGCTATCTATCGGAGTGAAAATTGCGTTCAACGGTGTTCTTGCAACAAGAGCCGACATAATTAACCCAATATGTGCGTTTCCTTTTGTGCCAGGAATTAAATTTCGCTGTTGACGTTTATATTCTCGCAAATTTTCGTGGTCGAGAGAATTAATAATTTCGCATTTCTGCTTCAAAATCATCATTTCCTCGTTGCAAACGATATTTCCTGTTCCAAAAATATAAAATTGATCCGATTCGCCTAAAACGACAGTTCCGATTCCAATGTCTTCGGGCATACGTCTTTCTTTGGAATAATACGCAACATTTTGAGCTAATTCCATAAAAACATTGTGAATTTTTTTGCTCGAAATCGGATTATTCGCCGTCAATTCTCGAACACGGTTACTAAACTTCGCAACAATAAACTGGTCAAATGGACCTTTGTACGAAATTAAAATATCTTTGATAAATAATTTGTGGTACTCAAATAAATTCACCTCCATAGGATTTAAAGAAATTACTTCCATAAAAATAACAATATTTATACCTAATTTTCGTTTTGCAAAAATAATATTTTTTTTATAAGAAAAAAATATTTTCTAAAAAATAATTAAACTTTTTTTAATTATAAATTTTCGAAAACTGATTTTTATCAATCATTTCATATTTCTCTAATATTTTTCGAAAATTATTTTGTGAAAAATTTTGCAAAATGAGAATAAAAAATTACTTTTGTAAATTAAAAACTCGAAAAAATTATTTGTTATGTATAAAATCTTCACTCACCCAATCTTAAATGTTCCTGAAAATCAACGAGTAACATTTACTTTTGAGGGCAAAGAAGTGGTCGGCGAGAAGGGTTTCTCTATTGCTGCTGCACTTCATCAGGCAGGTTTTCCCGTACACAGCCACAGTTTAAGAAACCGCGAGCGAAGTCTCGAATGCGGAATCGGCAAATGCGGTGCTTGCGAGATGCTTGTTGATGGAAAAATCCGCAGAATTTGTATTACTCCTGTTGATAATGTCAAGGAAGTCAAGGAATTACCCAAAGATTATCTGCCCAATTTCGAATCTTACAAAAAAGAAAACGGCAGAAATGTTTATCAAACTACCGTAACCATCATCGGTGCTGGTCCCGCGGGGCTTGCAGTGCGCGAGGAATTGAACAAACACAACATTCCGAACATCGTTATTGACAACAACGAGAAAATCGGTGGACAATTTTTGATGCAAACACATCAATTTTTCTTTTTCGAAAAAGTTAAACGTTTCGGCGGAATGCGAGGTTTCGAAATCGCAAATATGCTTGCAGGTGAATCTCTCGAAAACGTATTTCTCAATTCTACGGTTTGGGACATTCTCGAAGGAAAACGTTTGGCGATAAAAAATATCAAAACCGAAGAAATTTATTATGTCGAAACCGATTATTTAGTCGTTGCAACAGGTGCGGTGCCGTTTATGCCTGCTTTCGAAAATGACGATTTGCCAGGTGTTTACTCAGCGGCAGTTGTGCAGAAGATGATGAATATGCAATTTACTCTTTTGGGAAAAAATATTTTGACCGTCGGAGCAGGAAACATTGGTTACCTGACTTCGTATCAACTCACGCAAGCAGGAGCAAATGTGAAAATGATTCTCGAAGCAATGCCTTACGAAGGCGGTTTTCCTGTGCAAGCGAATCGCGTTCGCAGACTCGGAATCCCAATTTTTACCTCAAAATTGTTAATCAAAGCCATTCCTAACGAAAATCACACAGGAATAATTGGCGCAGTTATTGCAGATTGCCAAAATTTTAAACCAATTCCAGGAACGGAACAAATTATTACAGGAATTGATGCGATAAATATTTGCACAGGTTTAATTCCTGACGACCAACTTTTGTTAAAAGGAAACGAAGTTTTCGGCAGAAATTGTTTCGGTGCAGGTGACGCCATCAGAATCGGCGAAGGAACAAGTGCCGTTTTGAGAGGAAAACAAGTTGCTTTCGAGATAATTGCCGACTTAGGTGAACGTTTTAATTATGATTCTTATCTCGAAATCTCGAAGGAATACATTGATTCTCAACAACATCCAACGAAAGTTATTGAAAATCCGTTTTTACCAACATCTGAAAGAATGCTTGCGAAACCGTTTGTCATTATTGATTGTCTGTACGGTTTTGCGTGTAATCCTTGCGAATTTGCGTGTCCGCATGGGGCAATAACAAAAACTTCGACTTCAACGGTGCCGCAAATTGATTTTGAAAAGTGTATTGGGTGCTTCGACTGCGTTTATCAATGCCCAGGACTTGCCATTTTTGGGTATAATTTGCAGAAAGATTGGTTATTTTTACCTATTGAACATTTTGCAGACGAAAAAACCGAAGTTTTTTTAGTTGACAATTTTGGGAAAAAATTAGGTGAAGGAATAATTGAGAAAATTTTGAAAAAACCGAATAAAACGAATATTGCGAGAGTGAAATCCTTGAATTTACACGGAGAATCGCTTGCGAATGTTCGCGGTTTTATCCCAAAAAATCGTTATCCCGAAACGGCTAATTTCGAAAAATTAGAAAAAACCATTGAAAGTCAACAATTCCTCTGTCATTGCGATGACGTCATCTTAGACGATGTTCTTGAAATTATTGGAGACAGAAAATTTGTTTCTGTCGATGAAATTAAACACACAACGCATCTCGGAATGGGACCTTGTCGCGGTAAACGTTGTATTCCACGGCTCAAACAAATGCTTCGTTCTCGCGGAATTTCTATTGTCGGAGTTGCAACACCTCGCGGACCACTTTCGAACCAACTTGCGATGGGTGAATTGTATCCGCACACCAAAATTGAGAATTTCTCTGTCAACACAAATAATGAAAAACCCACGCAAATCAAGGTTTCAGCGTTAGTCGCAGGTGGCGGAATCGGAGGAAGTGCTTTATTTCGATATTTGTCGGAGGAAAATTTGAATCCTGTTTTGATAAATTTTGACCGCGGTGCGTCTTGGAGAAATATTGCAGGTGGAAGACCGAACTTCAGTTTGCCCGAACTATCAGACATTGCAGAACATAATCTTGCGATTTTCAAAGAGTTACAAAATATTTGGGACGTGCATTATCACCCAATCGAGTACGTAACTTTTGCCCATGACGAAAATATGTACAAAGCACTCGAACTTTCGATGCAATGGTCTGACGCAACAATGATTGAACCCAAAGATTTTCGAAATAAAATTTCTCCGTATATTAATCCAAATCTCAAAACGTACATTTCTGCTTTGATAACGCGAAATTGTTGGCAGGCAACTCCAGGAAGAGTACTCGATTTGATTCGTAGAATCGGAACTAAAAAAGGAGGAAATGTTCTCGAAGATTGCAAACTTATCGATGTACGTAAGGAAGGCAACGACTTTTTTGTGTTAGTGAAAACTCACGAAAAGAAATTTATTGAGTATCAAACGCCGATTTTCATCAACGCACTCGGCGCCGAGGGGAATAAATTCGCTCAAAAACTCGGACTCGAACTCGGACTTTTTCCCGTCAAGCATCAGGCTTTCATCACACGCCGCTTGCCGATGTTGGGGGTAAAAAATTCCTCGTTAAATATGTTAATTGACCGAAGGGTTTACAAAGGTTTTTCTGCCGTTTACGGTCAACAACTCGCCGATACGGGACAAATCATTGGTTGTGCCTCGCCTGCTGTTGAACATTTGGAAACAGGTAAGAATTTGAAAATCAACACTAAAGACTTCTTAGAAATTGCTTCTGAAATTTTTGTTGACTGGATTCCTGAACTTGCGTCTGTTGGTTTTCAGGCGGTCTGGTCGGGATATTACACCGAACCAAGAATGTTCATCGACACCGAAAACGGATTATTTCTCGGACTCCGCGGACAAGGTTTTATGTTGGGACAATATCTCGCAAAATTGTACGTTGATAAAATTACAGGAAAAAAAGTACCTGAATACTTTGAACGTTTATCTCTCAAAGGAGACGGACTTTTAGAAAAAGCGTTTAAATAAACTTTTTTTAAATCATCTTCCCTCAAGATTTTCTCAAAAAAAACTTGAGGGTTTTTACAAAAAAAAATTATGAAAAATTGTTTTTTCTGAGAAAAATTATTTATCTTTGCCAAAAAATTTAACTTTTATTTTTATGATGCATTCTTATTATTTCAATTATATTGAAGAAAAATTAAATTTACATATTTCACATATAAAATCAAGAGGAAAATTAAATCTTTTGGATGAAAATATTTTTTCAGAGGATTTTTATCAACATTTTCTCAATAAATTATTTGGTTGGAGTTTAGTAAATGAAAATCAACAAAAACAAAATGTAGAGGCAATTGATTTAGTTGACCGTACAAATAAATTGGTTATTCAAGTTTCTGCAACAGGTACAAAAAAGAAAATTGAGGAAAGTTTAGGAAAAAATAAAATAAAAACTTATTCTGTAGATAATTATCATTTTAAATTTGTTCCAATAGTTTCTGATGCAGGTGATTTACGAGGAAAAACTTTTTCAAATTCCCATAATATAAAATTTAATCCCAAAGATGATATTATTGATGTTACTTTTATTTTAAAATCAATAAAATCTCTTGATATTGATAAATATCGAGAGATTTACGAGTTTATAAAAAAAGAATTAGGTAATATTGACGAGAGCAAATTAAATTCAAATTTGGCTGAAATTGTGAATATTTTAGCAAAAACTGATTTGAGTAATTTTGAAACAGCAATAAACACGAAAGATTTTGAGATTGATAGAAAAATAGATTATAATGAATTGGAAAAAGCAAGAATGATTATTGAGGATTTTTCAATTTATTGTACTTTGTTAGATAAAAAATATAAAGAATTTGATTTGCAAGGTGTAAATAAAAGTATTTCTGTTTTGTTGTGTGTTACAGAGATTTTATATCAGTGCAATTGATGAAACAAAAAAATCAGATGATATATTTTTTGATGTTATTGGTAAAGTTATTGAATTTGTGATTCAAAGTTCAAATTTTGTCCCAATTCCCAATGAAGAATTGGATATTTGTGCAAGTATTATAGTTGTTAGTGCGTTTATGAAATGTAAAATTTTTAAAAATCCTCCCAAAAATGTTAATTCCTGAAAGTGTTCATCCAGAAAATTGTATTTATTACAATGGTGCAATTGTTTTGAAAATTTTGCAGAAATACAAAAAACAAAACTTGTTGTAGTTATTTCAAAAAGTAAAATTAGAATCAAATATGACTTTTCCCATTTTTGTTTTATGTTTAGATTGGTTGTATTTGATAAATGTTGCAATTTCTAATGAGAAAGGAGAAATAAAATTATGTTCATAAAATCGTTAATTATATCTGCGGGAAATAAAATCATTCGGGAAATCAATTTCCGAAGAGGTATTAATTTCATTGTTGACGAGAGTGAAAACCAAATTACAGGCAACAATATTGGTAAAACAACAACATTGAAATTAATTGATTTTTGTTTAGGTGGAGAATCTAAAGAGATATATCTCGACCCTGATTCGAGAAAAAACGAACATACCTTGGTTAAAAATTTTTTAATTGGGAAAAAAGTTTTAATCACCTTAATTTTGAAACAAAATTTAGATATTTTTGATTCAGAGGAAGTTGTTATTGAACGGAATTTTCTTTCTCGCAAAGAGTGTATTCGAAAAATAAATGGAGAAAATTTTTCTGAAAAAGAATTTGAACAAAAATTATTACAATTAATTTATTCTCATCATAATGTAGAAAAACCTACATTTCGCCAAATTATTTCTCATCATATTCGTTGCGAAGACAAAAATGAACATACATTGAAAACTTTGAACAAATATACCACAGATGCAGAATATGAAACTCTGTTTTTGTTTTTATTTGGATGTAATGTCGAAAATAGCGATAGAGAAGAAATCTTAGCAAAAATAAAACAAGAAGAAACATTTAAAAAACGTATTGAAAAACAACAAACAAAATCTTTTTATGAAACTGCATTGAAAGTTTTGGAAGATGAAATTTTAATTCTCAAACAAAAAAAAGAGAAATTAAATTCTAATGAAAATTTAATGGAAGATTTTGAGAAATTAGACAACGTCAAATATAAAATAAATAAAGTGAGTGCAGAAATTAGCACTCTAAACATTCGCAGACGCACAATTCTTGAGGCAAAACAAAGTTTAGAATCAGATTTTGCAAACATTGACTCTGAACAACTTTATATTATATATCAACAAGCGACTAAGTTAATCGATGGAATTCAAAAAACATTCGAAGATTTAGTGAAATATCACAATTTAATGATTAAGGAAAAAGTGAAATTTATAACCCAAGATTTACCAAATCTCGAAAAAAAATTAGAATTAAAAAATCAGGATTTAGAGAAATTAAAAAAAGTGAAGGATGAATTAATATCTTTGACTCAACAAACAGATACTATGGAAGAAATGCGAAAATTGGACATAGAATTACACGACAAATTTCGGTTAAAAGGAGAATATGAGACAATGATTAATCAGTTAAGTGAAATTGAACAAGAATTGGAAAAGTTGAGCGAACAACTAATAAACGTTGACGAAAAACTTTTTTCAAAAGATACAGAACAAATTGTAAAAAATCAAAAAGATAAATTTAACAAATTTTTCGCTGCAATTTCAAAAGAATTGTATGAGGAATCTTATGCGTTGAATTGTGAAATAAAGAGGAATAACAAAGGAATAAAATTTTACGATTTTACCACATTTAATTTGAATATTGGGTCGGGAAAAAAACAAGGAGAAATTTCTTGTTTTGATATTGCTTATATTTTATTTGCAGAAAACGAAAATATTCCTTGTTTGCACTTTGTTTTGAATGACAGAAAAGAATTAATGGATGACAAACAGCTAATTAAAATTGCTGAATTTGTGAATAATAATCAAATACAGTTTGTTGTCGCAATTTTAAAAGATAAATTACCACAAGAATTAAACAAAAAAGAATATTTTATTTTAAAATTATCGCAAAAAGATAAATTATTTAAAATAGAATAATTTTATTCAGAAATCATTTCCCCTCAAGATTTTCTCAAGAAAAACTTGAGGGTTTTTACAAAAAAAAATTTTTTGATATGAAAAAAATCACTTTTCTCTTAACATTTTTTCTTTTTGCCTCTCGTTTGTTTGCACAAAATCAAGAATTGACTCTTGAAGAGGCTGTTTTACAACAATTTCGCAAGTTTTATCCCGAAACTTTGTTTTATTTGCAGTTTCGCGATAATGACCGTTTTACTTTCTGCGAAAAAGGTGCTTCCGTTTTGTACGAAAATTCTGTTTCCAAAGATAAAAAAACAGAATTGCTCAAACTTGAGGAGTTAAATCTTGCTTTAACCTCTCAAAATCTCGAAAACGTAACTTATTTTCCTGAACATTCTTGGCAAAATTCTGATATTTTGCGTTTTTGTGAAAATAATACGTTATTTTCGTTGAATGTGAACACAAAAAAAATCGAAAATTTTGTTTCGCTGCCAAAAGAAGCAGAAAATTTAGATGTCGAACCCAAAACTTTCGCTGTCGCATACACTATTGACAACAATATTTATATTGGAAATAAAAATTTTGACAAAATTGCGATAACAAATTTCACAGATAAAGGAATTGTCTGTGGAAAATATGTTAGTCGCAATGAATTTGGTTGTGTGAAGGGAACTTTTTGGTCTCCGAATGGAAATTTTCTTGCGTTTTATTACAAAGATGAACGCAATGTTGCTGAATATCCTTTGGTTGATGCAACACAAGCTCCGATGGCTTTCGAAAATAAACTTCGTTATCCGATGGCAGGTGAGAAAAGTGAACATTTGGCTGTCGGAATTTATAATGTTCAGACAAAAAAAGTGATTTATATTGAGAAAGATTCTACTTCCGAGAAATATTTAACAAATATTTCGTGGCATCCTTCGGAGAAATATCTTTTTATTGCAGTTTTGAATCGTCAACAAAATCATTTGCAGTTTAATCAGTATGAAATTTCAACAGGAAAATTGGTAAAAACGCTTTTCGAAGAGAAAAATGAACGTTATGTCGAGCCTCTCAAGTCTGCGATTTGTTTAAAAACGCAAGAACAATTTATTTGGTTGAGTCAAAGAGATGGTTTTACGCATATTTATCTCTATCAAACCGATGGAAAATTAGTTAAACAACTCACAAAAGGCAATTTTGTCGTTACAGAAATATTGGGTTTTGATGAGAAGGAGGAAAATTTATTTTATTATTCCACCGCAGAGAATCCTTTAGAGACAAATTTGTTTCGCGTGAATCTAAAAACTTCCGAGATAAAACGTCTTTCGCAGGAAAAAGGAACGCATAATGTTGCTGTTTCAAGCGATAAAAATCATTTTATTGATGTTTTCTCGAATCAAAAAGTGCCAAATCAAATTTTACTTCTCGATAAAGAGGGAAAAACTAAACGAAATTTACTTACCGCAGCGAATCCGTTGAAAAATTATAAACTCGCCGAGATGACCGTCGGGACAATAAAAGCAGATGACAATAAAACCGATTTGTATTACCGTTTGTATAAACCGTTAAATTTTGTCGAGGGGAAAAAATATCCTGCGATAATTTACGTTTACGGTGGTCCTCACGCACAAATGATAAACGAATCTTGGCTCGCCGATGCGAGAATGTGGGAATTTTATATGGCTCAAAAAAATTATGTCGTTTTAGTTGTTGATAATCGAGGTTCTGAACGTCGCGGTTTTGAGTTTGAAAGTTGTATTCACCGTCAATGCGGGGTAACAGAGATGAAAGACCAGTTAAAAGGTGTTGAATTTCTGAAAAATTTAAGTTACGTTGATATGAATCGAATTGGCGTTCACGGCTGGAGTTACGGCGGTTTTATGACTATTTCGTTGTTGACAACTTATCCTGATATTTTTAAAGTCGGCGTTTCGGGCGGTCCCGTTATTGACTGGAAATTTTACGAGGTAATGTATGGCGAGAGATATATGGATTCGCCGCAAGAAAATCCCGAAGGGTACGAGAAAACTTCGTTATTAAACAAAGTTTCGAATCTCAAAGGAAAATTATTAATCGTTCACGGCGGACTTGACAACACGGTTTTGTGGAAACACAGTTTAGAATTTATGCAAAAATGTATCGAGAAAGGAGTTTTGATAGATTATTTTGCGTATCCGCGGCACGAACACAATGTTCGCGGGCAAGACAGACTGCACCTAATGAAACTTGTTACTCAATATTTTGACGAACATTTGTAAAAAATTTTTTAAAAAATATAGAGATAATTCGCAAATTGTCTCTATATTTTTTTTTAAACGAGAAATTTTTTCTCAACGTAAAAAATTGAGAAAAAAGATTTATCTTTGCAAAATTATTTTAGAAAAAATTTTTATGAAAAAATTTATCAGCGATTATTTCTCGGTCATTCTTTTGTGTGCTTGCGGAATTGGGTTTATTTTTCCCGATTTAAAAGAAAATGCTTCAATTGTTATTCCTGTTTTGCTCGGAATAATGGTTTTCTCTGCGTTTTTTCAGGCAGAATTTTCAAAAGAAATTATTTTGCACAATGCCCGCAAAACCTTGTTTTTCTACCTTATCAGACTCATTGTTATTCCGCTGCTTATTTACGCAATATTTTTTTCTTTTTCGAAATTTTATGCAACGGTATTATTTTTGCTTTTAATGTTACCTGTTGCCATCGCCTCGCCGACATTTACCAATATTTTCAAGGGAAATTTTGAACTCGCACTCAGTCATATGTTTTGGACCAACGGACTTGCTCCGTTAATTATTCCGATTTTTTGTGCGATTTTTTTGCACAACGAAGACATTAACCGTTTTGGAATGTTTCGAACCATACTTTTAACAATTATTCTTCCTGCGGTTTTGCATTTTCCGTTGAGAAATATCGGAAATTTTCGACATTTTATGAAAGAAAATAATACTTTTGTCTCTATTTTTTGCGTTTCTCTGTTGACAATTATTGGAGTTGCGAAGTATCGAAATTATCTCTTTGAACAAATTGCTATTTTGCCGACTTTTGCGCTAATTTCGGTTCTTTGTTATGCGACAATGTACGTTTTAGGATATTTTCTGAGTTCCTCGAAGAATGATAAAATTGCGAATATTTTTTCATCAGGAGCAAATAATATCGGACTCGGACTAACCTTGACAATTTTATATTTCGAACCTAAGATTAATTTGTTTTTTATGGTTTCGCAAATTATTTGGGCAATTATTTTAATTCCTGTTAAATTTATTCTTTCTAAAAGTAAATAAAAAATGGAAAAATCAATTATTGACATTTTGCAGCAGAAATCTGCCATTCGACATAAAGTTTTTGACAACACTTTATCAATTTTTAAGACGTTAAAAGATGTTTTGCAGGAGATGGCAAAGGAATACGCAATGCAAATGCAAGGAAATAAACGTTTAATAGTTGCCTACCGCGACAGGGGCACTTTTCAATGTGAAATTCGTATTGACAGTGATATTTTAATTTTCAGTCTTCACACCGACATCTTCGAGTTTGACCGCGGACATAGTATTTGGAAAAATTCGTATGTGCAAAGTAATCACGAGGTTTCGTATTGTGGCATCATCAACATTTACAATTTTCTTGCGGATTCTTTCAAATATGAGCGTTTTGAGGATTTAGGGTACTTAATTGCGAGAATTTTTGTAAACAAAGATTTTCATTATTTCGTTGAAGGAAAAAGACAATTCAGTTTTTTGTACAACAACTTCGGCACTTCGATTATTGACAAATCAGGTTTAAAAAAAATTATTGAGTCAGCAATGCAATATGCCTTAGAATTTGATTTGTTAGTTCCGCCCTATGACGCTGTGAAAATTCTTTCTGTCGCACAAATTCAAGAGATGCAGGAAAAATTAAACATCAAAACTGGCAAACGTGTTGGTTTTCAATATAATGCTGACGATATTCAAGGTTAACAAAAAAATTTTATCAATATGAAAAAAGTTTTTTTTCTTTTGGCAGGAATCATTTGTTCATTTCTGCTTCGTTCCCAAGAACTTCCTGTCTACGAGCAATATTTATTGAATCGTTATTTGATAAATCCTGCTTATACGGGTTATGAGAAATGTCCTTCGATTCGTATCACCGACAGACATCAATGGATAGGAATCAAGGAAGCACCGAATACTCAAACTATCACTTTTGACACTCGGTTTTGGGGCAACAATGGCTTAGGAGTTCATTTTATGCACGATGCAAATGGCCCGAATAGTGCCTTGTCGTTGCAGTTGACGTATGCTTATCATATGCTTTGGTACAAACATTCCAACAGTAATGACCGCACTTTTCTATCTTTTGGTGCTTCGTTGAGTGGTTCTCGCTTTTCCTTAGATGAATCGAATTTAAAATCAGTGAATCCTGACCCAACATTGACAGGCGAGACAGCAAATGTTTTTTCTCCGAATGCTCGCGTGGGCGTTTATTTGTACAGCAATAAAATGTATGCAGGTTTAACATTGGCAGAATTGATAGATGCTCCGATTTCTCCGCTTTCGCAAGTCGAGAAAGAACCTTCTCATCCGAAATATCTGTTTTTTATCACGGGATATTATTTTTCGATGGGCGAGAAGTGGGATTTTGAACCTTCCGTTGCGTTTAAAGTGAACACAGAAACCTATAAACAAGCCGATTTGAATGTTAAACTTCATTATAAACGAATGCATTGGTTGGGTTTTTCCTTTCGCAAAGGTTTAGATATGGAGACAACGGATATTCAAGCACTTTGTCGTTTTTCACTGCCAAGCGGATTATTTTTGGGTTATTGTTTCGATTTGAATATTAGTCCTTTGTGGCAGAATCATTTTGGTTCTCACGAGTTTATGATTGGGTTTAACATTTGTCCTTCGCGGGATAAATATAGTTGTCCTGCGTATTAAACATTTTTATTTTCCACTTTTCTCGAAAAAAAGTGGAATTTTTTTAAATTTTCTCGCAAAAATTTGTAAATTGGTAAATATAATTTACATTTGTCGCAAAAATTTTTCACAAAGAAATAAATTCTATTATTGATGTTGAAAGTTTATTTAAGGGAAAAATCTAAATTTGCACAGAATTTGTAAATTAATATTTTAAAAAATTTATAATTTTTTTCGATGGATTCACAAAGTACATACGCATTTTTAGTTGCTGTTAGTCAATATACGGCAGATGAGTCGTTGCACGCATTAAATCAAGCATGGACTAACGTTCAGGGTTTAGATAAAATTTTGCGAAGTCAAAGCATCGGACTGACGCGCGACCATATTGTTGTGATGGAAAATCCGACAGATAAAACGCGTTTAACAACAGAATTGAGAAATATCGCCACCAAAGATGGCATAAAAACTCTCGTTATTTATTATGCGGGTCACGGAATTTTAGACGAAAATAGTTGTCATTATCTCACTTTAACGAATTCTACCGTTGAAAATATCGATATTGATGGTTATGAAATTACAGAAATAAACAAAGCACTTTCTAAGAATAAAAATTTAACGGTCATTTTATTGATGGATTCGTGTTTTAGTGAAAAAGCGTTTGATAATTTTTTAATGTCAAATTATTTATTAATCGCTTCTTCTGCGCGAAATCGTACTTCGAAATATCCTGTTGATTCGGATTTTTCTGCTTTCACCAACGAACTTCTCAATATTTTAAAAAATGGAATAGACAACGGGAAAAACGAGATTACGTGGCGCGAGGTTTATTCAAATTTGAAAAAAAATCTTGTCGAGAAAGGTTTTCCTGTTCCCAAAATTTCCTCGCAAAACGAAGTTGATGAAATTGTTGTTGCAAAGAATAATTTCGCTGCTCCTGTGCAAAATTTTGATAATCAATGGGTTAATGTTATAAAAAATATTTCCAAAGAAAATCCTTCGCTTCAAGAGGAAGTGCAATTAATTATTGATTCTCAAAGTCCGCAAATGATAAACGAGTTGAAACAGAAACTTTTGCAACATTTTCCCTATCCGATTTCGCATCCGTTGAGTAAATTATTTGGCAAAGAACCGTCAACAGACGCTTATTTGCATCTTTTTGAGAGAATTTTGCAATTTTTAAGTTTCGTTTATCTCGCACAATTAGAGAAGTGTCGAAGTAAAAATAATTTTGCTATCAGCAGTGAGTGTAAAATTTTATTGATGCGAATTGATTCGCCTGATGATGTGTTTTATATGGAGTTGTTGCCCGTTTTGATTTCCGAGTTGAAAAAAAATAATATAGATATTTTTATTCACAAAATTGATTTCTCAAATACAAAATTGCAAAATGCGATAAATCAATTACATACGGCAAAAACAAACGCAGTTTCAATAGACATAATTAAAAAAGCAATTTTAATTTTGATAGAATCTATCAGTATTTTAGTGAATTATAAATTAATTTCGATTCGTGAAGTGCGAGTTAATTTTCCCAAATACAAAGATATAAAATATAATCACAGCATTAGTCTTTTGCAGGGCGACGAGCCTGTTCAATATGAAAATTGGGAAAAAATGGGAAATGATTTTAAAAAGTTATTTTCTATGCGAAGCGAGGCAACCAATACGAACTCGATTTTGTTTATTCATTATAATAAACAGGAGAATTCTATTGTTGATTATATAAATTTGCATCCGTTATTCATTGATTCTCAAGCAATTATGACAGAAAAGAATAAAAAAACCGAGATTCCTGATATTTATTTTTATTCGGGGAAAAATGAAAACGACCAATTTTTATATCAAAATGTGACAAGTTTTGAGAAAAATGACTCGAAACCGTACAACGAATTAAATCCATTTGATTTAGGAATGGAAATTTTTGAAAAGCAAATTTTATGAAAAACCCAATAAAATTCTTAAATCCTTACACAAAAGAGGACAAAGATATTTTCTTTGGTCGCAACGAGGAAACCGAGAAGATATACGAAAAATCGCGCGCTGCAAAATTGTTATTAATTTATGGTTTGTCGGGAACGGGCAAAACTTCGATTGTTCAGTGCGGACTCGCCAACCGTTATGCCGATGACGAATGGTTTCCGCTTTATGTGCGAAGGGGTAACAATTTTATCAAATCACTTCGAAACGCAATTATCTCGAAAGCAGACACTTTGATAAGCACAAATGCTCCGATTATCGAAGCGTTAAATAGTTTGTATATCGATTATTTTCTGCCCATAACCATCATTTTCGACCAATTCGAGGAATTATTTATCTCTTCGAAAGATGAAGAATATGATGAATTTATAAATTTTTTGTCTGAAATATCGAAAAGTACGTTAAATGTTAAAATCATTTTGATTCTTCGCGAGGAATATCTTGCGTGTATTGATGATTTCGAAGCCGTTGTCCCCAATATTTACGACCATCGGATTCGGCTGGAAAGAATGCGAAAAAATGTTTTGTTCAATGTTATCTCAAATATTATTGAAAAAGGCGATATTTATGTTGAAAAGAAGGAATATATAGTAAACAAAATTATTAGCAATCTCTCTGACGAGAAAGGGAATGTAGATTTGCCATATTTACAAGTTTATTTAGACCGTTTAATGTCGAATGCCACGAAAAAAGATGGAATTTGTATTTTTGATGGTTTATTGTTAGAACGAATCGGCGAATTAAAAGACGTTTTAGGCAGATTCTTAGAGGAGCAAGTGAAAGTTATTGAGAAAAATATCGGAGAGAAAGGCACGGTTTGGGCGGTTTTAAAAAATTTAATTACGTCAGAAGGCACGCGCGCTTCAGCAACACTCCAAGAATTGCGGGAAAAAACCAATCTCTTGCGAATGCAGTTAATGAAAATTTTAAATTTATTAGAGGAATTTCGAATTATTCAGTTAAACGATGACAATTATGAGTTAACACACGACAGTTTGGCGGCAAAAGTTGCGGCACATCGTACTGCGAAGGAAAAAGCCGCTGCCGAAGCATTTTTAGTTATTCAAAGTTCGTACAAAGCACACAGAACGACCAACTCTTTCATGACGAAAGAGGAAATTTTGTTTATTACTCCGCATCTTGCCGATTTGTCAGTCTCTGTTGAGCAAAAACTTTTTATCGAAAAAAGTCAGAGACACATCAGAAATAAGAAAATTTTTATCATTTGTCTCGCTGTCTTTATTTTGATTCTGTTTAGTATTCCGACTTTTTACGGTTACAAACAATGGTTTCAGCGAAGGACTTTGCAAATTCAGTTTAGTAACGAGTTGGAAAAACATACGCAAGAGTTAAATATTCGAGAAAGGAATTTGAGAGAAAAACGCGATTCTTTGTATATCAAAGACCAGCTTTTGATGGAATCGAAAAATCAAATCGAAATGATTTTGAAAGAATTGGAACAAGAAAATCAGAAAAGCAAGGAATATAAGAGAATGATTAGCAATTTGTCAACAATAAAATTGCCCTCCGAAGAGAGTTTAACGTTATTTGTCGGGATAAAAAAATTGTATAAAGACAAATCTGCGAGAATTTTGCGAATCACAAAAAATAATAATGTTGCGATAACAGATAATGATGCTCGTTTGTTGCGCGGCGAATTTGAGATTCTTGCAACGCAAGAAGGTTATTTTCCAGTAGAAATGGAAATTTTAAACGTTTATTCAGGAACGAAAAATACGAAAACAATTGTTTTTAAAGCAGAAAAAATCTCGGTAAAACCGAAATTGTTTGTCAACGGAGAATTTTACAACCAAGAAACTATTTCTCTCGCAAATTTGCAAAGAGCAAAATTAGAATTGGAATTTGCGAAGGATTATCCCAGAGAAATTTTTGCGAATGTAAAAAATGTTGTGAAATCTTTTCGCATCGAAGCCTCGACAAGCAGCAATTTTGTGGTTTGTGAGGAGACAAATATTTTCAATTTTTGCAAGTGCATCACAAAAAGAGGAAACAGCGGAAATATAAAAGTTGTGATTCGAAGTATTCAGTTAGAAGACAACAACCTGCGTTTAGAACCCACAATTTTGAAGTTCAACGTAACAAATTGATAAATTTATGAAGACAAATTGGGAAAAATTGTGTTTGCTTTCGGATTATTTAACTATTCGAAAAATAAAAAATTTGCTTGATGAGAAAAAATATGCAGATGTTTCTGAAGGTTTAGAAATTTATTTTTTGCATATCACTCTTACCGAGCAAAACGATTCGCTTGATGTTTTGCAAAAATTAATGGAGTTAATTTTATTGTGGAAGACAGACAAAAAATTTCAGACAGGCGAAATAATGGTTGAAATAGAAAATACTTTCGAAGATTTAGAGTGGCGTTTAAATTATATTCCTTGTATCACTGCTGAATTTTTAAAATCAAAATGGACAGATATTTTTAAATCAGCCAAAATTGCTGTTGAAGCAAAATTGAATCAGAAATGTTTAATTTCAGAACTTTCTTGGAGTGAAGTTTTTGAAAATCAATATGTTACAGAATATGCGAGAAAACAAAATTTTGAGAAAACAAAAACAATTTCTCAAATGACAAAAAATTATGTCGAAAAATTTCAGTTATGAATAAAACTACAATAAAAAAATTATTAAGTCAGTTAGTACGTTTAATGTTGCACGTAATAAAATGGAAATCGCAACCAGAAAAACGTTCACATAGTTGGGTTTACTCCATAAATGATGCGAGAAATCAAATAAATAAAGAATCTTTTGAAAATAAAAAAATTGCAAATTCAGAAATCATTGAAAATTGGGAAGATTGTTTTAAAAAAGCACAGAAACAAGCAGAAATTGAAATGGGAAAATCCGCTGATGTTAAAGAATTAACGCAAAAAGAAGTTTTTGAAGATAATTATGAGTTAAATGAGTAATATTTTTTTCTATAAAAAAAGTCATCGCAAAAAAGCGATGACTTTTTAGTTTACTCAATAACAATTTTGGTCGTAACAACTTGATTATCAAGATTAAACTGCAACAAATAAACGCCTTTTGCAAAACCTGAAACGCGAATTTCATTACTCTCCGAATTTGAAAGTGTTTTGCGAAGTTTTGCCTTGCCCAAATTGTCAAACATCGTTAACTCAAAAGTTTTAAACTTTTTATTTGAGATATTTTTCACAAAAAACGATTCTTTTGCAGGATTCGGCTGAACAGAAATGCCAAATTTCTCCAATTTTTCGATATTTGAAACAAAAATTCTCAAATAAAGCGAATCCGTTTTATTGCCGTCCTCCGTTTTTGCAGAAACATAAACATTTTTCGAATGCGAATTTATTGAAGTAACAGAAATTCTTGCCGAACTATCATTTTGCTCTAAAATTCTTGCAAAATCATTTGAAATATTCCAAAAAACTCGTTTGTTAGTCGCATTTTGCGGAAAAATTCGGGCAAAAAGAGTAATCGAATTTTCGAAACTTGAGTCCCGCGGAAAAATTCGCACACTATCAACGTGAAAAAAATTGCGTTTTAACACAATTTTGCGAGAAATATTTGTATTTGTCACCGAAATAGAATCGTTAAATGTAGAAAAATCTGTCGCTGAAACTTGAAAATTTAACTTTTCAAACGAAAAAATATTCTCAAAATTTACTTTTCCCAAAGAATCACTCAATTTTTCGCCATATTTCTGCAACGTAACTTTTGCATTTTCAATAACTTGAGACAAAGAATCGATAATTGCGAATGTTAGTCGATATTTTTCCTTTCGCAAAACAATTTCTTTCGAAATATTTGTCGAATCAAGATTTAACGAATCTTTTTGTGAAATAAAACCAATTTTCGAAATCTCAAATATTAAATTCTGAGTCGGTAAAATATTTTCAAAAATCGAAATTCCACTCAAATTTGTGTGAGAAATCTGATAATTAAACGAAATTTTTGCATCAGAAACTGCTTGATTTAACGAATCTTTTACTAAAAATGTCACTTGAAAAGTTTGCGGCAGCAAAACAAAATTGAACGTAACACTCGAATCGGGAATATTTATTTTTCCAAAAATCGTTTTAAAAAGTGTTTTCGAAATCGAAAAATCAACGCTGTCGGCGGGAAAAACATTGAGAAAAGTTGCTTTGCCCAATGAATCGGTGAATAAAGTGTCATTTTTCAAAACAATTTTAACATTTCTCAAGGGCAAAGAATCTGTATTTTTTACTAAAAACGAAATTTGCGGCAAAGACAAAGTGCGAAAAGTTAAATTGCTGCTATTTGTTGTCCCTGCCTCGTTAGCCGCCAGAATTCTGCAATGATACGCAGTATTTGGGGTTAAATTTGGAATTTTTGCAGAGACAGAAATGTTTTGATTTCCCGTTAAAGTGTCGGGTAACATTGGAATCAAAAAACTATACGGCAACATTATTCCGTACTCAATTTTGCAGGTTGTCGGCAAATTATTCGGGTTAATCACCGCATTTATCTCGGCTGAGGAGTAATTAATTTCTCCAATATTTTGCGAGATAATCAAAGGTTTCGGCAGTTCAAATGTTGTTGCTGAAGTTGTTATTCCCGATGAATACGTTAAATTTCCTGTTTTAGCCCAAATTTTATAGAAATATTGAGTGTTTGGCAAAAGCGAAGTATGAAAAAAAGAATCTGCTTTGCCCAAAAATATTACCGTTCCGCCGCCGTTCAAAGTATCTGAAATTTGATAATTTCGCACAGGAGTTCCAAAAACATTCGAGAAATTTGTTGCAATTAAAACCGAATCACTCGAAGAATTGTTAAACCAATTTAATTTTATAGAGTTGAAAGTCAATGTTGTTGCTGCGAAACCTGACGGTGCGTTCACATCGCCGATATTAAACGAAGCAATTTTTGTTTTCCATGGACACCACGAGGTAACATTATCCACATATTCCTGTGTGTACCAAAAAGTTCGGTCATCGGTTGGGTCAACACTCATCATAGAATAATCGCCCCATCGGCTTTCTGCGGTTTGCGAAGCATTTCCGTTACAAATTACTTCTTCCGCAAAAGTCATTTGTCCCAACGAGTCATTTTCTGTTCTTCCTGTGTAACGAATCGAGGGGAAAAGAGTGTTACCTGAAACTGAGTAACCAAGAGCAATTGAACCGTCACCGTTCATCGCAATACTTCCCATCCAACGGTTGAGATTGTCGGGAGCAAATGTTCCTTGCTGATAAATTCTCCATTCAGCATCGGTTTTTCGAAGTTCGTACCACCGAATTCCTGCGTGATTTGTCCCTACATCGACGGTATGATTTAAAACTAAGGTTTGATAAGACCCAAAATTTCGATATTGAACGCGGTGCATTAATCTGTCGGAGAGCGAGCAAAGTTTTTTTGTTGTATTTTTTTGCGATATTGCGTCTCCTGAATTCCCAAATCTTGAGTCGAAACTTTCAACATTAAGTCTTGCTGTTTTAGAGAAAGTCGAAAGTGAAGGGTTAGTCCAGTTGACAGAGAAATTCCAAATCACTAATTCATCGTTATTTCCGTAAGTGTCATCGTTAAAGTAAACGAAAAAATTTGGCGAGTTGATGGGCGAAAAAATTCCATCGCAGTCAGCGGGTAACATTGAGTAGCAGTCGTTTCCATTAGGGAGATTAGGTGTTTGAAAAAAAACCATTCTTGCGTTAGGGTTTCCGAGAATCATTTGTTCGCGTTCCATTGCTGCGGCACCTGCACCGACAAAAGCGTTATTGTGAAACATATTGCAAGACATAAAAAACGCATCTCTCCAAATTCCAAATTTCGGATAATCGGGCATATAAGGAAATTGAAAAGCGTAGCGGTAATAAGCACCTGTTGGGTCGGGCGTTTGAGAAATAGCCATTAATTCCCATTGCGTTCCGTTTGGAGTGTTGACCGAAAACTGCGAAACGAGCCATCTATCTGCTTCTTCGTCGTAGAGAATAATTGGGTCTCCGTCATTGGTCGTACTCCAAGGACCTGAAAAACCACTCCAGATTGTTGCGTTAGTAACGGGACCGAATATTGTATTTCCTTGTTTATCAAAGACTTGAATCATTCCGTTGACAGACTGAACATAATGATTCGGACCAACATCGCCGTTTGTGTCGGGAGGAACAACGCCGCCTCCTGAGTTATTTGCATTCGCAATTCCATCGAAATTTCTCATCGGAGAACGCATTTTTCGATTTCCCATCGAATTTTGACGCACTGCATCAATCTCAGGAATATCTTTTTTGCGAGGTTTTTTTACAAATTTTTCATTTTCGACTTCTTTACGGTTTTTTTTCGGCACAGATTTATATTCTCGCAATGATTTTGAAACATCGAAATATTTTGCCGTAGAAATTTCAGGTTTTTCGTTTTGTGAAAATAAAAATGTTGTTAAAAAAACGAAAAAAACAAAAAATAGCAAAAATTTTTTCATAAAACTTTTTTGAGTAAAAGAAAATTTTTGCAAAGATAATAAAATTTTTTGAAAATTAAAAAATAAAACTTAATTTTGCCGCGAAAAATTTTTTGAAAAATACAAAAATTATGTCAAGAGGGCAAAAATTAGAACCCAATAAAGACGCAAATGGCGACCATACAACTTTTATCAAAGATTTATGGGGAATAATTTTGCGGTACGCAACATACGTAGTTAATGTTTTGAATCCAAATAAATTTGATGAAGTAAAACGAGTTGATTTGTATGGAAATAAACATTTTAACAAAGTTTCGGGAGAAAATATTCCAACACCTCACGTACACGAAAAAAACATTCCGGGCGAAGTGAGACCTGCTAATCCTGATGAAATTCCTGAATGCAATAAAAAAATTGACGACAATGAATAATTTTGAATGGTTACAACAATGGTTCGCTGCACAAATCAACGGCGACAGAGAACATTCTTACGGAATAAGAATTGAAACGCTTGATAATCCTGGATGGAATATTGAAATTGATTTGGGAGAAACAGAATTTGAGCAAATAAATTTACCTTTTCAACTTTTTGAGAAATCAGAAAATGATTGGTTTTGCAGAGAAATAAAAAATTCTGTTTTTAAAGCAAGCGGCGATATCTCCAAATTAGATTTTTTACTTGGTTTATTTCGAGAATTTGTACAAAATTAAGATTTTTTTTTCAAAAAAATTAAAACAATTTCTGTCAGACTTTTTTAGAATCTGACAGAAGTTTAGGAAAAAAATTAATCAATTTTTGGGAAATTAATGATGTCTTTGACTATCCAACAAGTCGGATATTGTTTCTCAAGTTGATTTTTACATTTCAATGCTTCAACGCGTGAACGAAAATCGCCGACTCGGACTTTAAAATACGGAGATTCGTGAACGATGTAACATTTTAAATCGAGATAAGTTTCCAAAAAATCGGTTTTTACCTTTTGAGCGCGTGTGCGAGCGTTGCTTCCTGACCCCAAAAAAATCTGCACTCTCCATCCTGAAATTCCATTTTGCTTTTCATTGCGTTCAATGTGTTTTTTCACTATTGTTTGCAAACGAGAATCTTGAGAAATCTGCATTTTCCCGTATTCGGGATTCGAAACAGAGTAAATAATTTCACTCAAATCAATTTTATTCGTTTGAGAATTTGCTTTCGAAACAATTATTCCCAAAAAAATTAGGAAGAAAAAAAGTTTTTTCATTTTTATTTTGCTGTTTTTCGAGTTTTGTGTGGAAATAAAATTTTGTCTAACCAAGAGAAAAATTTGTCTTGCAAAATTCCTATCACTATGATTATCAACAACAAAGCAAAAACTTTGTCTATTCGGCTTTGTCTTCCTGCCAAATAAATTAATGCTCCGATTCCGCCAGTTTGGTTTAACATTTCTGCAATAATAACGTAAGTCCAAGAGATTGCGGTCAAGACGCGTATGTCGTCAATGATTTTTGAGGTAACATACGGGAAATAAATATCTTTGATAGTTTGCCATTTTGTCGCCCCAAGCGTGTAGGCCGTTTGCAAATATACTTTCTCAATTTCGTCAATGCGTTGCACAACAACAGGCAAAAGATACACAAAAATGCCAAACGCAAGAAATTGCACTTTCATATTTGTATAAATACTAAACCATGCAATAAAAATTCCTGTTACAGCGGTTAGCGGAATAAAACGTATTGCGTTCACATAACGGCTGAGAAGTCCTCTGAAAAACGGTATTAATCCGATGAGAAAACCTAATATTATCGAGAATAAAATTGCTTCGAGATAACCTAAGATGTTTAATATCAATGAGTAACCTGTTTCCCAAATGACAAAATCCTTCATTAAGTCGCCGTAGGAAATGATGACGCTTTGCGGCGTTGGCAAAGTACCTTTACTGACGAGCCAGCCGTCTTTGTTGGTTAAAATATCGACAGAAAGCGTGATATTTTGCTTTGATTTTTTGCATTGCGTTTCGAAAGTTTTCGAGATTTTGTCAGAAATTTTATTCGGAACGTTTAATGTTGCTTTTATTTCGCAGCCGCAACTGTCAATAAAAGTAAATTCGTAATTTCCTGTTTTTGCGTTTATCAAAACGTTGTCGCCGTTGAAATTTTGCAGCGAGTTATCGGGCAATTTCCATTTGTACGTTGAAGGCAATTTCGCATTATTTGAGGAGAATTGAATTGCTGTATTTTCAACGGGAAAAGTTATGACAAACCAAACGAGGAGAAAAAATATTAATCCCAAAATTTCTATTGCGAGCAAAGTTTTTTGCGGCACCGAAGCACCTAATTGAAATAATTTTTTCATTTTTTCATTAAAAATTTTTCGCAAAAATACAAAATTTTTCAAAATTTACAAATTTATAAATAATTTTTATTGGGAATTTTATTAGAAATAAAATGAAAAAAATTTGCGAAATGTTATTTCAACCCCGATTTTTGCAACTTCAACCCCGATTTTCGCAACTTCAACTATATTTCTCTTGCACAGAATAGAAAAATGTTTTTATTTTGTAGTTAAATTAAAAAAAATAATTTACATTTTATTCTTTTTTTAAACATTTTTTTTTAATTTTGTCTCATTAAAATTTTTCAGAAAACAAATAAAAAATCAGTTTATGAAGTTTTGTAAAGTTTCTCTTGGCATTTTGTTGATGTTTTTCTTGTCGATATTAAATTTGTCGGCACAAAGTTACGTGGAAATTGGAGTAGGAAATCAAACGAATAATCCTTATCCATTTTATACTTCGTGGAATTATGCGTGGTATTCGGCTATTTATCCGCAATCTGCTGTCGGTGCAGCAAAAAGTATTACGCATTTGAGTATAAATATGTCTACAAATGCACAAAAAACGTTCAATAATCAAAAAATTTATCTGAAAAATGATTCGCGAGTCATTTTTGGTGATGCGGGTTACGAAAATCCCGAAAGCAATGGTTACACAAAAGTTTTCGAAGGAAATTTAGTTTTAAACCCTGGTTGGAATCAAATTGCGTTATCTACGTCCTTCGCTTATAACGGCAGCGATAATTTGATTTTACATTGGGAAAATCGAAGTGGTTCTGCGTCTTATGCGAATTTTTACGCAACAACTTCAACAATTAACGACAATAAAAGTAGTGGAAATGATGTTAGTTTTCCAACAACGCCGGGATATTTGAATCCTTATCCGTCAGGTTTGCCCGACATTCGCTTGTATTACGTAGGACTTCCGACTCCGACAAGCGAAATTCCTGTCAGCAATTCGGTAAAGAATTCTGTTTCAGATTTAGTTTCTTGCGAATTAGGTGATGGAGTAACTTTTTATGATATGTATTTTGCAACAGATTCAGCTGCTGTTGCCTTGTTGTCTGCTTCTGCGAAAGTTGTTGATAATGGAGCAGTTACTGCACCCGGACGTTACGGTTCCCAACGACTCTTTTGACACCTAATACGAGATATTTTTGGAAAGTTGTTGCGAAAAACGCTTCAGCAAGCAGCACCTCGCCGCTTTGGAAATTTAAAACGCAAGCAGTTATCTCAACTTTTCCGTGGGAAATGGGTTTCGAAGGCGAAGATTCGCTTACAATAAACATTAATTATCCGTTACTTTCTGGCTGGACTTATCCGACAACGGGTTCAGGTTCTTGGCATATGAACGATCATTCAACACCAAATTACGCTCATCAAAGCACTTTCTGCGCTTATTGCACTCCTTGGGATTCAGGTTATTACACTTTGATGACCCCAAAATTCAATATTGATGCACCGAAGTCTTTGTCTTTCTGGTGGAAATCGTATGTTTCAGGAAGCGTAGATTCAACATTTTTCGAAGTAACTTATGACGGCGGTAACACTTGGCAAACTCTCGACACATTGACAACTGCCGCTGCAATGCAAAATTACGTTCGCGAAATTTACATAATAAATTCAGGAAATAATGTTTATTTTCGTTGGAGATATTATCTCGCTCACATTCAAGGAATGATAAACACCAATAAATTTTTCTTGGACGATATTACCGTTTCAAACCTTGACAACACGCCTGAAATTCATATTTCTCCATCGTTGTATAATTTTAGAGAATTATTTGTGAACGGAACGACAACAACAAAAGTTGTTGTTTCAAATTGGGGAAACGGTGCGTTAAATATTTCGGGATTAAGTATAAATCCGCCATTTTCAACAACATACACAGGAAGCATTATTCAGCCAAACGCAAGCGACACCATCGAGATTCGCTTGAACGCAACAGAAACAGGAACACCCTCGCAAACCGTTACGTTTAACATCAACGGTGCTTTCAACGGAGATAATCATTTACTTCTCAACGCAACTATTCTCGCAAATAACCCAACTTTGTTCGAAGCCTTTGACGCGGTATCGCTAACGGAATCGATTTACAAGACACAACAACATGGGCTTGCAACTTCGACATTCAATATTCAACAACATATTTTTGGAAAATTGTCCCTTACAACGCAGTTGGCGATGCATTAAACTGCCCTGTATGGAATTTCTCAACAATGTCTGACCCAACAGTTTCGACTTTCCATGGATGGAAGGTTTCGAGAATGTTGTCTCGCATCAATCTTATCAATATCATTACGAATATCCGATGGGTTGGTCGCTGCAAAACGCAAACGAAAAATTCCAATCTTGGGATATGATTCGCAACAGCTCAACTTATCCCAACAACGCACATTCAGGAAATCAAGGAATGCACCTTGCTTTTTCGATGTTACATCCCAACAATGATTGGTTATTTACTCCGCCGATGCAACTCGAAGGTGGAAAAAGTTACGCACTCCGTTTCTGGTTCAAAGTGGCAATTTATCAAAATTCAACAACAGAAAAAATGGGCGTCTACATCGGAACAGACAACGACTCAACAGCAATGAACACTACCTCACCTTTGTTTTATGACACAGAAATGAACAACGAGGAATGGATAGAACATATTGCTCCGTTCACGCCCGACAGCAACGGTGTTTATTACTTCGGATTCCACGGATTTAGCGATGCGTTACAATGGCTTTTATACGTTGATGACGTAATGATAGAAGAAGACAATGTCAACCATAATCCTTGCGTTACTTCGACTATCTATAATGTTGATGACAGTGCAGAAATTATCTCGAATATTCCTTTCGGAACAACTTTGTCAGAATTTGAATTGAACGTTGATGAACCTTTAAACGGAAGTTATGAAATATATGAAAATGACGGAATCACCGTTGCAAATGATTTGCAAAGTGGTTATCAACTTCATAGTGTTGCTGAAGACGGTTACACTACAAAAATATATTTCATTGAAATAAATCCTCAAGGAACTTATGATGTTACGTTTAATGTAATTGAAGGAACTACTCCTGTTGCTGAAGCAGTTATCACTCTTGGCACGGTAACAAAACTCACAAATGCATCAGGAATCGCAGTTTTCAATAATGTTTTAGAAAATTCGTACACTTATTCCGTAACAAAAACCTCGTATCAAGCAGTTAACGGTAATTTAACGTTAAATTCTGATACAACTATCGAGATAAGTTTGGAAAAAATTACTTACAACGCAACATTTATTGTGAAAAATGCGTTAGGAACAACTCTCGAAGGTGCTATTTTGAAAATTAATGAGGAAAATTTCACTACTGACGCACAAGGACAAGTTATTGTCGAGAAATTATTGCCAAAAACTTATACCTTCTCCGTTGAAAAAGAAAGTTTCAACACTTTTGCTGGAAGTTTAACATTAAATTCTGATACAATTATCAATGTTATCCTCAGCGAAGCAACTTATTCAGTGACTTTCTCCGTTTTAAATATCAACAACAACGAACCTATCGCCGATGCAGTTGTTACTTTTAACTCCGAATCAATGATTACGGATGCTCAAGGGAAAGCAGTTTTCGAAGCGAAAGCAGGAGATTACACTTATCAAGTTGAGAAAGATGGTTACACAACAACAAACGGCACAGTGAAAGTAATTAATATTCCTGTTGGAATGCCTGTACTTTTAGTTCCTACGACAAAAACTTGCACAATTTCTTTCACAGTAAAAGAAGAACAAGGAAATGTTATCGCTAATGCTTCGATTTATTTAAAAAATATTGCAAATCCATCAACAATTTATTCAGGAGCAACAGACGCACAAGGCAAACTTTCACTCAATAATGTAAATGAAGGGCAATATGCTTGCGTTGTGATGAAAGAAAATTTGTATATTCCATTCGTTGATACGTTAAATTTTTCAAATGATACTTCTTTGCAGGTAACATTGAAAAATATCTACAAAGTTACTTTTGTGGTAAAAGATAAAGCAAACAAAGCAATTGCAAATGCTTCTGTTTCGATGCTTGACACCGTTGTTCTAACTGACGCAAATGGAAAAATCGAAGATTTACTTCCTGCAGGTACTTATCCGTATCAAATTTGGAAAACAGGTTACAACACAATAAGAGGAACTTTAACGGTTACAAACGCCGATATTACTGAAACCCTGATTCTTGCGGCTCTTGGAATAAATACTTTTGAAAGTAAAATTTCTATCTATCCGAATCCTGTTTCCTCGCAATTAACCGTTGAAGCCGAGAGAAATTCGTACATTACAATTTTAAATGTTGATGGGAAAATCTTTGTAAATCAACCAATTACAAGCGAAAAAACGAATGTTGATGTTTCGAAATTTGCGAAAGGAATTTATTTCTTGCAAATTAGAAAAAACAACAAAGTTGAGATTCACAAATTTGTTGTGAAATAATATTGAGTTTTTAACTAAATTCTAAATCCCCTTTGTCTTTAGCAAAGGGGATAAAAATTTTTTTGAAAAAAAAGAAAAAACATTGAAAAAATTTGTTTTTTCGAAAAAAATGTTTACCTT
>DYQK01000021.1:4431-37185 GCA_020719385.1 Rikenella microfusus | reverse complement strand
ACAAAAATCAACGAATTTGTTTTATTGGGTTTATTAAACTCGAAATTATTGAATTGGTATCATAAAACTACTTGTTATAACATTCGTATTCCGAAGGGTTCGTTAAAATATCCGATAAGTTTTTTTGAAAATTTACCTATTCCTGAAATTTCTGTCGAAAATGAACAGAAAATTATTGAGAAAGTGAAAACTTTGTTAAAATTAAACAACGATTTTTATCAACTGAACGAAAATTTTATTGACATATTAAAAGCAGAGTTTAATTTTGCGTCAACAAATCATTTTTCTGAACGTTGGTTTTCATTAGAATGGAAAGAATTTTGCGATGAGATGGCGAAATTAAAATCTCCTGTAATTTCTCGCAAACAAACAGAATGGATTATCATTTTCAAAGAAGAAAAAGAAAAATTGCAAAAAATTTTCAAGCAAATTAAGAAAATCGAAAACGAATTCGACAATTTAGTTTTTCAATTATATCATTTAACGAAATTGGAAGAGGAAATTGTTAAACAAAAATAAAAATTCATCCTTTTCTTAGAAAAAACTTTGCAAATTCCATTATTTCTCGAACAGCATTTTGTGGAGAATCAGAAATAAAACTGGATTCTACTTTTTCTTCTGATTTATTATGGAAATGTTTGGGGAAAGTTGAGATGTTTTTCCATTTTATATGTGGAATATTATCGTGTCGAAATATAAAACCATCTATATGTTTTCGTTCCCAATGATAACTGTAACGATTTTCTAAATTTATTGAGAACCAAATATCAATAAAACTTTTATCATACAGTATGATTCGCAACTCGTTCATAAAAGATTCCTGCACATCAGAAACAATATCTGAAAATTCTGTTAAAATAATTAATTTTAATTCCTTTGTATTGACTATTTTGCGATTCATATTTTAAAAATGATTAAAAATTCCTCAAAAATTTCTTGTTTATAAAATAAATGGTCAAAAAGTTGATAATCTTGCCACGAATCCTTCTCTTCAATAATTCCATTTTCATATAATTTTTCAAAATCTGAAGGTTTTTTAATTTCATACAAATTTTGAATACGAGAAATCTCGTCTTTTATCTCTTGTAAATTTTTTTCAATAAACGCAACAAAACTTTGACGCAACAATTCTTGCGTTGAAAAACCAATTTTTGAGGCAAAAATATTGATTAACTCTTCTAACATCATAAATTTTTTTGCAAAAATAAGAATTTTTTATCTTTGTAACAAATAATTTCACACATTTAATATTTCTCCCTCGCTTTTTGCGACAACAACGGCAATACAACTGTCGCTCCAAACGTTTGTTACCGTTTTAAACATTTCTAAAATCGGGTCAATAATCCACAATAAACCAACTGCTTCTTTCGAAAGCCCTACGGAAGTCAATATTATTGAGAGAACAACCATTGACGACATCGGAATTCCCGCCGCACCCATCGAAGCAATTATTGACGTTAAAATCATTATTATATAATCAAAAAAACTCAAATGATTGCCATAAATTTGTGTTACGAAAATTGTTGCCGCACAACCATAAATCACCGTTGCATTGATGTTAAATGTTGCCCCAAGCGGCAGGACAAAACTCGAAATTCGGTTCGAAACTCCGCAACCACTTTGCAGACTCTCGATAGTTAGCGGTAATGTTGCCGTTGAAGAGGCTGTGGAAAAAGCCATCAATAAACTACTTCGCATTTGTTTAAAATGTTTCCATACATTAATTTTTTTACTTTTGAGAAATATCGGCAAAATAATTATTCCGTGAAAAAATAAACATCCTAAAACCAATAAAAAAAATTTACTCATCATCGGGAAAATAGATATAAAACGTTGATTTTCAATGACTTCTGTTGCAGTGATGTGAACAGCAATTCCAAAAATTCCGATTGGCGTGAGTTTTAAAATAAACAAAGTCAATTTCATCATTACTTCGAAGCAGGAATTAAAAAATTCTGTGAGAAATAATTGCGATGAAACCGAAACTTTGCCAATGAAAAACCCAAATAAAATTCCCAAGACAAGAATCGAAGCGAGTTGCCCCTTCATAAAAGCAGAAAAAATGTTGGTCGGGACGAGTTGCAACACAATTTCACCAAAAGATTCCATTGCTGTTTCGAGTCCTTCAACGGAGACGGTTAGTCGTAAATCAATATTTTCTCCCGAAACGAACAATTTTGAGAAGAATATTGCGATAAGAATCGCAAAAAAAGTCGTTAAAAAGTAAAAAAAAGAAGTTTTTGAGATTAAACGAATCAAGTTTTTGCCGTTTTCGATGTTTGCAAAACCCGAAATGACCGAGATAATAAGCAAAGGAATCGTTACAAAATTGAGACAACGCAAAAATAAATCTCCGAGCCAAGAGAAATATTCCGCTTTGATATGAAACTTCACATCAATAAACCCATCGAAAAGGTATATTGAACCGTGAAAATTTCCGAAAAATATCCCAAAAAATATCCCCAAAATAAGAGAAATACTAATTTGTGTATGAATTTTTAGTTTGGGAAGTTTAATATTTCTCAAATTCTGAGTCGTCATCGTCAAGTTTTAAGTTTATTCCTCCAAAATTTGTGACATTTTTCTTTTTTGTCTGTTCAACAATAAATTTTTTCTCTTGTTTTTTTTGTTTTTCAGTTTCAAAAGTTTTGTTAAACTTATATTGAGAAAGAATTTCCAACAATTTTTCAGATTGAGCAGCAAGAACATCTGCACTTGTCGAGAGTTCTTCGGCAGAAGCAGTATTTTCCTGCGTGATTTGGTTCAATAATTGAATGGCAGAATTGATTTGGTTAACGCCAGAGTCTTGTTCTTTGCTTGCTGCGGCAATTTCTTGCACTAATTTTGCGGTATTTTGAATATCGGGAACAATTTTCGAAAGCAATTTACTCGAATTTTCAGCCACTTGCACACTCGAAAGTGAAACTTCGTTGATTTCATTTGCCGCATTTTGACTTCTCTCGGCTAACTTTCGCACTTCCGTTGCCACTACGGCGAACCCTTTTCCTTGTTCACCAGCGCGAGCCGCTTCAATGGCAGCGTTGATGGCAAGCAAATCGGTTTTTCTCGCAATCTCTGTAATGATTCTAATTTTTTCAACGATATTTCTCATCGATTCTGATGTTATCTCAACAGATTTATTGCCTTTCAAAATATCATTAGCCGCTTTGAGTGCGATAGATTCGGTTTGTTTTGCGTTGTCGGTGTTTTGTCTGATGCTACCCGCCATTTCTTCCATCGAAGAAGAAGCCTCTTGGGCGGCTGTTGCCTGTCTGTTTGCAGATTCTGCCATAAAAGTTGACATTTTATTCATCTGTTGGGCGGTTTCCGCAATGTTATGTGCTGCTTCTGCAAAATTTTCTAACGCAAAAACCAACGTTTTCACCATGTTTCCAAAAGAATCGAAAAATTCATCTTTTTCCGAGCGTTTTTGTATCTTGACGTTAAGATTTCCCGCAGCAATTTGCTTCGAAGTTTCAATAATTAAATGTTCCGCCTCAATTAACGTGTTCGCACTTTCTTTTAAAACCTTAAATTGTCCGAAATAATTTTCTGTGAGTTTATTGCTGACATCACCTTGAGCAATTCGATTCAACACTTTCGTAATATTGTCCAAGGGAGCAGAAATCAAAGCGGCAGACTGATTTAAACCTTCGATTATCGCTTTGTAAATTCCTTCGAAATTTTTCGTTTCAAAACGTATTTGGTTCAGTTCGCCGCGTTTCGAAAACGCAATAAATTCGTTGATACTTGACAAAAGCAAATTTAACGTATCAATACATTGATTTATCGCATTTTTCATCACGTTAAAGTCGCCGCTATAAGTTTCTGAAATTTTTTGCGGAATTTCACCTTTCGCAATTTTGTCGAGAAGTTGCGTAGAGGTAAGAACGGGATTTGTAACTGCATCGAGAGTTTTATTCACTCCTTCAATGATATTTTTAAATTTTCCCTGATGTTTCGTGCTGTCTGCGCGGATGTTTAACTTTCCTTCTCCCGCTGAGAACAACAAATAAGTCGTATCAACGGTCAAAGCATTGATTGCCTCGATACATTGATTCAAATTTTCCTTCAAAATGTTGTAAACGCCTTTGTATTGTTGGTCGATTTTCTTCGGAATTATTCCTTTCGAGATGTTATCAATATATTCTGCGGCAGTATTGAACGGCAAAATTATTGAGTCAAGTGTCTGATTCATTCCCGAAATAATTTGCTTAAATTCTCCTTGATGAATTTCTGTGTTACCTCGAATCATAATATTGCCTTCAGCGGCGGCTGATGAGATAAAATTTGTATCGTTGACCAACAAATTTATTGCCTCAATACATTTATTGACGCTATTTTTAATATTTTCAAAATCTCCGTTATAATTTTCGGTGATTTTTTGTGGGATTTGTCCTTTCGCAATTTTCTCGAAATATGAGGCGGCAATTTGCAACGGCGAAACAATAGAATCAAGAGTTTTATTAATTCCGTTTAAAATTTCATTGTAATTTCCGTTTAAACCTTCGGTTTTAGCGCGATAATTAAGATTTCCTGCTTCTGCTTTTTCGATGAGTGCGAATATTTCTGACAAAAGATTTTCTATAGATTTGTGAATTAAATTTAAACTTTCCATCAAATCTCTGAAAGTTCCTTTGTACTTTTCGAGTTCAATGTTCTCAACTTTTTCACCTGCTGCGAGTCGTTTTGCCCAATTTGTCGCATATATCAAAGGTTCTGAAATTGTTGAAAAAATTTTGTTCATACTTTTTATCATTATTCCGAAACCGCCTTTGTGCTTTTCTTGGTCTATGACAACGTTCAAATTTCCTGCCGAAGCGTTGCTTAACATTGTCATTGAGTCTTTCATTACCGCAATCATATTGTTTTTCAAAGTATTTAACGAATTAGAAAATTCGAGTTGTTTGCCTTTGAAAATTGGGATGGTTTTGTTAAAATCGCCGTCTGCATAATGGTTGAGAATAGTTATTCCGTTTTTGAGAGGTTGTCCCACGGCGTCGAGCGTTTCGTTGATTCCTGTGAGTAGAGAATGAAAAATTCCTGACACTTGCGTAGTGTTGCATCTTGAGTCCCATTCGCCTTCTTTTTGTTGCGAGATAACATAATTCAATTCGTCCTGCAAAATATTTAGCGTTTTGACGAGTTTATTGCACGCATTTTTCATTACAGAAAAACTTCCAGCATAATTTCCTTCGATTTTTTTCGACAAATCGCCTTGAGAAATATTGATTAAAACGTTGTTTATCTCGGAGAACGGTTGATTAACTGCGACTGCGGCAAGGTTTAAACCGTTGATAATTTCGCCGTAAACGCCTTCGAAACTATTTGCGTCAAATTTAATTTTCTCAATCTCGCCGCCTCGCATCAGCCATATATATAGGTTGATGGAATCGACAACGCCGTGCAAAGACTCAATACAAGAATTAACATTCGTTTTTAAAATGTTAAAATCGCCTTTGAAATCCTCTTTTATGTGTTCAGAAATTTCACCTTTCGCAATTTTTTCGAGATAAGTAGCGGTCAATGTAATTGGTTGATTCCAATTATCAAGCGTTTTATTGAAGTTGTTGATAATTTGTTGATAAATTCCTTGATGTTTTGAGATATCTGCTCTCATTTTGAGGTTTCCGTCAGCAGCATTTTTAGCAAGATTTTCTGTTTCCGAGAACATTGCTGTAAAAGTTTCTATCAAAGAATTGAAATAAATTTTAATTTTATTAAAATCACCTTTGTATTCTGCGGTAATTTGGGGCGGAATTTCGCCGTTTGCAAGTTTTTTAATATATTCGTTAGTCGTTTTCAACGGGATAAGTGCTTCTTCAAGCATAATTTCGATTCCTGCGTTCTCTACTCCGCAGTCAAAAATAGACCGAAACTTTGTTTCGCAATTCAAAACGGTTTCTTTTCGCACTTCGAGCAGTTTAAAACGTTCAGAAATATCACCCAAAAGTCCGCCCATAATGAGAAAGTAACTCAAAATTTTTAAAACATGAGCAAAATCAAAGAAAAAATCATAAGGTTGATGGGAAAAAGGCATTACAAAAGTTTGGATTACGATATTTGTAATGATTCCAAACAACAAAAGATACTCGAAATGTTTTTTTTGCGAGATTCCGTTTTTTGCAAAACCCCAAAACGCAATGATAAACAACATTGCGGGCAAAAATTCTTGCACTCTGTGAATAAAAAAGTTCGAATTGTATGCGGAAGGCAATTTTACTAACGCAAAAAATACGAAAAATATTATTGAAGCAAGAAAAATTGTTCCAAAAACAACTTTGATTTTATGTTGAGTCGTTTTGTTTGGGAATAATTCTCTCTTTTTTTGGTAAAAAAATGCACAAAAACAAAGTACAGCGGCGAGAAATAAACGTGGAGCGAGCCAACTCCACCCAATGACTGCCGCAGGTGTTTCTGGAAAACGGTTAATAAACCATTCTGACGGCACAATTGTATGATATAAATCAAGCAATGTTGTACCGAGAAAGGCTGCACTGAGAAATAAATAAACTTCTTTTTTCGTTGTGGAAAAATAAATAAACGAGATTAACCCACTGACAAAAATAAAAAATGTCGCAGACAAATCGAAAATCGTATGCAAATGAATGTTGCTTGTCCATTTACTATCTGAAAAAAAGTAGGTTAAAAGCAGCAAAATCACAAAATAATAAACGAGTAATCGATTTTGTCGCTGCGAGAAAAAGTTTTTTACGGTTTCGATATTAAAATTTTTCATAATTTTGGTCATTTTCGTCGTCAAGAATTAAAGTTACTCCTTTTAAATTGGTAGAACGTTTAGTTTCGCATCGCAAAATTAACGGATTTTTTTTATTCAACGAGATTTTTTGAGAAATTTCTTTCTCCATTTTCATTTTAAAAAACGAGATGGATTGTAAAAGTTGGTCGGCTTGCGAGGCAAGTTCCTCTGCACTTGTTGAGAGTTCTTCTGCGGCAGCAGAATTTTGCTGCGTTACTCGATTCAGTTGCGAAATCGCATTATTGACCTGCGAGGCACCTGTATTTTGTTCGCGACTTGCAGCGGCAATTTCTTGAACCAATTTTGCCGTATTTTGAATATCTGGCACAATTTCAGACAACAATTTTCCTGATTCCTCTGCGATTTTCACACTCTGACTCGAAACTTTGTTTATCTCGTCTGCGGCGGTTTGACTTCTTTCGGCTAACTTTCGCACTTCCGTTGCCACTACGGCGAAACCTTTTCCGTGTTCGCCTGCGCGAGCGGCTTCGATGGCAGCGTTGATGGCAAGCAAATCGGTTTTGCGGGCAATTTCAGAAATAATTTTAATTTTTTCAGCGATATTTCTCATTGACTCAACCGTTGACATAACAGATTTATTGCTTTTGAGAATATCTTGAGCCGCTTTGAGAGCAATTTTTTCAGTCAACAAAGCATTTTCAGTATTTTGATTTATGTTCGCCGCCATTTCTTCCATCGAAGAGGAAACTTCCTCGGTAGACGAACTTTGTTCATTAGCCCCTTGCGTCATGTTGAGTGCCATCTGATTCATACTTTGCGATGCTTCGGCAATGCTATTCGAAACGGAGGCAACATTTGAAACGGTTTTCGAAATTGTTTTTACCATTTCTGTGAAGGATTCTATTAATTCATCTTTGTCAGAACGTTTCTGCAGTTCAATATCAAGATGTCCTTGAGAAATTAACTTCGATTTCTCAACAATTAACGTTGACGCTTCAATTAAAGAGTTAATCGAATTTTTAAACGAGTTAAATTCACCTTTGTACTCTTGAGAAATAGTCGGAGGAAGTTCACCTTTCGAGATTTTCGTTAAATATTGACTTGTAACCGAGAGCGGGTCGGTAAGTGCGTTGAGTGTTTCGTTGATTCCTTTTCCAATAACTTCCCAATTTCCTTGATATTCATTAGATTTTATTCTCGTTTTGAGATTTCCGTTTAACGTGCTTTTTATCAACGAGTTAATTTCATTGATAAGTTTATAAATTATCTCAACGCAAACATTAATATTATTTTTGATAATATTAAAATCGCCGTTATATTGGTCTGTAATTGGTTTTAATTCCTCGCCTTTTGAAACTTTCTCAATAAATCCTGCCATTACATAAAGCGGCGAAATAATTGCGTCAAGAGTGGCATTTACGCCTTCTAAAATAGACAGATAAAAACCATTTAAGCGTTTTGCCTCGCAGCGATAGTTCAATTTTCCTTCTGCCGTGTGATTTATGACCATCAAAATTTCGTCAAGCAAAATATCGATGGATTCTCTAATCAAATCGAGGTTTTCCATAAAAATTTTAAATTCACCTTTATAATTTTCTACCTCAATTTTTTCGACCATTTCTCCTTCGGAGAGTGCTTTTATCCAATTTTTCGCATAATTAATTGGGGAAATAATATTGTCAAAAAGTTTGTTTAAACTTTTAGCAATAACGGCATAATTTCCTTTGTATTTCTCGATTTCGATTCGTTTGTCAAATTTTCCTTCGGCAGCGAAGATAGAAAGTTGCATCGTATCTTGAATCAAAATCATTAAGTTGTTGCGAATCAACTTAATACTATCTGAAAAGACGACTTGTTTTCCGACTAAATCTCGCATTTCTCTGTGATATTCGCCGTTTGCGTATTCGTTTAAAATTGTTGTCCCTTCAATTACGGGAGTAACAATGGTTTCGATGGCTTGATTTGTGCCGTTTAACAAATCGAAATAAACACCTTGCAAATTTTCCGTGCTGCAACGCGAGTCAATATCGCCGATTTTTAACGCTTCGATGGTGTTGGTTAAATAATTTTGCATTCTTTTTAACGCAGTAATTGAAGTGTTGCAGGCACTTTTCATTTCAATAAATTTTCCTTGATAATTTCCTTCAGCGGTTTTCGACAAGTCTCCTTTTGCAATTCGATTCAAAATGTCAATCATTTCGTTTATCGGCGTGGCGGTTGCCTGTGCAGAAATATTGAGTCCCGACATAATATCGGCAAAAACGCCTTGATATTTGTCTGTTTCAAAATTAATTTCGTTAATTTTTCCTGCTTGTGCGAAGGAAATATACGTTTTAACGTTTTCAACAATTCCATTTAACGCATCAATACAACGATTTAACGCATTTTTAAAATGTTCGAAATCGCCTTGATAATTTTCTGTGATTCGTTCGGGGATTTCTCCTTTCGAGATTTTTCGCAAATAATCGACATTTTTGTTCAGCGGAGTAACAATTGCCTCGACAGTTTGATTTATGCCGAATAAAATATCTTTATAAAAACCTTGCAGCAAATTTGTTTCGCAAACAGTTTTTAAATTTCCGACAGAAATTTGGTCGATGAGTTGCGAAAGTTCGTTAAACAAAGTTTTTATAGAATTTCGAATCATCGACATGCTTTCCATAAAAATTTTAAAATCACCTTTATAAGTAGACGAATCAATTTCCTCAACCCATTCGCCGCTTGCGAGTTGTTCCAAAATTATACTTCCCTGACGCAGGGGCCTAATAATCATTTCGAAAACTTTGTTCAACGATTTCATTACGACTGCATAATCGCCTTTATGACGCGAGAGATCAATTTTTATGTTTGCCAAATCACCTGCTGTGGCGCTTTTACTTATCGCAATCGTATCATAAATCAACAACTGCATAGATTCGACGGTGACAGTTAAATATTGATAAATTTTTGTGAACTTCGCAAATTCTTCCTGCGTATATTCGTCTACAGGAGTAACATTCGAGTCTATTTTTATACGTCCTTCGGAGATAAAACTCAGATTTTCGAGAAGTTTATTGACTTCAACTTCGTTAAATTCTGCAACTCTCTGCATATGAGTAATATCTTGCACAATTTCGATTTGCCCGATAATATTTCCTTTCTCGTCTCTCAAAAAAGCAGCATCAACTTGATAATTTTTATTTGAGGCTTCTTGTTTGAAAAAAGTTTTAGTTATTCCTTGCTGCAACCGTTTAATTCCGCAATTTTCGTTGTTACAAATATCTGCACCCCAATTATTACAATGTTGACCGATATGTGTTTCGCGTTTTATGTGTGCTAATCCTTCGGCGGCTTTGTTGAAGAACGTCCATTTTAACTCTGAATCGGTAACCGAAATGGGAAGCGGTATTGAGTCTAATATAGTTTCGTACCAAAATGTTTTCGCAATAATTGTGTCTAGCGTTTTATTTATTCCGACAATAATTGGTTGAAATTCGTTATCAATATTTTCGACATTGCCCCGAATCTTGAAATTGCCCTTACTTGCCTCATCGGTAAGGTTTTTAGTTTCGTTGATTAATTTATTGATAATTTTTTCAATATTTCTCGTCAACCAATAAATGACTAAAATTAACCCAAGCATACACAAAATTCCGATGATAATTGTATAAAGAATCGCTCTGTTTGCGTCTTCCATAATTTTATTCATCGGCACGGAAATGCCAAAAGACCAGGGCATTTTAGTTTTTCCGACCCGAAACGGCACAAAAATAAAATGATTTTCTGAACTTGAAAGCGAATTAAAAGTGTTAAAGGAAAAAGTATTGCCCAATTTTATTTGTGACTCAACATTAAACGGTTTCAAACTGCTTTTATTTTCGAGACTATCAACGAGATTCAAATTTTTCCCGACTCTGTCTTTTTTCGTTGAACTGACAATTGTTGAATTGTTGGACAAAATAACTGCTGTTCCTGTTTCGTAGGGGCGAATTTTTTCGACCATTTCCTGAAACTTCGAAAGTTCAATATCGATTCCAACGACTCCAAAAACTTTGCCGCGTTTATTTTTTATCGGCACCACAACACTGGTTTCCAAAACTGAATCATTACGAGTTTCGTATTTGTAATAATACGGATTAACCATTACTTCTTCGCCGACTTTGATGGTTGTAAAATATTCGCTCGCAGGTGAGGGTTCTGGATTTACTTGTCTCTCAACGGTTTTGGGTCCTGTTCGATACCAAGCAGTTGTGAATCTGCCTTTTTCGTTGCCGTAAGTTGTGTTGACGAAACGTTTGTCGTTGTCGTCTAATGCGTTTGGTTCCCAAATGCTCCAGACAGAGAGGAAGTTGTCGTTTTCCTCTAAGACACTTTTGAGTATGTCGTCGAAAGTTTTTCTGTCTGTGAAACCGTTATTTCGCAGATTTTCGAAAACCTGTGCAACGGTTCTTGTGGCAAGCATATTTACTTCAAATTCGCTGTCAACGGCTGTTGCGTGTTCACTTGCAAGAGATTTTGCCTCGTTAAATGCTGATTCTCTTGCGCTTCGAATCGAGTTTGTTGCAACGGTAAAAGTAACCAAGACAAATGCAAAACTGACAATTCCGCAAATTGAGGCAAAAATGCGGGTTTTTAATTTCATTTTTTTAAACATAATCTCTTTCAATTTTCATTTTTTCAAAGTAAAAATGCTGTAACCAAATCATCAATTTCGCTTGAAATTTCAATAGTTTCAGCAATTATTTGAACGATATTTTCGACTTCTTCGAAACTCTCAAAGATAGAAATTTCTTTTCTTTTCTGCAAATATTTTTCCAAAATTTTACAATTTCCTACGCAAAAATCGAAAATTTCTTGCGAAACATTTTCAAAATATTGACTCTCGTTGATAAAAAGTTTCGAATCGAGAAATTCTATTTTTGTAACGAAGAAATTGCCTTCGCCCTTGAATTTGCCGAGATGTTTAAATTTCGAAGAAATTTTAGCAACATCAAACAAATGTAAATCTATCAAAGATTGTCCCAAAGTTGATAATTTTTCGAAAATTTCGATATTTTCTATGAACGGAATTTTGGGAAAATCCATCTTGAGAAACTCCAAATATTTTTTTTGATACAAATTGCTGTTCAAAACCGCATAAATGTACGCAAAAATTTGTTCAGGTGAAAAATTTACTTCAGAATTTTCTGTCGAAAATTTCTCCAATTCTTTATTCTTAGAGTCAATTTGCGTTTTTAACTCTTCAAAAAGTTGTTTTTGTCCGATAATTATTTCATCGGGGAATTTATTTTTTTCAGAATCAGAGATTAATTTCTCAATTTTTTTCTGTTGTTTTTTCAATTCCTTAATTGATTTCTCAATTTCAGAAATTTGCGTTTTGTCTAAAACTTTTGTCCCAAAAAGATTTTTGAAAAAATTGCGAAATTTTTCAGTGAAATTATCGCGTTTATCATTTTCTTTAAACAGGTAACTCGTTGAATTCCCACTACTTCCATTATAATAAAAAAGCGGAAAAACATAATTTGTCGAACCAACAAGATAAGCAGAAGTATAAGTATTGCTGACAAAAACATGTCGCCATCTTCCCGATGCAATAACCATTTGTCGCACCGTTATTAACGCAATATTCGGCTTTTCCATATGTTTCATTACATTTTTTCTCGGCATACAATGAAAACCGCAAGTTTTTCCCGTGTAAAAAGTATATCGAAAATCGAAAGGTCTGTACGCGATTTTTTTTATTTTGCTAACATCCATAACGTATGCTTCTCCTTTTCTGAAAAAATTATTTTTCAAATCATTTTGAGCAAACAAAACTCTCCAATCTCGCGTATCTTTGCCGAGATTATATTTTTTTCTCGCATCGGATTCCGAAATATTGACAAAATCGCGAATTGTTTTTATCAATTTCTCGCGTTTAACGTGAATTGTAAATTTATCTCTTGCCGAAGTTATTCCAATACTACAAACATCGAAAATATCTTTGACTGACCAAAATTTATCATATTCTTTTCGATTTTCCTGATTCTGCGGAACGAAAAAATAAAAAGGTGAATTCGGTTTAATCTCTTGAAAATCAACGGTTTGCAAAGAATTATTTAAACACAAATCTAATTTCTCTTTTTTTATTCCCCAAAAATCAGTGTGAAAAATCTTTTTTTCCATATCTCTTTTTTTGATAAAAATCGAGATACAAACGCCTTGCATAATTTTAAAAACATTTTTGTCAGGTTTTCCTTCGGGAGATTTCTCTTTTTTGCGGGCATTTCCGTGCAGGTCGATAAAATAAATTTGGTCAAAAGTTTTCATTAAACTTTGCCGCATTCCGCGAAATGTTGGGTTGTCCAAAAACGAATGATTCGTAATTATCCCAACGACACCTTGTTCAACATTGTCCATTTTATTTTGGGCAAAACGGATAAACTTCACATAATCGTCTTGTAAACCTTTCGAATTTTTTTCTTTCAAAGGTTTGCCGTCAACAAAATAATAATTTCGGATTTTTTCGCTAATCCATTTTCCCGTATTTTGTGAACGATAAGAATACGGCGGATTTCCTGTAATGACTAAAACAGGTTTATCTTTGATATTTTGTGCCTGTTTTACCTCGTGCGTGATGGCAGGCAAAAACGGAATTCTTCCTTGTAATTCAACAGGTTCAAGCGTATTTGTGAGAAATATTTGCATTCTCTCGCCGTACAAAAATTCATAGCCGCTTTCCTTCAAATATTGCGAAAGTTTGAGATGAGCAACCGTATAAGGAGCAATAAGACATTCAAACCCAAAAATGTTTTTCAGCAAATGTTCGCTGATAATTTTATTTTTTTGCGGGGCAAAAGTTTCATTATTGAGAATTTGTTTAAAAATTTCCATCAGAAATGTTCCTGTTCCTGTGGCAAAATCGAGAACGGTAACTTTGTCCTTCGCTGCAAAACCTTCAGAAATATTGAAAGTTGAGATTAAAATGTCGTTTAAAACGCGAATGATAAAATTGACAATTTGCGTTGGTGTGTAATAAACGCCTTTCGCCTTACGTAATTCGGGGTCGTAGACAGATAAGAAATCCTCATAAAAATAAATATAAGGGTCTTCAAATTTGTTGAACGACAGGGATTCCTGAATTTTTTCAACGTTGAGATAGTTAAAAATACTTAAAATCTCATCAACAATCCATTTTGCCTCGCGATATTCGGGTTTGTCCAATTCCTCAAGAAACGCAACTAACTCGTGAATTAACTGAAATGTTGCTGAAATGAAATTTTTTGCATTTTTCAGAGACAAAATATTTTCTTTTGCGTTTAATTTGGCAAGAAAAAGTCCGTAGACGAGAGTTTGTGCGAAGGAATCGCCGAACTGCTTGATAGTCAATTCGTTAAAAATGTGTTTCTGAAAAACGCTGTATAAATCGTGAAGTCTGCCTTCCTGCAATTCTGTGGTTTGATGAAACAATTCGTTGGTGAGAAATACTCTCAAATTTTTACATCGATTCGCAAGAGCAACAGCCATATCTGTTGTATTATCAATGTATTGCGGCACTTGAGCAAAGAAGGTTAGCAACATATTCTCAATTCTTTCGCACTTTTCTTTGTCAGGAATAAAATGTTTACTCTCTAAATCTGAAATCTCGCAAAGCGAAACTTTCTCAATATTTTCTCCAAAAATCCAGTAAAAATCGAGATAATTGGTGAGAATAATATTTTTGCACAACTCGCGATATTTGAAAATTTGCGGCGTTTTTAACGTTTTTTCGAGATTCTCTGTCAATTTTTTATTCTCAACATAGCCCACCGTTGCGTAATCTACGTTGACTAAAAAGTCGGGCGCACCGTAATTTTCTTTGCGTTTTGGTTCGTGTAAAACCTTGATTCTGCCAAAGTTAACTGATTTTTCGGCAAATTTTTTCAACAACATTTCTAACGCAGAACGTTTAGAATGTTCTGTGATATTTTCCAAAGAATCGCTTTGTAAAGATTCGATATATTCTAAAAATTCAGTCATAAAAATGTTTAATAAACAAATTTTTCGAAAAAATTTTCATTTTCTCGAAAGAAAAAGTTTTTGAAAAATTAAAATTATTCGACAACAATTTGTTGCTGTTGTTCGTCTGACAGAAAAACTTTATCAACGTTCAATAACATTACAAAAATATTCTCAATTTTCACCATTCCTTGCAGAAACTCAACATTATATCGGTTTCCAATATCGGGAACATCGCGGATTTCGTTTTCGTGAATCTCAATAACATCCTTCACCGAATCTGCCATTGCACCTAATATCACCGATTTATCCTTAACTTTTAGGTCTAAAACAATAATGACGGTTTTATCATTAATTTGTTGTTCGGCAAGATTTAATTTCAGACGCGTGTCAATGACGGGCAAAATTTCACCGCGAAAATTAATTACTCCTTTGATATATGACGGCGTTTTTGGGACTCGCGTGATTTTTTGATGTTCCAAAACTTCCAACACCTTGCCCACATTGACAGCGAAAATTTCCTCACCCAAGACAAAAGACAAATAAGTAATTTTATTTGAGTTTTCCATTTTTTATTTTTTTTTGAAAATATTTGTCTCAAAAAAATTTTTTTCGAGACAAATAGAAATGTTAATTTTTTAAAATTTCGTTAATTTTGTTGACAGAAATATCAAGCAAATTGGCAATTTCCTCGATTTTACTTCCTTTGACAAAAAGTTTTTTAACCAAGTTCTCCTCTGTTTCTTTCACAGCCTTAATTTTTTTGAGTTCTGCCTCTAATTCTGCCTTAGCAACTGCTTCTGCTTTTTTGAGTTCTGCCTCAGCAAGAACTTTTGACATTTTAACTGCAAAAATTGCTTCTTGGTCGTAAATAAATTTTTGATGAGCAAAGTAATATTCCTGTTCAATTTCACTGAAACCCATTTGCGTTGCCACTTCAGCAGCCTTTTCAAGCAATTTCTGTTCTGATTCGGGAACATTTTTTTGCAAATCCTTCGGCAAAAGCGAAGCATTATTTAAAAACGCAACCCAACGTTCAAGTGCCGTTTTGATATTTTCCAATTTGTTTTCAAATTTTTTCATCTCAATGAAATACAAATCCTCGCAGTCAAGTTGCGAATAAAATTGATTCGTATCAAAATCTTTGAGACAAATTCTGCGAAAACATCGTTTGTCGTTAAAAAGTTCGAAGTCCAAGAAACTTATTGAGATAGTTTTGCAAAGCGAATCATATCTTTTCCCCGATTTTAACTGACTCGCAAACAATTCCGCCCAATAAAACAAGGCTCTTTTTCCGTAAAAATCGTAACCTGCCAGTTGAATCTCAATATCGTACAAACGTCCATTGTGGTCAACGGCTTTTATGTCCAAGACGGATAATTTGTCGTTCAGGAAATTTAACTCATTATACGGATTTTTCAACAACACATCAGCCACTTGCTCGTCGGCAGGAACAATAGAATTTATCAACGAGATTAATAAATCTTTGTTCTTTTCGACACCAAAAATTTTTTTGAAAACTAAATCTATCTTCGGATTTACAGGTAACATTTCTGTTAAAATTTATTTGTTAAACATTTTTCTCTTGGCAAAAATATAATTTTTTTTTCATTTTACCAAAATTTTCGCTAAATTTTGAAACCTAAAACAAAAATATCGTCAATTTGTTTATGTTTTCCCATCCATTCGAAAAGTGTTTTTTCTAAAATTGTTTTTTGCTCACTCATTTCGAAAGAATGAATCGAGAGAAGTAAATTTTTAAACTTGCGAGTCATAAATTTATCGCCGTTTTCTCCTCCAAATTGGTCAACATAACCGTCTGAGAACAAATAAATTACATCATTTTTTTGCAACGGAATAATATGATTCTCGAAATTTCTCTCTAAAAGATAAATTCCTAACGGATTTCTCGTTGGGTGAAACTCGATTAACTCGTTATTGCGAATCAAAATTAAGGGCAAGTTTGCACCTGAAAATTGCAAAATATTTTCCTCTGTGTCTAAAATACACAAAGCCATATCGATTCCATCTCCTGCCTCGTGAGTATTTCCTGTCTGTTTGAGAAGATTTTTAACTTTTGCCCGCATTTCCTCTAAAATTTCTGAAGCAGAAACAAGATTTTTGCGATAAATTATCTCGTTTAAAAACGCAATTCCAAGCATTGACAGAAATCCTCCCGAAACGCCGTGACCTGTGCAGTCCGCAACTGCAAGAATTATATAATTTCCAATTTTTGTCGCCCAATAAAAATCGCCTGAAACAATATCGCGTGGCTTCCAAAAAATAAAATAATTCTTCAAAACGCTTTGCAAATTCTCCTCTGTCGGCAAAATTGCATTTTGAATTCGGCTCGCATAAGTGATATTTGAGGTAATCTCGCGATGACTATTTTCAATAATTGCTTTTTGTTGTTTCGTAAAATCGTACAATTTTGCCCATTTCAAAACTGACTGCATTCGGGCAATTAACTCGATTCTATCAATAGGTTTGCGAATAAAATCTGCCGCACCCGAGTCAAGGGCAATTTTCAAATGATAAGACGAATCCATTATTCCTGTGCAAATAATTATCGGAATATCTCTTGTCAGCGAATGATTTTTCAACCGCCGAATAAACTCAATTCCCGAAATATCGGGCATATACCAATCTGAAATGATAAGATTCGGCTGCTCCTTCACCGCAATATTCATACCCATCTGAGCGTTTGTTGCCCCAAAAACCTTTTCAACAATATCGGAATATTCAATAATATTCGTGATTAACTCTAAAATATCGGGTTGGTCTTCAACAACTAAAATTTTGTCAGTTTTCATTTTTGCACAAAAATTTTTGAAAAATATTTGCAAAGATAAAAAATATTTTATTTTTTTCAATAAAATGTTTAAATTTGCGTTTTAAAATCAAAATTTTTTAACAAATATTTATGGAACGCTTTTTTACAGGTCTTTATAACAGGAAAAAGGTGATTTTCAACAATTACAGCGGCTTAGTAGATGACGAAAAATCCGAGATTAACTCGGTTTCGTCCCTCATTGAAGAAGGAATTTTATACGATTTCAAACAAGGAACAAACTTATTAATTTTAATTGATGTAACCAACTGCTTCATAAATGGACGCGTTTTGTTAAAATTCAAGGAAGCCGCCTCACGCACCAAAAAAATAACTGAAAAAATGGCAGTCATTGGAATATCTGATGCCAAAAGTATGTTGTTAAACGCAGTGAATTTTTTCGCAAAAACCAACATCAAAGGGTTCTCTAAGCGAGAAGACGCATTGGAATGGCTGACAAGTTAAACGAAATTATCTCTCTTCTATTCCCAAATTTTGTTGTTTAATTTGCAAAAAATGTTTAAATTTGCGTTTTAAAATCAAAATTTTAATTTTATGAAAACATTTTTCGCAATTTTTTTGATTTTCTTTTCATTTTTATCTGCCGCTCAAGATTCGTTGGTTACCGAATTTTGGAAAAACAAACAGAAAAAACGTCAAGGAAAACTTCGCAACGGCGATGAAATCGGCAAATGGACCTCGTGGAACGAAAAAGGAGAAAAAATTCAGGAAACAGAATTCCTCTTCGGCGTTGTTCACGGAAAACTCACGTATTTCTACGCAAACGGCAAAAAACAATTCGAAGCAGAATATCGTTACAACGTTCAATACGGAACTTTTCAGTCTTTCTTCGAAAACGGTCAAGTCAAGGAAAACGGATTCTATAAAATGGGACTCGAAGACAGTTTATGGATTTTTTACAACGAAAAAGGGCTAAAAATCAAGGAAAAATATTATTTCTCCGATGATTCCTCTAAAATTTTAAACGCTTGGAACAACGAAGGAAAACAAATTGTCAAAGATGGAAACGGAATTTTTTACGATTTTTACCCCAATAATCAAAAACGGCAAGAAGGAAGTTTAAAAAATGGACGCGAAGAAGGAGAATGGACTTTTTTTCATTCCAACGGCAAAGTTTTCGCAAAAGGAAATTACAAAAATGGAAAAAGAACAGGAAAATGGAACACTTTTTTCGAAAATGGAAAGTTAAAAAGCGAGTTAAATTATGAAAACGGACTCAATATCGAATATTTCGAAAACGGAATCATAGCAATGAAAGGCAAACTTTTCAACGAAAAAAGAGATAGTTTTTGGGTTTTTCGATACGAAAACGGAAATTTGCAGATGCAAGGCGAATATAAAAACGGTTTAAAAACGGGAAAACATTCGCAATTTTATCAAGACGGAAAACCCGAATTTGAAATTTTTTTCAATAATGACAAAAAAGACGGAAAAGCGATTTGGTGGCAAAAAAACGGTTTCAAAGATATGGAAGGCGAATTTGACAATGACGTTCAAACAGGAAAATGGACTTATTGGAAAAAAAACGGCAAAATCGGAAATCAAGGTTTTTACAAAGACGGCGAAATGAACGGAAAATGGACATATTGGTACGGTTTTGACACGGTTAAAGTTTCGCAAAAACTCGGAACAATGATTTTTTTCGGTGCAGACACAGTTTTTAAACCTCTCAATTACAAAGTTAAACCAAACGCAATTTGGAAAATCGGGTTTTACAAAAACGGACAAAAAGACAGTTTATGGACAACTTTTTATGAAAACGGACAAAAATATAGCGAAGGTTATTTCGCAAACGGCAAAGAAGACGGACATTGGGTCTCGTGGTTCGAAAACGGAAGCAAAAAAATCGAAGGCGATTTTAACAACGGAAAAATGACGAAAAAATGGACAGAATGGACAGAAAATGAAGTAAAATTGTACGAAGTCGAATATCTTGACGGAATAAAAAATGGAAAATCAGTTTTTTATTTCGAAACAGGAAAACTGCGAAAAGCCGAAAATTACAAACAGGGTTTATATCACGGCAATTATATCGAATTTAATGAAATCGGAACACAAATTTGCGGCGGCAATTATTTCGAGGGTTTAAAAGATGGAATTTGGGCATTTTTCTCCGAGCAAGGACAAATGTTGCGAAAAGAATCGTTTAAAAAGGGCAAAAAAGACGGATTAAGTCAAACTTGGGGCGAACAAGGATTTCTCGAAAGCGAGATAAATTACAAAAATAATCTCAAAGACGGCAAATTCACTAAATTTTTCCCAAACGGCAAGCCCAAAACCGAGATTTTTTATCTAAACGGCAAAAAACACGGTTTCGAAATTCAGTACGACAAATACGGCAAAGTTGTCTCAAAAAAAGAATTTAAAAACGGAATCCCTGAATTAAAAAAGTAAAAAATGAAAACTTTTTTTTCAATAATTTCGATTTTTATCTCGTTAAATTGTTTTTCGCAGCCGCTTTTGCCGCAAGTAAATTCGGTGCAAATTGCTAATTATCAAATAGATGCGAAACTTGACGCAGAGAGGAAAACTCTCGAAGGAAATTTAATTTTATTTTGGAAAAATCCCTCGCAAGACACAATTAAAGAATTGCAATTTCATTTGTATTGGAATGCGTTTAAAAATTCTCGGTCAACATTTTTGCAGGAAAGAGGTGTTAACGATTTGAATATCAACGACAAAGACCTTTGGGGCAATATCGAAATTTTGTCTTTGATTCATTTTGATTCGACTTTTGAAGAGAATTTAACTTCTGCTTTGCAGTTTATTTCTCCCGATGATTCTAACCCTGACGACCAAACGGTTGCGAAAGTTTCGTTAAAAAATTTTATTTTTCCCGAAAAAATTGCGAAAATAAAAATTCATTTTTCTTCGAAAATTCCAAAAATCATTGCTCGAAGTGGTTTTTCGCAAGATTATTTTCTCATCGGGCAATGGTTTCCGAAAATCGGCGTTTACGAACCCGCAGGAATGCGTTTCGCACAAAAAGGACAATGGAATTGTCATCAATATCACCGAAATAGTGAATTTTACGCAGATTTTGGAAATTATTTAGTGAATATTTCTGTGCCGCAAAACTTTGTTGTCGGTGCAACAGGAATGTTGAAAAATGAACAAATATTAGGAAAAACAAAAACTTTAACTTTTCAAGCAGATTCGGTTATTGATTTTGCTTTTGCCGCTTCGCCGCTTTTTGAAGTCTTCGAGAAAAATTATAACGATGTGAAAATCAAGGTTTTACTTTTTCCTGAACACGAACATTTCGCTCAAAGATATTTCTCGGCAATAGAGAAATCAATGAATTTTTTGTCAAAAAATCTCGGAAAATATCCTCATCCTGTCATAACGTTGATTAGTCCGCCGTTTTCGGGCTATAATTCGGCAGGAATGGAATATCCGATGTTGGTTGTCGGTGAAGTTTTTGTCGGAAATCCGCAAAATTTTCGTTTTTTGGAATTGGTTACAATTCACGAGTTTACGCATCAATATTTTATGTCTTTGGTTGCGACTAACGAGTTTGAAGAGGCTTGGCTGGACGAAGGAATTACGACCTATTTCGAAACGCAAATTATGAACGAATATTTCGGCGAAAAAACTTCTTTGCTTGAGATGTTTGGTTTAAAAATTGGAACTTTCGATTTTCAAAAAAATTTGTATACTTTCGCAGAAAATCCGAAAATCGCAGAGACTTCGTTAAAATCTTGGGAATTTTCAGAAAATAGTTATGCCGTTTTGAGTTATTACAAGCCGCTTGTTTGGTTAAAAACATTGGAAAAAAATATTGGCAGCGAGACGATGGACAAAATTTTTCGAAAATATTTCGAGAAATGGAAGTTTAAACATCCTTGCGGCGAGGATTTTATTGCGACAATAAACGAAACGCTTGCCGAATCGCATAACGAAAAATTGGGTGCCGATTTGAATTGGTTTTTTTATCAAGTTTTATACGGGACAAATATTTGTGATTATAAAATGGCAAAAATTCACGATTCAGAGATAATTTTGCATCGAATGGGTGAGATAACATTTCCTGTTGAAATTTTAGTACACTTCGAAAATGGAAAAGAAATTTTAGAAAAATGGGATGGAAAATCTCGGACAAAAACATTTCGTTATAATGAAAAAAGTGCGATTTTGTGGGCAAAAATTGACCCATTTCAGAAAAATTTTTTAGATATAAATTTGCAAAATAATTCTCTTTCGCAAGAAAATAATTCCGCAGCGAGATGGAAATATTTAGTGAAATTTTTATTTTGGACAGAAAATTTGTTGCAATTTGTCAGTTCGATTTTTGTGTAAAAATTTCACAAAAAAACCATCTTGCGAAAGATGGTTTTAGATTTTTTTATCGACTTGGCTCGCCGTTGTCGTCTAAATCGACAGACGAACTTCGTCCACCGAGATAAGAAACTCGAAAATAATCCAACTCAATAGCATTTTTATTTGAAAGCATTAAACCAACTTCCGAAATTCTTTCGGGAGTGTGTTCAGTTTCAAAAATATACATTTCATTCATAAAAAAATACAGCCGATTTCGAACTTTTCGCAAAGTGACTTTATTAAAACGCGAAAATTCAATGTTTTTTAACTTTTCATAATTTTTCGAAAATTTTGTGAAACTGCCGTAAGTTCCCATTGCGTAAAACGGATATCCCGTAATGCCGAGCGTGTGAGATTGGTTATAATTTGTTCCCCAAAACAAAAATATTGAACCGTAAATATCGGCGATGTGAAATTTTGCGTAATATTCGATTTCGAAATCGCGTTGATAATCAATCGAAACGGATTGTTTTGTTACTACCCAACCGCCGTTTTTGTGGTCTTTCCAGGTGTAAGTGCCTGCGGAGCGGTTAAATGTTCCGTTCTCTCCCGTAGTCCAACTTTTACTGTTGTCGCTAAAATCGTCATAAAAAATGTTATTCTTCTGCGAGGGGGAATAATCAGAATAACTTGCCTGCGACTGTGCGACAGAAATTTGTATTGACAACGCAATACAAAACAAAATTCCTAAGATTTTTTTCATATCAAAAAATGTTTACTTTGTTAATTCGCGAAAAACTTCTTCAATAGTTTTTTCATATTTTTGCATTCCGAGAACTGTAAAATGATTTTCCACCGCAAATTGAAAAATTTTACTTCGAATATCATTTTTCGACTCGCTTTGAATCAGAAAACGATTCTCGTTTAAATGTTTAACATCTGTTACAAATTCTATTTCCATCAATTTTTCGACAGAAATTTCTCTGTCCAATTCTAAAATTATTGTTTGAAAATCTTCGATATTGCGAATTTTCGAAACAGAATTATCTGCCACAATTTTTCCTTTGTCAATGATTATCACACGGTTACAAATTGCTTCGACTTCCTGCATTATGTGTGTTGAAAGCATAATAGTTTTTTTCTTTCCCACTTCGACAATTAAATTGCGAATCTCAATAATTTGATTTGGGTCGAGTCCTGTGGTTGGCTCGTCAAGAATCAAAACATCGGGGTTGTGCAAAAGTGCCTGTGCCAAACCAACTCTCTGCCTGTACCCCTTCGACAAATCGCCGATTTTTTTGTGCGATTCAGAAAGTAAACCTGTTTGCTCAATAATTTCAAAAATGCGAGATTTCGGATTTTTCAATTTATAAATTCCCGCCACAAACGACAAATATTCCTTCACATACATTTCCAAATAAAGCGGATTATGTTCGGGCAAATAACCAATGTTCTTACGTACAAGCAACGACTCGGTGATTACGTCAAAATTATTGACTAAAACTTTTCCTTCAGTTTGTGGAATAAAACACGTGATAATTCGCATCATCGTAGTTTTTCCCGCACCGTTTGGTCCCAGAAAACCGACCACCTCGCCTGCGTTTATCTTGAACGAAACATTGTCTAATGCTCGTTGTTTGCCGTAAATTTTGCTAACATTCGAAACTTCTATCGACATTTTTTGCGTTTTTAGAGAGCAAAAATAAGAAATTTTTTCGAGAAAATAAAATTTCTCGAAATTTTATTTTGTTTTCACTGAAAAATTTGGAAATTTGAAAAAAACTGTTTAAATTTGCGTTGTCATTTTGTTAATCAAAGTTAAGCACTGCTATATGGGAACTTCTGAACTAAATATGACTGGAGAGTTGGAATTGAATGAGATTTATTGTATGGATTGCGTTTTGGGAATGCAAAAAATTTCAAATAACACTATTGATTTAGTTGTTACTTCTCCACCGTATGATGACCTAAGGGATTATAATGGTTATCATTTTGAGTTTGAAAAAATTGCACAACAAATTTATAGAATCACTAAAAATGGTGGAGTTGTTGTTTGGGTGGTTGGAGATAAAATAAAAAATGGAAATCGTTCTTTGACAAGTTTTAAACAAGCAATCTATTTTCAAGAAATTGGTTTCAATGTTCACGATGTGATGATTTACGAAAAAAGGAATACACCTTTTATGCGTTCAAATGCTTACACAAATTGCTACGAATTTATGTTTATCTTTTCCAAAGGTAGTCCAAATACGTTTAATCCTTTGAAAACAAAAACAGTAAGACAAGGTAAAGAAAAACTTGTTGCAAATAAAAAAACCGATGGGGTAAATAATAAAGTTTGGGGTGAGTTAAATCCTGAAAAAACATTGACAAATATTTGGGAATATGCAGTTGGTTTAGGTGGTTCCACTAATGATAAAATTGCTTTTCAACATACTGCGATTTTCCCTGAAAAGTTGGCAAGAGACCATATTTTTTCTTGGACAAATGAAGGTGATTTAGTTTTAGACCCAATGAATGGTTCAGGAACAACTTGTAAAATGGCAAAACTTTTGAAACGAAATTTTATCGGTTTTGACATTTCACAAGATTATGTTAATATTGCAAAAGAAAGAATAAAACTAATAGAAAAGCAACCAACATTAAATTCTCTATTGCTTGTTTGAGTGTTTTTTGAGATAATCAATTACTTTTTCAAGTAATTTTATGTTGTCTTTAAACCTACCCAAACCAGTATTGCAGCTGTCGCATATCCATTCTCTAGCATTACCTGTTTTGTGATCGTGGTCTTTTACTAAATTTGCAGTAACTCCAACAATGGACATTTTTTCACAAATCGGACAAGTAAAGATAAGTTTTGGTTTTATAGCGTCTAATTTTTTACTTTCGGCTGCTTTTAACTTTTCTCCGTCAATATCAACTCGACAAACTTTACAACTTGGTCTGGTGGTTTTTCTGCCTTTTGCGTCAGTTTGGTTTATGTCAAATTCATCAATATCTTTGAGAATATGACAAATGTTACATATTTTCACTTTATAGGGTTTTCCAGTTTTTGTAATATCTAAAAATGTAACATTTTGGTTGCTTGTTTTCACTGTTTTCTTTTTTCCAATAAAAAAGACAGTTATTTCGTCACCTGAAATTTCGTTAATTAGACCAACAGATTGTTCTTCAATATCTTCTACCTGTTTAGAAGCAGTTACAAAATCACTTACATTTAAACACATATTTTTGTTAATTTAATTGTTTTTCGTAATCTATAAGTCTTAATATCAAATCATTAACTACTTCTGTTGTAGATTTTTCTAATTCTTTGTCCGATAAAAATATTTTTTCAATTGGATAATTGAAAAAATTTGCAAGTTTATAAATTTGTTGAATGGTATACTTTTGTTTAAACTTAGGACTTTCAATGTTTCCAATTTGTCCTGCGCTATTCAAACCTAAAATATCACAAATTTGCACCTGACTTAAGTTATAATATTGTCTTAAGTATCTTAATTTATGAATAATTTTTAATTGAATTTCAGTTTTTTTTGATTTCATTCTCTCAAATTTGGGCGACAAAAATATTGTATTTGTGTCTGAAATTTACCCTTATTTTGCGTTTTTGTTTTTATTTAGAGGGCGTTATGCCGCTTCGTTATGTGGATTTTTTGGAATATGGTTGTGCTTGTCGTTTTTTGGAGCATAATGATGGCGGCAGTTATCGTTTTCGCCATAAAATTTTGCAAGATTATTTTGCGTCTTTGCCGTAATTTTTTTGTTATTTCTCACAAAAATCGTATTTTTGTGAGAAATTTTAAACGAAAAATTGTGTGAATTTTATATCTCGGAAATTTTTTGCAACATAAGTTCGTCTTCCCAACCCGCGAGAGATTTTAACCAATCTTTTTTTACCCCAATTATCTCAAAACCTTGATTTTTAAACAAATTTAAACTTGCCTCGTTGGTCGCAGAGATGTTGCAAAAAATTTGATGCAACTGCAAAATTTCAAAACAATAATTTACCAAAATTGTCAACGCTTCGCTTGCAATATGTTTTCTGCGAAATTCGTTTTCTGCAATTAAAATTCCAATTCCTGCTCTTTGATGAAAAGCATCAAAATCAAATAATTCTATTGTTCCGACAGATTTTAACGTATCTCGTTTATAATCAATTATTAAACGCAATTGTTTAACTTGATAAATATCGAGATATGAATTTTCGATATATTTTTTCAACAGAAATTTCGAAAACGGCACAAGCGTATTGCTGATTCTCCAAATTTCTGTATTATTTTCCCATTTATACAATAAATCTACATCTTGTGGCTCGACAGCCCGCAGTTTAACATTTTCTGTTTCGAGCAAAAATTTGTTCATTTATTTTTTCGTTTAATTAATTTATTCACATCAATAACAAACGCCACATTTCCGTCTCCCAAAATACTTGCCCCAGAGAAATAATCTTGATTTTTAAAAATTTCACCCAAAGGTTTCAAAACTGCCTGATGCTCACCAATTATTGTGTCAACAATTAACGCAACGCGTTTTTCCTCATATTTTACAACGATAATTTTCTCAATATCAGGCGGATTTTCGAGAATTTCAAATTCATCTCGCAAATAAAGAAACGGCACAAGTTCATCATTTAAAATAAAACGTTTCTGATGAATTTTTATCAACTCCGAATGTTCAATTTCCTCGCAAGAATCGACAGCCGAAACAGGAATTAAAAATCGAAAATGATCTATACTTATCAACAAAGTATCAATAATAGAAAGCGTTAGCGGCAATTTTATCGTAACAATTGTTCCCAAGTGCAATTCAGAATCAATTTCTACCTCGCCGCGCAGCGAAAATATTTTTTGTTTAACAATATCGAGTCCCATTCCGTTTCCTGATGTTTCTGTAACTCGTTTTGCGGCAGAAAAATGTGGAATAAATAATAAATTATAAATTTCTTTGTTGGTTAAAATGGCATCTTTTGGGATTAAATTTTTTTGTATTGCCTTTTCTCGAATCTCGTGAACATCGATTCCTGCACCGTCATCGTGAATCTGAATAAAAACATTTGTCCCTGTGTGAAACGCAAAAAGTTGCAAACGACCCTTCGGCGGTTTCGCTTTTTGTACTCGCACTTCTGCCTGCTCGATTCCGTGGTCAATGCTGTTTCGCAAAATGTGCATCAAAGGGGTTGCGAGATAATCAATGATATTTTTGTCTAATTCAGTTTCGCCGCCCTCGATGGCAAAATCGACTTCCTTATTTAACTCTGCCGCAATTTGATGAACCATTTGCCGCAGACTCAACAATAAATTATTAATAGGAACAAGACGAATATTGAGTGCGTTATCTTTTAATTTTCGCGTAATTTTTTCTATATCTTCAATAACAATTAATAAATTCGGGTTTTTCTCCTCTTCCGCTAACAGACTCAGTGCCGCTTGTTTCGTGATAAGTTCGCTAACTAAATTCATTAAATTGTCCAATTTCTCGGAGGAAACTTTTATGCTTGACGTTGCTTGCCCCGTGTAGACGTAGGAATTGTCTTGAATAAGAATTTTTTCTGTGTTTTCAGAATTGTCGATAAATAATTCTATTTCAGATTTGGTGTTGGAAAAATCTTTAACGCAATTTTCTAAATCTGAGGCAGAAATTAAGGGCGAAAAACTGATTAACTCTTTAATTTTTTGCAAAAAAACATCATTACCAAGCAGCGAGAATGTTGAGATTTGATGAATTTCATATTGCCCAAAAACAAACATAAAAACATCTTCAATGTCTGATTCGGTTTTTGTAGTTTCCAAAAAAATATTCCATGAGAAAAAACATATTCCCACTTCAAAATGTTCGAGAGAAGGAATTTCTATAAAATATGGGCAAACCAAGCAAGCACCTAACTCATTGATTTCGTTGAGAATAGCAAACGGATTTACTCCACGCGAGAAAATATCCTCGTTTGGGAAAAAATGTACGTGAAAAACTTGTATTTTCGTATTTCCGTTCATAAGTTTTTAGAATTGTGTAATTTATTACACAAAAAAAGTACCAAGAGACGTTAAAATAAAAATTTTATTTTAACGCTTTTTTAACCATTTCGAGAAATCTGTCGAAAGTGAAGGGTTTTTTTATCCATCCCGTAATTCCTGCTTCGAAGGCGCGTTTTTTCTTTGCCTCGCTTGTCTCGGTGGTAAGCAAAAGAATCGGCACATAACGGTAAAGAGGCAATTTTTTTATCTCTTCGACAAGCGTTATTCCGTCCATTACTGGCATATTGAGGTCTGTTATCACCAGGTCAATACCTTGACCGTTGAAATGTTTCAGTGCGTCTTTGCCGTCACACGCTTCAAGAACTTTGTAACCCTCGCGCTCCAGAGCAGTGCGAGTAACGTAACGCGTATTTTGAAAATCATCTACAATTAAAATCTTTTTTTGCATAAAAAAGTAAACTATAAAATTTATTTGCAATGTTACAAATTTTTTTCGTTTTTTCAAAAGAAAAATCGAAAATTTTTTATTTTAAAAACGCAAAATTAATAACTTTTTTTGAATTACAAAAAAATCGCAAAAATTTTGTTTAAATTGCAAAAATAAAAAGAAAAAGTACCCTGAAATTCTTTTTTCAGAGTAAATTTTTGTGAAAAATTTTAAATAATTTTTTATTTATTTAACATTTTTTTCACTAAAAATTCAATTTCATTTTCACCGATACATCTTGCGATAATTGTTTTTTTCGAGTCTAAAACATACAAAATCGGAGTGCTGTAAACATAATACAACTCGCGAAAATTTGTTGTAGAATTTGGGTCAATACAATTTATCCATTTCATTTCCATCTGCGAGACATACTTTTTCCATTCCTCCTTATTTTGCTCTGTGTTTAGACCGAAAATTTCCATATCATTTTCCTTAATTTCTGTTAAATATTGTTTAAAAAGATTAATTGCTTTCTCGCAATGTCCACAACCTGTTGACCAAAAAAATAAAAACGTATATTTTTTGTTCACCTGCAAAAGCGAAATAAACTCGCCCGCAATATTTTCAGCCGTAATATCGGGTGCTGCTTGACCGATGGCACAAACTTTTAACTTCCTCACGCGTTGAGAAATACTGCTAATTATTGCAGTATCAAGCCATTGTGCAGGCGGATTCAAAAAATATTTCTCTGCCAAATGCACAACAACATCATTTATTCCTGCTTTGTAAAATTGATTATAAAAATTTAACAAATACAAAGTTGTATATTGAAAAACTTCTTTGTTTGCCCTTGATTTCTCAATAAATCTGTCGTTTTCAGAGATGATATAAGCAGAATTTTTCTCGATATTTCGTTTAATCCACAAACGGATAATATTGAAATAAAACGGTGTTCGCAGCAAGCCCGATTCAGCGAAAATAATTCTGTTCAAAAATTTTTCAGCGTCCTCATCGTAAGCGTTCATTGTCGAAAGCAGCGCCGAGAGCAACGAATTTGGGTGTTCATTGACAACTTTTTTCCACAAATGTTCACTTTCCTCTTGAATATTTTTAATTTTTTGCCGCCACATTGCCGAATCAATTTTTTCAGAATTATTTTTTGCAGAAAAATTTTTCAATTTCTTCTCAATTTCAACAATTTCCAGATTATTTTTTATCATTGATTTTTGATAATCGAAAAAATATTTATTCTCGTCATTTCCAGAAACTTCCATTTTCGAAATTAAGTCAGAAGTATCAGTTTTTAACGAAAATTCTTGGTCTTCGTTGATTAAAAAATCGAAAAAACCTTGCTGCGGCAAAATAATTAGATAAATGCCGCGAGGCAATTTTCCCTTGTCCGAAAAAATGACTTCACCCTTTCTGTCTGTTGTAGAAGTTTTGAGAGAAAATTTCTTATCTTCTTGATAATAACCAAGTTGCAACTCTTTTTTCTCCCAACCCTTCACTTTTATTTTGATTCTATACCCTTCTTGAGCGAAACAAGAAAACGAAAAAATGAAAAAAAATGAAAAAAATAAGGTTTTCATAAAAAATTAAGTTTTAGAATTTTTTGCTTGATTTTCTAACCAATCTCGCATATTTACGGCAATTTTTTCTAACGTTTCTTTGTCAAAATCAAAGCGATAAAACGTTTTAAATAACTCAATTTTTAACTCTATTTCTGAAATATCAGGAAATTTTTCTCTTATTCGATTCGAAATAATTTGACGCGACAACTCCGTTAAATCGAAAATTTCAGAAATTCGCACACTCAAAGGACGAGCCATAACTATCTCAAATTGCTTTTGCAAAATATGTTTCGGCGTATCATTCATTGAAAAATAAATTAAAAGTTTTTAACTTTAACTTTTTGCACCACTCGATAATGTAGTCAAAATCTATTTCTGAAAATAATAACAAATTTTGAATATCACGAATTTGTTGTTCGCTATAAATTTGTTGCGTCCAAATAAGTTTTGCAATTATTAAATCCTCAACACTTATCACCCAAAGTTCTGTGCCAAATTCTTTAACTCGTTTACGACGGTTAAAAGCAAGATTATAATATTCAGAATTTTTCCGAATAATAAAATCTATTTTAAAACCTGTTGAATTATCAATGATATTGAACATTCCTTCCCGCTTAATTTCTTCTTTTATTGTTAATTTATCAAAATAAAAATTCGAAAATTTTGATACAAATTCATCAATTTTTGAAAGAGGCAATTCAATAACAATGTCAATATCTCTTGTCATACGAGGTATCGTATAAACATTTGACGCAATACTGCCCGAAATCATATACGCAATATTCGTATTATCAAGCAGTTCGCAAATAAATTGCAACAATTTTAAAATCATTTTACAAAAATTTTATAATTCTGAAAATCTTTCTCGCTGCAAATTTGCAAAAAATAAATTCCCCTCGCAAAATTTTTCAATGAAATTTCGATATTTTTTTCAGAAAAATATCTCTCAAAAACACAAATTCCTTGCAGAGAAATTAGTTTTACTCGCAAATTTTTTGCCTCAACATTTTTTACAGTCAATATTTCAGAAGCAGGATTCGGACCAATCTCTATGTTTTGAGGTAAATTTTGTGAAATTTCTGAAGATTTTTGTACAAAAAACGCTTTTTCGTAAGTTTTCCCCTTATAATTTGCCTCGATTTTCCAATTTCCACCCACATCGGATGAAAATAATTTCGCCCAAAACTGCAAATAACTGCCTGCAAAAAACGGATACGGACAATTCCAAACCCAAGAATCCCAAAGAGTTTGCGAAGGAGAAATCATTTTTATCGAAACCGTATCATTTAACGAAATATTGCGAAAAAATATCGAAAAAAATATCGTATCGGACAAGGAAAAAGTATCTCGCAAATTTAAAATGTCAGAATTCGGACATTCCTGAAAATTTATGTACGCAAAATTTGTTGTAATTTGATTTATTCCCGCATCCACGTAAGGTTTTTGCGTCTCCCAAAGAGAAACAGAATCACCACACTCGCCCGAAAACGGGTCGATGGGTTCATTTTTCTCGTTATTGACTTCAAAATGCAAATGCGGCGTAGACGAACTGCCCGAACTTCCAACAACACCGAGATAATCGCCCGCAGAAACCATCTCGCCGACATTATTTTGTGTCACTGAATTTTTCTTCAAATGCCCGTAATACGTAAGCGTTCCATCGGAATGTTGCAAAACAATAACATTCCAAAATGGAATATCTATTCCTGCTTCGCAATTTTTATCGCGATTTCCATCTTGTTTGTAAACAATTATTCCGTTTGCGGCGGCAATTACTTCCACCTCGTCATTTTCCATTTTATTCCAAGGAAAGGGAAAGGTAAAAAAATCCGTACCTGCGTGATTATAACCATCTTGCGTGTCATAAGTAAATTGTTGACAGTTAAAATCTTTGAGAGAATTGGGATAAAGTGTGTCGTGGTCGAAATAAGCAGAAATAGAATAAAAACCGTAATTTTGAATTCCTGACTTCTCGCGAAGCGGAAGACGAAATTTCACAGAAGTTTTTGTGAAAAAATTTTTAAAAACATCTTTTTTCGCAAGAATTTCGATATTCTTCTGAACATTTTTTTTGAAAATCAAATATTCATTTTGCGAAAACTCAATATTTTTTTCAAATTTATATTCTTGAAAATCAAAAAATTGAGAATGTTGTTGCGAAAAAATACTTTTACAAAACGAAAAAATAAAGAGAAATACAAAAATTTTTTTCATAAAACAAAAATTAATATTTTTTAATTCGAAAAAACGTACAAAAATAAAAAAAATTTGCAAATAAATAAAAAAAAAATTATTTTTGCAGTGAAATTTTTTAAAATAAATAAAAAAATGAAAATTCTTGCGATAAATGGAAGTCCGCGAAAAGACGGAAATACGTTTCATTTGATAAACATGGTTTTCGAAGAACTTCAAAACGAGGGAATCGAAACGGAATTTTATCAACTCGGCGGAAAAAAACTGCACGGTTGCACCGCTTGTATGAAATGTGCGGTGGCAAAAAATAAACGTTGCTCCATCGAAGATGATGAGATTAACGAAGTTATTGAGAAAATGATTGCCGCAGACGGGATAATTCTTGGTTCGCCGACCTATTTTTCGAATGTTAGCACCGAGATAAAAGCGTTAATTGACCGTTCAGGTATTGTTGCGTTGCGAAATGACGCAATGTTTGCAAAAAAAATCGGTGCGGCGGTTGTTGCTGTGCGAAGGGCGGGTTCTGTTCCGACTTTTGACGCAATAAACCATTTTTTCTTAATCAACCAAATGATTGTTCCTGGTTCGTGTTATTGGAATCTCGGAATGGGACATCAGGAAAAAAACGGCGTATTAAACGATGCCGAAGGTGTGCGAACAATGAAAATTTTGGGTAAAAACATCGCTTGGCTGTTGAAAAAATTACATCAATAAACTTTTTTGTCGAAAAAAATTAAATTTTGTCAGATTTTTTAGTCTGACAAATTTTTTCTAAAAATTAAAATTTTACAGAAAAAATT
>DYQK01000021.1:0-4331 GCA_020719385.1 Rikenella microfusus | reverse complement strand
TTTTTCAAAAAAAATATTTCTATGCGAAAAAATGACTTATTTTTCTTAATTGGTTTGTTAATATTTTTTGCACCGTTTTTTCTTTTCGATGAGGTGTTGAATTTTTACAAAACTTTTAACAAAGAGCATTCGGTGATTATGGGTTTTCTCAAATTTGCAATTTTAGCAACATTAGGCGAGGTTATCGGGTTGCGAATCAAAGAGGGAATTTACAATAAACAAGGTTTCGGAATATTACCGCGTGCCGTTGTGTGGGGATTTTTAGGAATCAGTATTGTTGCCGCTTTTGAAGTTTTTTCGAAAGGTACACCTTTGTTTTTAGAGTCTCTCGGAATCGAAAATGCCTCGAAATCGCTTGGAATGGAAATGTGCGGCAAACGGATTTTAACCGCTTTCTCTATCAGTTGTCTGATGAATCTGATGTTTGCCCCCGTAATGATGACTTTGCACAAAATTACAGATTTGCACATTTTGAATAATGGCGGCACTTTAACGGGTTTATTTCGTCCCATTCCGATGGGCGAAATCTTTTCGAAACAGGTAAATTGGAATGTTCAGTGGAATTTTGTGTTCAAAAAAACGATTCCATTTTTTTGGATTCCTGCACATACTTTAACGTTTCTTTTGCCTCCTGAATATCGAGTGTTGTTCGCTGCTCTTCTCGGAATAATGCTTGGAATTTTATTGTCCTTAGCTTCAAAAAAATAAATTGAGATTTTAAATTTAAAATTTTTTCGAAAAAGATTTTATATCTTTGCAGAGAAAATAATAATAAATTTATCAAAAATTTCGTTTATTTTTTAAACGTTCTTAAAATTAAACTCAAATGAAAGTTGTCATTAGTCTGTTTTGTGCATTTTTATTTGTTTTTCAGGCACATTCGCAAACTTCCTCGTTGGACGCAAAATTAATGGAGGCAGTAAAAAACAAAGAATTTAAAAAAGTTAAAAAGTTTCTCAAAAAAGGAGCAAATCCGAATTGCACCGATGAGAACGGAGCAACACCTGTTATGTGGTCTTTGTACAAGAACGACACTTCTATGACGAAGTTTTTAGTTTCTAAGGGTGCAAATCCGAAGCAAAAAACAGGAATAATTTACATAACTGCCGACAAATCGGGCTATTATGGAAGTTGTCTTGCAATTGCTGTCGGAAAAAGATATTTCGATATGGTAAAATATCTTGTTGAAGAGTGCAAAGTTGATGTCAATGAGAAGGAATTTTCTGTTGACGGGAAACCTGAAAATGGTTGGACTCCTCTTCAATATGCGTGTATTGCGAATGTTGAGGATTTATTTTCGGGAGAAAATCTCGAAATGGTAAAATTTTTACTCGAAAATGGGGCAAATCCGAATCTTTGTGATGCCAAAACGCAAAAAACTCCGTTAAGTTACGCAATAACGAATCAACGGTGGGAAATTGCGAAGTATTTGTCGAAGAACGGTGCCGATGTAAATTTGCCTGATGTGGATAAAAATTATCCGTTGCATTTGGTCGGGACAAAAAATATCAAGTTGGTTATTTCGATGATAAAAAACGGTGCCAATTTGAACGTACAAAATGCCGAAGGTTTAACGCCGTTAATGATTGCCGCTGCAAACAACGACCTCGATTATGTGCGTTTGTATTTCACCGCTGGAGCCGATATTTCTGTTCGCAATAACGCAAATAAAACTGCCGCCGAGATTGCAAAAGACAGCAAAAATCACGATGTTCACTCATTTTTGCGAAGTCCTGTGAACGATTTGGTCGTTATGATTCTTTTGGGAAAAGATGACGAGGTTGAGAAGGTTATTTCGAAAGGTGACTTTATTCCGAATAAAAAATATATTCAGGGTTTTTCACTTCTCCACGCAGCAGCGGTTTTTAGCAAAGAAACGTTTATTAAACCGCTTCTCGCAAAAGGTGAAGACTTAAATAATGTTGATGATTTCGGACAAACCCCTTTGATGAAAGCCGCAGAGAACGGAAACCTCGAAATTGTGCAGTTATTAATCGAAAACAAAGCAGATGTCAATAAATCTACGCTTGCGAGTCAGCGAAGTAACCGTGTTGGTTGGACTGCGTTACACTTTGCCGCAATGTCGGGCGAGAATAAGGTCATCAAAGAATTGGTAAACGACAGTGCAAAAATCAATGCGACAACAGAAAATGGTTATACTGCTCTGAGTGTTGCCGCTGCGAATGACAAATTATTGACGGTGAAATTGTTATATTATCTCGAAGCAGACACTTCGATTCGAGATAATGAAAAAATGTCTGCACTCGACCACGCAAAAAAAGAGAAAAGTCAGAGAATAGTTGATTTTTTAAATAATCCTGAGATAACGGTTTTCGACAAATTGTCTTTGGAATACACAAAAGATGTTATCTCTGATGTTTCGAAGGGCAAAGTTGACCCAAATGCCAAAGATGCAGACGAATGGAGTTTGTTACATTTTGCAGTTTTGCAGAAAGAATACGACTTAATCGATGTTTTAGTTGAGAAAAATGCAAATGTGAACGCAACAATTCCTCAAAACGGACTAACACCGTTACATTTTGCCGCTTTGACGGCCAATTATCGCATAATGAAAATTTTGTTAATGAACAAAGCGAATCCAAATGCTGCGAGTAAGGAAAAAATGACTGCAACAATGTTAGCCGCAAGGAAAAATTCTAAAAGTTGTTTAGAATTGTTACATATTTTTGGGGCAAATCTCAATTCGAAAAACGCAAACGACAAAACTGCACTTGACCTTGCCGTTATAAACGAGTCTTCCGATGCCGTTGATTTTTTGAAAAAACCATATCGCGATGTTTTTTCATTAGTTGACTGCAATTTTCAGGACGAAGTTATTGAAATTATCGAAAAAGATAATTCTTGGGTGAAAAAAACTGACGAATCGGGTTATACTCTCTTGCACCGAGCCGCAATGGCAGGCGGTTTAAAGTTGATGGAAAAACTTATCGCCAAAGGTGCAAATGTCAATGCGGTTACTACAGAGGGCTATTCGCCTGTTGTTGCGGCGGTGGTTCGTCAACAGCCCGAAGCAGTAATTTTATTGCTTCGAAAAGGTGCTGACGCAAATACTGTTTTGATTCAAGGACTAACATTGTTGCATCTTTATGCGGCACGAGATAATATTGATGTGGTAAAAGTTTTAATTGAGAAGGGTGCGAATGTCAATGCCGCAGATGATGAGAAAAGAACGCCGTTGATGCTTGCCGCAAATTCAGGAAATACGACCATTTTGAAATATTTGGTTTACAAAAACGCAGATGTCAGTTTGAAAGACAAAGAAGAAAAAACCGCAAGCGACTACGCACTTCGCAAATTTCAACTTGGAGCAATGAATTTTTTATATAACCCCAAAATAACGATTTTTGACAAAGTTGCGTTTAAAATGGAAAAAGAAGTTATTGATGAGGTAAAGCAAAATCGCACACTTATCGCTGAACGCACTTCTTATCAATCTACGTTGTTGCACTATGCGGCTTTTTACAATTTCACGAATCTCACAGAAACATTGCTTTCTTTGGGTGCAGACATAAATGCACGAGAGAAAAACGGCGAAACGGTTTTGCACAATGCTTTTTCGAATGGCAGTCTTGAAGTTGCGAAACTTTTACTTCGAAATAATGCTGATGTTTCGGCGGTTGATAGCACGGGATGGAATATTTTGCATTACGCAGCGAGAAACGGAAAATTACAAATGGCACAGTTGGCTTTTGACAAAAAAGTTTCTATCGATTCTAAAACTAAAGAAAGTTATACTCCGTTGATTATTGCGGTAACAAATAATCATTTTGAGGTGGTAAAATTTCTTGTCGAGAAAGGTGCAAACACAAAAGTGAAAAATGAAAAAGGTAAAACTGCTTTTGAGATTGCGAAGGAAAAAAATAATCAGCGAATTGTTGATTTTTTGAAAAATTATAAAAAGTAAAGTTTTTAATTTAAAAAACCTGACAGAATTTTATAAAACTGTCAGGTTTTTTTTTGTTTTTTTGAAAAAAAAATTGAAAAGTGAAAAATAAAAATATGTCGGTACAAAATTTTGAACAAGAATTTAAAATTGACACCGTTGATATAGGTAACAATCCATAAAAAAATGGGTGATGTTTAAATTTTTCAATGAAAATTAAACATCACCGTTTTTTGAAAAAGTTTACAAATTTTCGATTTCTGATTTTGTTAAACCTGTTTTTTCGATAATTGTCTCGACAGAAACATTATAAGATTTCAGCATTTTTGCCAAATCTAAAAGTTGTTGCGTTTTTTTCTCAAGTTCAACTTCTTTTTTCTCAAGTTCAACTTCTTTTTTCTCAAGTTCAACTTCTTTTTTCTCAAGT
>DYQK01000020.1 GCA_020719385.1 Rikenella microfusus | reverse complement strand
ATCTCTATGTTCTTTCTAGGAATGGAATGTTCCGAAGTGACGCTTGGGGAGATAGTCTCTGTGGATGACCGTTTCGCAAGAAACCTAAAAAGCATACTATCGAAGAACCAAGAAAAGTTCTTGGCACAATGCTAAGAAGCCCCTTTGTCAGCAGCAAAGGGGTAATTCACCTTTGTAAAATTAAAAAAAATCAGTTTTTTTACTTTTTTTTTGAAAAAAAAAAATGGAAAACATATTAATAATAGGTGCAGCAGGACAAATTGGTTCTGAACTTACTCTTACTTTACGAGAGAAATACGGCAAAGAAAACGTTTTTGCAACCGATATCAAGGAACTTCCAAGAGATATTCGAGAAAGCGGACCAACCGAAATGTTGGACATCTTAGATGATAAACGTTTAATTCACTTTGTCATTCGACATAAAATTACGCAAATTTATCATCTTGCGGCAGTGCTTTCTGGTAATGCTGAGAAAATTCCTTTGCAAGCATGGCGAATCAATATGGACAGTTTGTTCAACGTTTTGGAAACTGCCCGCTTGGTCGAAGATGTTAAACGAGTCTTCTGGCCCAGTTCAATAGCCGTTTTTGGGGCAACAACACCAAAGGTCAATACGCCTCAGATGACCATTATGGAGCCAAACACGGTTTACGGAATCAGCAAGCAAGCAGGCGAGAGATGGTGCGAATATTATTTTCGCAAATTCGGAGTCGATGTACGAAGCATTCGCTACCCTGGATTAATCAGTTATAAAACCGAAGCAGGCGGCGGAACAACCGATTACGCAGTCGAAATTTTTTACGAAGCAATTAAAAATGAGAGATACGAATGTTTTCTCAAGCCCGACACTCGTTTACCAATGATGTTCATGCCTGACGCCATTGACGCAACCATCTCGCTGATGGAGTTAGACGCAAGCAAAATGTCTATTCGAAGCAGTTATAACGTTGGCGGAATGAGTTTTACGCCCGAAGAGTTAGCCGCAGAGATAAAAAAACACATCCCAAGTTTCGAGATTACGTACAAACCCGATTTTCGTCAGGCAATTGCCGATTCTTGGCCGCAAACTATTGATGACAGCGTGGCAAGAGCCAATGACGGTTGGACACATAAATACGACCTCGCAAAAATGGTCGAAATTATGATTCAGGAAATTCGAAAAAAGTTTAAAAAAGACAATGTCGGTTATTAAACAAAGTTTAAACCTGTCAAATTTTATAATTTGACAGGTTTTCTTTACGAAGAACAACAATTTTTCTCAAAAATAACATTTTTTTACGAAAAATATTGAGAATATTAATTTTTTTCGTATTTTTGTGTGCAAAAATTTTTTATTAATTTCATTAAATTCAGTTTTCAAATGAAAAATTTATCAAGTTTTCTATTGATTTTTTTCTTGGCATTAAGTGTTTTTGCGTCTCCAGTGAGTAAAAATGAGGCTCTGAAAGTCGCAACTAATCATTATCGCCATTATGCTCCATCAACTATCACCGATTTTAGCGTGGCTGATGTGTTTGAATACAAATATCAAAATACGGTGGTCTATTTTGGTGTTCGTTTCTCGGCAGGAGGTTTTGTGCTTGTCGCAGCCGATGACGCAAGTATTCCTGTTTTGGGTTATTCCTACAACAGTTATATTCCATCAAACATTGATAATCCATTCGTAAAAGATTGGTTTGACAATTATGGCAAACAAATAAAATACGTTATGGACAACAAAACGAGCAACGTAGAGACTCGCAAAGAGTGGAATGCGATTTTAAATAATCAATTTCCTGCTGAAAGCGGCAAAGATGTTGCTGAATTGTTACAAACTCGTTGGGACCAAGATGCAAATACAAATTTGTATGCACCCACTTCAACGTATTCGACTTGTCCGGGCGGCAGAGCAACGGCAGGTTGTGTCGCTATTGCGATGGCACAAATTATGAAATATTTTAATTTCCCCGCCCAAGGAATCGGTCAATACGAGTACACAACAAGTACAATGAAAGCACATTTGTCTGCAATTTTTGATACAACGCATTATCAATGGGATTTGATGCCAAATACAATGTCTACAGCGACTATTGAACAAAAAAGAGCTGTTTCATTATTATGCTATCATGCGGCAGTTGGAGTTGAGATGAATTTTGCACACAGCACAGATTGCGCCTCAGGTGCACAAAGTACAATGGTGCCTTTCGCAATGGCAAATTTCTTCAATTATTCACCTCAAGCACAACTTGTTTCAAAAGCAAGTCTCGCAACAATTAATGAATGGTACGCATTACTTCGCGGCGAATTAGACAAAGGAATACCTTTGTATTATGGCGGTCGCGGTGACGGAGGCGGACACGCATTTGTATGTGATGGTTATAGAATGTCAGGAAATAAATTTCACTTCAACTTCGGTTGGGGCGGGTCAGGTAACGGTTATTATTACATCGGAGCAATAAACCCTATAGGCAGTTCTTTCAACGATGACAACGAAGTAATTATAAACATGTCTCCTGCTAATCCGAATTTGGTTGTCAGAATCACAGAACCCGTTTACGCAAGAGCATACGAAATTCCAACATTCTCGGCAGGTGAAACTTTCTCTGTTAAAGGAAAAGCCATCCGCGGCGATGTTGACAAATTGATTCTCTACGTTGATGGAATAAAATTTGATTCTATCTCTTCCGATAGCATTGATTTCTCATTAAACACAACAGGATTCGCAGGAGGAACACACGTTCTCTCGTTAGTCGGAGTAAAAGATTCTAATATTGCCGCACATAATGTTCCTTTTAACTTGGCACAAGAAGCTTGGGTTACTCAAAGTTCAGGTTTTACTCAAGCCTCACGCGGAATAGACCAAATTTGTATTGTTAATGCCGATGTCGTTTGGGCGAAAGCATACGATGGAGGCGGCACAGGAAGTGTTATTCGTCAATTTACAAAAACAACTAACGGCGGACAAACTTGGACTCCAGGCAATATTACGTTTAGCGGCTCAACATCTTATGGAGTTTCGAACATTGTTGCACTTAGCGAAAACGAAGCATGGGCTTGTATGTATCCAACAAGCGGAACTGGTGGGAAAATCGTTAAAACCACAGACGGCGGTTTAACATGGACCATTCAAAATTCTGCTCCTTTCACAGGAAGTTGGGCTAACTTCGTTCACATGTGGAACGCAAATGACGGACTTGCTCAAGGAGATGCTTATCAAGTATCAGGACATTGGGAATTTATGCTTTACACAACCAACGACGGCGGAACAACTTGGAATCAAGTACCCATCGCTAACATTCCTGACGCACAAGCAAGCGAAGCAGGAACAGTTAACTTTTATGATGTTTGTGGCGACACACTTTGGTTTGGAACAAATCTCGGAAGAATGTATCGAACACCCAACAAAGGACAAACGTGGGAAGTTTTTACTTCAGCAATTCCTGCTCAATATCAAACTAAACCTGTATTCAGAAATTCTCTTATCGGTTTTGCCCTTGGAACATCAGAAACAGGATTTCACATTGCAAAAACCATTGACGGCGGAGCAACATGGACAGAATATACACCTCAAGGTGCATTTTTACCCGGCGACAATCTCGTTCACGTTCCTGGAACTGCAAAAACTTGGATTAATGTAAGTGCAAATAATCAAACAGGTTCGGGTTCATCGGTAAGTTTCGATGACTGCGAAACATTCTATGCCATTGACGCTGGCGTTCAATATACCGAAGTTGCCTTCCTCAACGCACAAACAGGATGGGCAGGAAGTTTTAACCAAACTGCCACCGAAGGAGGAATTTATAAATGGATAGGAAGTCTTGTTGAACCTTTGCCATTCACGGTAACTTTCGAAGTAAAAGACAACCATAATAATCCCGTTTCGGGAGCAACAGTCAATTTTGACGAAAAAGTATTCACAACAAATGAACTCGGAATCGTTGTTATTGATTCGGTCTACAACAACAAAAATCCATACGGCTACGAAGTTGTAAAAGAAGGTTATTTCCCCGCAGACGGTCCAGTGGTGGTAACAAATCAAAATATTACCGTTCCTGTCACATTGACTAAAATGCCATCTTTAACTTTTATTGTAAAAGGTGAACAAAATGAAGTCCTCGCAGGTGCAACTGTGATTTTGGAAAATGATACTTTAATCACTGACGCAACAGGTACAGCAACATTTTTGAATGTTTCGCTTGATTCTTTAAATTATCAAGTTAAAAAAACTGCTTATGTTGATGTGCTTGGAAAAACTAAAGTGACAGGAAATGATACTTTAACAATTAATTTACAATTAATTCGTTATGATGTTCAATTTTTGATTTCAGATGAAGGAAATATTCCTGTCGAAAATGCTCAAATTGCTTTCAACGAACAAACTTTAAACACAAACGCTTCAGGAATTGCTGTCTTTGAAAACGTTTTACCCGCAGACTCGTTAACTTATGAAGTTACAAAAGAGAAATATGAAACTCTTAACGGAAAAATTAACGTTTCAAACAACACAGAAGTTGCTTTAACATTGATTTTGAAAAAATACAACGTATCTTTTGAGGTAAGAGATGATAAAAATCGATTACTCGCAGGTGCAAAAGTTACTTTCAAAGAAATTATTGAGAATACTAACGCAACAGGAATCGCAACTTTCGAAAATATTCTCCCCGACACGGGTTTAACTTATGTTGTAACGAAAGATGGTTACGAAACAGTTGAGAGAAAAACAAATATTTCTCAAAATACAACGATTAAAGCAGTTTTGATTCGACTCAATACGGTTACTTTCGTTGTGAAAGATAACAAAAATGTTGTTCTTGAAGGTGCAAAAGTGAAATTAGGAAGTGATTCTTTGTTGACAAATGCTCTCGGCGTTGCAGAATTTAACGGTTTACACCCAGCAACAGGCGTTGCGTATTCAGTTTCGAAGCAAGGTTATAAAAATATTTCAGGAACATTAGACATTGACACAAGTTTAACACAAAATATTTCGTTAGAAAAATTCTACAAAATTAATTTTGTGGTAAAAAATAGCGATGAACAATTTGTGGCAGGTGTTGAAGTTCGTTTAAATACAAAATTTGCAACAACTGATGCTCAGGGAAAAGCAACTTTGGAAGTTTCGGGTGGAGAAAAGACATTTACTTTCAAAAAAACAGGTTCACTTCGCGATACGAGTGTTACGTTTAACGTTACAAAAGACACAACTATTTCGATGAAAATGTTATATCCTGTTGGTATTGAGTCGTTGGAGACAAAAACGATGAATATTTTCCCGAATCCTTCTCAAGGCGAATTTGAAATTTCGTTAAATGGCGTGAACGGAACAATTTTCGTTTTTGATATGAGTGGAAAAATGGTTTATTCGCAAGAAATTCGTTTTGCTACCGAATCGACAAAAATAAATTTGAGAGGTAAAGTTTCAAAAGGTACTTATCAAGTTATTCTGCGAGGCAAAAATGAAACTCGTACAGCAAAAATTGTTGTAGAATAAAAGTTTTTCTATTTTGAGATAAAAAATTCCTTCGTTTATCAAAAATGAACGAAGGAATTTTTTTATTTCCCCTGAATTTTTTTGACTAACTTGTTTTTGACGTAAAATTCTGCAATGGCGTTGAGGGAAAAAGTGAAAATAAAAAGCAAAGAGCCGATTAAAAATAAAACGCTATAATGTGTATCACCGAAAACTACTTCTGCCATTTCTGCGCCGATAGTTGCGGAGAAGGTTCGCACCGAATCAAACGGATTTGCCGAGATAATTGCAGCATTTCCTGTTGCCATCAAAACAATCATCGTTTCTCCAAAAACTCGTCCGATTCCTAAAAGTATGGCGGCAAAAATTCCCGGCGTGGCAGCAGGGAGAATAATCATAAAAGCGGTTTGTCGCAAATTTGCACCGAGTCCTAAACTTGCTTCGGTATAAGTTTTGGGAACAGAACTCAAAGCATCTTCGGTAATGGTGTAAATGACAGGAATGGCGGCTAACGCCATAGCAATTCCACCGACAAACGCATTCAAACGAGAGGAATATCCAAAAATATCCTGAAAAACACTTGCTAAGATTGTCAAAGCAAAAAATCCTATCACGACAGACGGAAAACTTGCCAACAACTCGACTGCTGGTTTTATATATTCTCGCAATCTTTTTGGGGCAAAAACTGAGGTATATAACGCTGCCAAAATCGCTAAAGGTGCCGCAATTAAAATCGAGATAATTGTAATTTTTAACGTTCCAACCAATAAGGGCAAAAGTCCATAACGCGGTTCATCAGAAACAGGCAACCAATCTTTTGATAATAACGTACTTAAACTGCCTTCGTTTTCTGTTTTTCGAGATTCAGAATCGTTTACTTCCGGTTTTTTCGCAGAATCTTGAGCAACAACATCGCCATAAGTTTCGGGTTTTAACTCTTCAGTATTTTCGCCGTAAGTTTCAGGTTTTAACTTTGTTGAATCAGCAATAATCGAAGTGTTAGGTTTTTCGGAATGTTGAAAAATCGGCAAAGTCTCTCGAAAGACAAAAATAAAAATCAACAAAACTATCGCAATAGACAAAAACGCTATTAACTGAATAAATTTTTCTATCAAAAATTCGGAAAGACGAAATTGTTTTCGCATAACGGAGTCTCGAAAACTTTGTTTCTCTAAATTATTTTTTTCTTGTGTTTTCATTTTTTTCATTTTTTCGAAAAAAATCGAGATAACTCAATTTTTCACTTATTGAATCATCTCGAAAGTTTAAAAAATTATTTTACAGGGAAATAACCCACTTCAGTAACCAATTTTTGTCCTTCGGCACCAAGAATCCAATCTATAAATTTTTTCGTTTCACCTGTTGGTCGTGAACGTAAATACATATAGAGATAGCGAGAAATGGGATATTCGTTGCTTGCGATGGTTTCTTTTGTCGGCAAAAATGCTTGCGAATTGGCATTTTTCTTGACTTTGCAATGTTTTACTCCAACTGCGAAGGCTGCTCCGCCGTATCCGATTCCGAGTTTATCTTTTTTCACTGCGTTGACCACAGCAGCGGTGCCGGGAAGTGTTTGACAGGAAGCGGCATAATCGGTTTTTACGACTTCGTCTTTGAAGTACATATAAGTTCCTGAACTATTTTCTCTGCCGTACAATTTTATTTCAGCATTTTCGCCGCCGACTTGGTTCCAGTTTGTGATTCTACCTGCATAAATATCACTCAACTGTTTCAAACTGAGTTCGGAAACTTTGTTTGATTCGTGTAAATAAATGGTTATTCCGTCTTTTGCACAAGGAATTTCGACGCCCAAAGTGTTATGACGAGATTTTAACTTTTCAATTTCCGTTTTTTTAATTGGACGACTTGAGTTTGCAATGTCTGTTGTCCCATTTATCAACGCAGAAATACCGACTCCCGAGCCGCCGCCTGTTACCTGAATGGAAACATCGGAATGTTGTTTCATATACAATTCTGCCCATCGTTGCGAGAGAATGACCATTGTGTCTGAACCTTTAACGGTAATTTTGGTTTGTAAAACAAAAGATAAACCAATTATTGACACAATTAAACCGAGAATTAAACTTACTTTTCTCATTTTTGTAAAGATTTTTTTATTTTGTGAATTAAAATTTTGCCTGTAAACGAATTCCAAAAACATTGTCTTTTAAATCTTTGTTTTTGCTGTTTGTTTCGTTTTGCGGCATTTCGTAATTAAACGAGATTCGGATAAAATCATTGAAATAATATTGCCACGCAAAAGTCCAGGTTTTATAAAACACTTCGCTGCTTGCTTCCTCGCTTGCTGTTTTTGTATTTGGGTCGAAGAAGTCATAACGAGCAACAAGTTGATGTTTTGTGCCGATATTTTTGATAAAATATGCGTAAAAACCTGAAAATTCTCTTGATTTATACGGATTTTTTTGCGAATCGCCGATGGAGGAATTTACACCGTTTATATATTCGCCTTTCAACGACATTCCGCCTAAGATGTCAAAATACATTTGTGCCTCGAGTCCGAACCATTGTTTTTTGAGATAATCAAATTGCGAAGTGCTGTCGATTTTGCTGTCAATGTCGGAGAAATACTTTGTGGAGTTTTGTCGGATTCCGCCGTTATAAAAATGTCCGCCGAGGTCGATTCCGATTCCAAGACTTGACAAATTTACCGAATAAATTAATCTTGCCATAATATCTTTCTTTCCGTCAGAATCTTTCGCTTCTTTTCCTGTGAAGTTTCCGTTTAACATTGCAATTTGAAATTTTAACGGAATTTTTTGCGGAGCAATTTCCAATTTTAACCCAATTTCGCGTTCTCCAGGATAAATACTGCGAATTACTCTTGAGCGTTCAAGCACTTCTCTTTGCGTAGAGGAATATTCCACTTCATAATTGAGTCGATTAAATTGTCCTGCCCAAAGGGAAAAAATGTTCAGCCAAGGGTCGTTTACAACCACATAAGCATCTTTGAGCGAGAGATTGTTGGTAGAAAAATCGGGTTGTAAAACGAATTGAACACCTTCGAGTGCTTCGTAGGTGAACTTCACTCTTGCTCGGCGGATGAAAAAGACATCAAAAGGGTCGCCTGTTTTTTTGACTAAATCGGTTTCATAATTTTCGTATTGTGCTTGAATGTAGCCCGAAACCTTAATTTTTGTTAATTTTCCTAAATCGCTTTGCATGGCGGCTGAACTTTCCTCCAAGGCATTGATTCTGCCGTTTTGTTCACCGACTTTTTCGTTTAACGAGTCCACAGAAATTTGTGCGAAACTTTGAAAAAAGAAAAACGTTAAACCCAAAAATGTGACGAGTTTTTTCATTTTTTTGTGTGTTAAAAATTTTATTTTTCACGTTACAAAAGTCAAAAAAAATTATTACAACTTGGTTGAGAAAATGTAACATTTTTACGAATTTCGAGTTACAAAATGGTTACAAAAAAAATTCTCTTTTTGAAAAGAGAATTTTTTGAAATATTTAGTCTTCATCATCAAGATTTTCTGCATCTTTTAACTTCGGATGTCGAATAATTTTCCCTTCGGTAACAAAAACTATTGATTCCGCAATGTTTTCGATATGTCCGACAATTCTTTCCATTTCTCGCAAAATCAAAATCAAATCTGTTGCAATGATTAAAACTTCGGTTTTTGCAATCATTTGGGAGATAATCTCGTTTAATATTGCCTGACTTTTTTCCTTGAGTTGTTTTCCCTGCAAAACAATTTCTTTTGCTTGCTCGGAATCTTGATTTTGATACGACAGATGAACATTTTTATACATCGACAAAATAATTTGCACATACTCGTCAAATTTCAATTTCAACAACATCTCGGGCATTTGTTTCACAATTTCTGCTCGGTGAATAATATTAAACGCAATATCGCCGATGCGTTCTAATTCGTTGTTAATTTTTAAAGATGACATTAAAAACCGTAAATCTGTTGCAACAGGCTGAGCAAGTGCAAAAATTTTCTGACATAATTTATCAATTTTGACATCAATTTTGTCAATTTTGTTTTCATTCTGTCGAATGACGTCAAAATCGTTGTCTTCCTCTGAGAAAAGTGCGAGAATAATCTTTTCTATCTGCAAATAAACCAAATCGAACAATTTTGCAATTTGATTCTGCAATTTTGTAATTTCTTTTTCAAAAAATACCTGCATAATGAAAAATTTAAAAAATTTTTAACCAAAACGTCCTGAAATATAATCTTCTGTTTGTTTTTTACTCGGCGAGGTAAAAATAGTCTTTGTTTTATCCATTTCTACGAGTTCGCCGAGGTAAAAAAACGCCGTATAATCGCTTGTGCGAGCGGCTTGTTGCATATTGTGCGTAACTATCACGATGGTGAATGTTTTTTTCAAATGATGAATCAATTCCTCAATCTTTGAGGTCGAAATTGGGTCTAACGCACTTGCGGGTTCGTCCATTAAAATAATTTCAGGATTTACCGCTAATGTTCGCGCAATACACAACCGTTGTTGTTGTCCGCCCGATAATCCGAGTGCAGAATAATGTAAACGGTCTTTTACTTCATCCCAAATGGCGGCTTGCTTGAGCGAGAACTCAACTATCTCGTCTAAGATTTTTTTGTTATGGATTCCATTGATTCGAGAACCATAAATGACATTTTCGTAAATTGATTTTGCGAAAGGATTCGATTTTTGAAAAATCATCCCGACTCGTTTACGCAAATTTACCACATCAATATTTTTGCTATAAATATCGACCTCATCAATGAGAACTTCGCCTTCAACACGAACATTATCGATTAAATCATTCATTCGGTTCAGGGCGCGCAAAAAAGTCGATTTTCCACAACCTGAAGGACCAATAAGTGCTGTAACTTTTTGCGAAGGAATGTTCATTGAAATATTTTTCAATGCTTGCTTTTCTCCGTAAAAAAGCGACAAATGATTCACTTTTACCTTAATTTCTTTCATAAAATGTTTATTTCACTTGTTTTTTGCGTATTCGGCTTCGAAGAAAAACGGCAGAAAGATTTAAGCCGAAGGTTAGAAGTAATAAAATGAGTGTTGTTGCAAATTGAATGGGAACGGTGGCATCAACATTAGTCGATTGTGTGGACATTATATATATATGATAGCCGAGTGACATGAACTGTTCGTTCAAAGAATTGGGCAATTCTGCCAAATAATAAGCTGCTCCTGTAAAAAGAATCGGTGCAACTTCGCCTGCCCCGCGACTAACTGCCAAAATTGTTCCCGTTAAAATGCCAGACAAAGAACCTGGAATCACAATTTTTTTGATTGTTTGCCATTTTGTTGCACCTAAAGCGAGACTTGCCTCACGCAATTCGCGCGGCACGGTGCGAATCGACTCTTCAACAGAAACAATAACTACAGGAAGCGTCAATAATGCCATCGTAAGACTTGCCCACAAAATATTGGGTTGTCCCCAATGTAAAATTCCGTTGTTGAAAAAATCGTCAATATTGGTCCCAATAAATTTGATGAAAAAACCCAATCCAAATAATCCGAATATTATTGATGGTACAACAGCAAGAGTTCGCACTGCAAATCGAATAGTTTTTGCGATAACTGATTTTTCAGAAGAATATTCGGCTAAATAAATTGCAGTAATTGTCCCAAAAGGCACTGCGGCAAGGGTCATTAATAAAACCATCAATGTTGTTCCGACAATGGCAGGAAAAATTCCGCCTTGTGTCATTCCTTCTTTGGGAAATTCGGTAAGAAAAGACCACGACACTTTCTCCCAACCTTGTATCAAAACTGTAATTAAGATTGAAAAGATAATTAAAAGAATCAGACAGACACTAAAAAGTGTTGCTCCGACACTAAGAATATCTTTAAATTTTCTGTGCAACATAAAATCATTTTTTTACGCTGCAAAAATCAGAAAAAATAATTACAATTTTATTTTAAAAATATGAAAATTTTACGAATTTTGAGTTACAAAATGGTTACAATTTTTTTTGAAAAAAAGTTTAGTTTTCAATGTTGCAAAAAGCGGAATATTTACAATAACGACACGTTTCTTTCTCGTCAGTTTGAGAAAAAGGTATTTCTGAATCAAAAATTTCTTGCAAAGTTTTCAACAACAATTCCTCAAATTCGGGCAAATAATTTTTAAAATTGTTCTCGGTAACAGGAATTCTCTCTTTCTCTTGTTTTTGTATCAAAAGTGGCGAAAACTCGTCATTTTGCATATCTCTCAAAGAATATAAAGCAGGAAATAACGGCACTTTCGCAAAATTGTTGCGTTTCAAAAGCAATAAACCGTAGAGAAATGTTTGCAAAATTGCCCCGTTTCTTTTTTTCGATTCGGGAGAAAATAAATTTTCAACGGAGGAAAATTCTAAATCGATGCTTCCCGTTTTGTAGTCAATAATGCGAAATATTCCGTCTTTGCAGTCCAAACGGTCAATAACGCCTTTTAAACCGACTTTTTCTTTTTTCCCAAAAATCTCTATTTCAAATTCTGCGCGACAATTCCAACCTTCCTCAAGCGATATTACCTCGAAGGGCAAATATTTTTTGTCTGTTTCTAAAATTATCTCGATGTAATTTTTCATTACTTCTTTGATAATCAATTGGTTACCCTCGTAAACAAATTTTTTATTTTCGTCAATATAAAAATGTTTGCGAAAAGATTTTTCGATATAAAAGTCAATTCTCGATTTTAAAACTTCTAAATCTCGAAGAGAAATGAGTGAATTTTTATTTTCTAAAACTCTGTCGCGGTATAAACTTTCAATACTTTCGTGCAAAAGACTTCCAAAATCGGACAAAGAAATTTCCTCTTCGACATTTTTGGGTTCAGGAATCCGAGCAATGTAACGAAAATAAAATTGCAATTTACAATCTAACCAACAATTTATGGCAGAGGCGGAGAACTCAATTTTTTCAGTGTTTTCTGTTTGAAAATATTTCGCAAGACCTTGATAAACCGATTCCGTTTTTTGAATTTCCAAAGATGCGTGAATCAGAGGCATCATATCTTGTTTAAAATGCCGATGTTCAATAGGCGTTTCCCACTCATAAATTAATTGTTGCACAAAACGACTTAATTCTCCCGAATCTGACGAGGTAATGTTGTTGTAAAGCAGAAAAATATTTTTTGAACGCTGCAAAAGTCGATAAAAAAGATACGCATAAATCGAATCTTGATGTTTAACAACAGGCAACCCAAAGGCAAAACGCAAACTTTCTGCCACAAATGTTGGGCGGCGGCGAATAACAGGCATAATTCCTTCGTTGAGTCCAAGCACAATTATATTTTCAAAATCGACATTTCTCGTTTCACCCATCGAAATAATTTGCAAAAGTTCATTTTTTTCACTTTCGAAAGAAATTTTTATCTCTGCCAACACCTTTCGCAAAAGTTTAATTGCCACCTCGCACCCAATTTTTTGATTCGAAAAAATTTTCGTTTTAATGATTTCTTGCAATTCCTTGATACTGCGATACATTTGTGCCAAGATTTCTGATTCCAAATTGTTTTTTTGCGGCAAAGTATTGTATAATTCCGTCAGAATTTCTAAGATTTGCGACAATAATCGTTGTCCGTCATTTTCTAAGGCAACGGGGAGAAATATTTTGTGGAACAAAGAATTTTCCTTTGACATCAAATATTCCAATTCGGGATAAATTTTTTTATTTATCTGAATTTCTGAAATTAAATTTGCGGCTAAGTCTTTTGTGCGATTCCAAACTTCAGATTGTCGCAAAAGAGCAATTACTTCTTTGAAATAAAAAATAATTATTCCCTCGCGGTTTTTGCGAATCATTTTTTGCATCCGAAAATATTGTTCCAAAAAACTGTACAAAGTGCTATTTTTCAAGGAATAATCCATTGCGACAGAGATTTTTTCGACATCTGCGGGCAAAGAATACAAAACAGGAAACAACATAAATTCGTTGCAAAGCACGATGGCTGTAGCGTTTTGCGAGGTTTCAGAGATTTTTGAAAGCAAATTTGGGATAACTTTTGCTTGTCCGACCTCAAGCGGCACGCCGATTAACTCGATTTTCTTTTCCACAGATAAAATATTTGACGGCAGGGAGATTTCGTTGGGAAAATCTTTTAAGTTTTGTCGCAAAAAATGTCCTGCTTCTTGTCGAAAATCGCGGAGATAATACGAGTCTACATCCCAATAAAACTTTGCCAAATCGAGATATTTGAGATGTTTAAAAAGCGAGAATTGTCCCTTGTTCAATGCGTTAAAACCGACAAAAATGATGGTTTTATATTTCGAAATTTTCAAAGAATTTTCCTCAATCATTTTTGCTAACTTGCGATACATTAAACCGTTATACGCCTCTTGACGCTGCAAAAGTGTTTGCGTAAAACGTTGATAAATATTCGGAATTTCGTTCCAAAGTTCGATGAGTCTTTCTTTTTCTTTGCTATTTTTTTCGATGGAAAAATTTTTCCAATAAGTCTGTAAAATCTCGATTTGCTCTTCTGAGAAATATTCGAAAATGGTGTCAATGGTAGAAATATCTTTGATATTGAGAAAAATTTGCTTCACATCTGCCAAAAAAGCGTCAATCTCGTCAAAATCGTCTAACAAAATATTTCCGAGATGATAAAAACTGTCAAAACTTTCTAAATGTGTTTGAATAACAGCGTTTTCGTGAAAACATTTTTGCGTTATTTCGTACAACTCAAACAACATTGACAATTTATCTGTATTTTTTAAATCCGTTAATTTGCGAACAAATGCTTCGAGAACATAAATATCGGGAGTGAAGTCATTGTTAGTCAATGATTTATATGCATTTCGCAAATTTTCGCCTGTTCGTTTATTGAAAACGACAAGGGCAATTTTATCTCGTTGTTGATATTTTTTCAAAATATCGACAGCCACTTCGTACAAAAAACTGTTCATAATTTACACAAATTTTTCGAAAAATTTTTTCAATGGTTTTAAAAATTCGTTTTCTAAATTCCAATGTTCAGAATCGGTATAATCTCGTTTTTCATAACTCGGATTTCCGTTCAAAACTTCTAAATATGCGTACATTTTAGTTTTTCGAGCAGGAAGTTTTAACTTTTTCCCTTTTATTTCGATATTTTCTAAACATTTTTCGTATTTTCCCCAACAACTAAAAATCTCGTTGTTGTCAGAATTTGTAATTTTTTCCAATAAATTTTCTAAATCGCCGTCATCTTTGTGATTTGGCAGCAGAAAATACTCAAAATTTAACTCTTTTTCTTTGCGAAAATCTTCGATTTCACTGCATCTTTTCTCAAAACCGCCTTCATTTTCAACAGAATCGGCATCGAAAATAAGCAAAGTAGGAATATGTTGCTCCATATTTTCCTTAATTGTCGCAATTCGATTTTTTAAATTATCTTTTCCTCCGATTTCAATAATTTTAAAAACATCTTTGAAACGAATATCTTTTGAGGAAAGAAAATTGAAATAATCTTTGAAAAATTTTTGGTCGGCTTTGCCTTCTACAAAAATAAAAACTGTTTTCATATTTTACCCTCTCATTTCTGCATTTTGTTCGGTGCGATAATAATTTGCGATATACTCAAATTCCTCAAATTCTCGCAAATAAGATTTTACGGTTTTTTTGTCAGGAAGTTCTCGCAAGGTGTAAGCACGCGTGCTTTTTTGCAACTTTTTGAGATTCTCTTTTTTCAAAACTTCACTAAAATACAACAAACATTCCGCATTATGCGTTGTGAGAAATAATTGCACATTAAACGTTTTTGCAGCGGTTATAACAATTTCCCAAAATTTTTCGAAACGCGAAAAATGAATTCCTGTTTCAATTTCGTCAACCATTAATTTCTCATTTTCGTTAGTCGCAATCTCAAATAAAATTCTCAAAAGTTTATTTGCCCCATCTCCGTAGGAAGTTATTGGGTGCGGCGAATTAGAAATTGTCTCGTAAACTTCAATAATTCGTTTTTCATACTCCGTATTGACCTCAATATTTTCAATATTCGGAATAAAAATTTTCAATTGCTCGATTAATTGACGTTTTTTATTTCTGTCTTTGCGAATTTGATTATAAAAATCGACCAAATCCTCATCATACGCCTTATAAAACGGAATATAAGGAAATTTTAACTCTTTCTCGTTTTGAAAAGAAATGGGCAAATCGTTTAATTTACAATTTTTCTCGTTAATGAAAGTTTTTTGCCCCGAATTCCAAAAAATATTTAAAAAATCTTTTTTAGAATCTTTGTTTAAAAATAAATTAAAAACTTCGTTTTGTTTTTGAGTGAAATTTGCGTTTTTTGCCTGCAAAAGTTTCTGAAAAATGTCAGAATGAAAGAGATAATTTTTCAAATCGAAAGCAGAATGCACCGTCAAGGCTTCGAGAAGAGTAGTTTTGCCGACATTATTATCGCCGACAATAATGTTAAACTGCCCAATATTCGAAAGTTCAAAACTTTCGAAACGTTTAAAATTTTCGATTTTAAAAAAAGTTAGGTGCGACATAATTTTGTAAAAAAATTAAATTAATTCAGCAATGCGAAGTTTCGCACTTCTAATTCGGTTATTTTCAACGACTTGCGCTTCCGTTGGGATAATTGGTTTTTTGTTTATCATTTTCAACGGACAAAGAATATTTCCAAAAAAATCTTTTTTCACCTCGCCGTCAACATTTCCTGTTTTCATAAAATTTTTCACTATTCGGTCTTCCAAAGAATGATACGAGATAATCACCAAGCGACCTTGCGGCTTGAGAAAATGTGTAGTTTTTTCGAGAAAACGTTTTAAATTTCCCATCTCATTATTGACTTCTATGCGAAGTGCTTGAAACATTTGTGCCAAAAAATGATGATTCTCGCGTTGCGGCACGCAATTTTTCACGGCTTCGAGCAAATTTTCGATAGTAGAAATTTTTCGCTGTTGTTGAAACTTCGCAATACTTTTTGCCACTTGATACGCATTGCGTATTTCCCCAAATTCAGAAAAAATTTGCGTTAATTTTTCTGTCGAGTAAGTTTGCAAAATTTTCTCTGCGTTTTTTTCCGAATTTTGATTCATTCGCATATCAATTTTGCCGTTAAAACGGAAAGAAAAACCTCTTTGAGCCGAATCAAATTGATGCCACGAAACACCTAAATCGGCAAGAATCCCGTCAACTTTCGAAATTTGATAAAAATTTAAAAAATTATCAAAAAATTGAAAATTTACTCTGTTAAAAACGAAATTTTTATTTTCAGACAACGATTTTGCATTTTTTTCAGCATCTTTGTCTTGGTCGAAAGCGAGAAGTTTGCCCGTTTTTAAACGAGAAAGAATTGCCTGCGAATGCCCGCCGCCGCCGAAGGTTGCATCGAGATAAATCCCCGAATCCTTGACATTTAACGCAGACAAACTCTCTTCCAACAATGCGGGTTTATGATATTCCGACATTTACGACAGGATAATTAAAAAATTATTTTTTTTGCCTTTTTGAATCAAAATATAACGTTCATTTAACGAATCTTTCAACGAAATCGAAATATTTGCGTCTGAAATTTTATTTTGATTAATCAAAAGTCCGCCTGCCTGAATTGTTCTTCGAATTTCACTTTTCGAAGGGAAAATCGAAGTTTTCACAGACAACAACTCGCAAATATCGATTCCATTTTCGAGTTCATTTTTCGAGACAAAATGTTGCGGCACGCCTTCAAAAACTGAGAGAAAAGTTTTTTCATCCAACGAAACGAGTAATTCTTTCGTTGCTTTTCCAAATAAAATTTCTGATGCGTTCATCGCAATTTGCAAATCTTTTTCCGAATGCACCATCAAAGTAATTTCTGAGGCAAGTTTTTTCTGCAAAATTCTCAAATGCGGAGACTTTTGATGTTCAGAAATCAAATTTTCTATCTCTTCTTTCGAGAGAAAGGTGAAAATTTTAATATATTTTTCAGCGTCTTCATCTGAAGTATTAATCCAAAATTGATAAAACTCATAAGGTGAGGTTAATTGGCTGTCCAACCAAACATTTCCTTTTTCTGTTTTTCCGAATTTTTTTCCGTCAGATTTTGTGATTAAGGGGCAAGTTAAGGCGAATGCTTCGCTGCCGAGTTTTTTGCGAATCAATTCGGTGCCTGTCGTGATATTGCCCCATTGGTCGGAGCCGCCCATCTGCAATTTGCAATTTTTATTCTCAAAAAGATAGAGAAAATCATAACCTTGAACAAGTTGATACGAAAATTCTGTGAACGAAAGTCCAGCACCGTCCTTGTCCATTCGTTGCTTGACGGAATCCTTCGCAATCATATAATTGACGGTAATGTGTTTTCCAATGTCTCGAATAAAATCGAGAAAGGAAAAATTTTTCATCCAGTCATAATTGTTGACAATCTCTGCTTTGTTGGGAATTTCACTAAAATCGAGAAATCTTTGCATTTGTTTATAAATTCCTTCTTGATTTTTGCGGAGAGTTTGCTCGTCAAGAAGGTTTCTTTCGGCAGATTTTCCCGAAGGGTCGCCAATCATTCCTGTTGCACCGCCCATAACGAGAATGGGTTTGTGTCCCGATTTTTGAAAAAGTTTTAACATCATTATCGCAGCGAGATGTCCAATGTGAAGCGAATCGGCTGTTGGGTCAACACCGATATAAGCGGTAACCATTTCTTTATCAAGGAGTTCCTCGACTCCAGGAGTAAAAGAATGCAACATTCCGCGCCAACGTATTTCATCAATAAACTTCATTTTTTCACAAATTTTTTGCAAAGATAAAAAAAAATTATATTTTTGCAAAAAAATGTGTTGAGAAAACTTTTTGCTTTTTCGAAAAATTTTTTGAGAAAAATTGCATCTTAGAATACCGAAAAACAGATGAATTTGATTAAAAAATAGAGAAATGGTCGAAAAAATCTTGTTCAAATTTAATTGGAAAGTTGTCTAATCCTAAAAAATTTAACAACAGCAACATTTCTGTTTTTTTGCATAAACGGTAATACTGAAAATGCCGACATTCGATTTTTTAAAATTTTCTAATTCGTCATTCGAAAGAAAATTTAAAAGCACTTCGTCAGGAATATGAATTTGTTTTTCCTTCTGAATCTGAATGTTTTTAAAACCTGTTTTTTCAATAATTTCGAGATAATCATTTTTTTGCATTGCTCCAGCCACGCAACCCGCATACATTGCCGCAGCGTTTGCCAATTTTGCAGGCAAATTTCCCACTAAAACGACATCAGAAATCGAAAAATGCCCGTTCAATTTCAACACGCGAAAAATTTCAGAAAATGCTTTTTCCTTGTCAGGAACAAGATTCAAAACGCAATTGCTGACAACAACATCGGCTTTATTCGCTGTGACGGGCAACTTTTCAATGTCTCCCAAACGAAATTGAACGTTTTTGTAACCTAATTTCTCAGCGTTGGTTTTTGCTTTTAAAATCATCGCTTCCGTCATATCAACGCCGATAACTAAACCTTCCTCGCCGACAATGGCTCTTGCGACAAAACAATCGTTTCCTGCTCCCGAACCCAAATCGATGACGGTGTCTCCTTTTTTGATTTGTGCGAATTCCGTAGGAAGTCCGCAACCTAAACCTAAATCGGCGGCTGCGTTGTAACCCTGCAATTTTTCATAATTTTCGCTAAAAACGACATAATCGATATTGCAACAAGTGCCGCTTCCGCAGCAAGAAGTTTCGTTTTCCTGCTGCGACTGCAACGCAATTTCGCTGTATTTTTCCTTAACAATTTCCTTAATATCTCGTAAATTTTCGAGATAAAATTGTTTAAATTGTTCGCAAATTTCGTCTCGTACTTTTCGATAAACCGACAAAATTTCATTTTCTGTGCCTTCTGCGGAAGCAGGATCTTCGAAACCAATGTGAAAACGATGTTTAACATTGCCTGTAAAATTCGGGCAAATTTCTTTCGCCCCATCGCAAACCGTTACAACGAAATCGAAATTTTCATTCAAAAATTTCTTCACATTTTTGGGAACATTCTCACTAATATCGATTCCAATTTCAGCCATTGCCTTGATTGCGTGAGGGTTAACATTTTGCTGTGCGAACGTTCCTGCAGAAAAAACTTGCAAATTTTTGTCTAAAGATTTTAAAAAACCTTCAGCCATTTGACTTCGACAGGTATTTCCTGTGCAGATAATTAAGATTTTCATAACAAATTCATTTTAGAATTTCGTTAATTAACGAAATGAAGTTTAAAAAAATTTTACTCAATAAAAAATTCTTTGAATAATTGTTTTGCAATTTGCCAATTTTCTCGATTTATGCAATATTTTATAAACGGCGGCTCGATTTCTCCCTGAATCAGCCCTGCGAGTTTCAATTCCTTGAGATGCTGCGAGAGCGAGGAACGACCAACTTTTAATTCTAACGCAATATCGCCGCTATAGCAGCAAGAATTCATTTTCGAAAGTTTTTCCAAAATATAAATTCGCACAGGATGACTAATTGCTTTTGCAAATTTAGCGAGTAATAAATGTTTTTCAGAAAAATTATTTTTGTTCATTTTAATATTTTACAAAATAACGGAATAAATTTTAACAAAAAAGAAAAATTTACTTCTCTTTTTGCGGTGCAAAGATAAAATTTTTTTTTGAAAAAATAAAAACAATTATCACTCAAAATCTCGAAAAATGTTTAGAAATCCTAAATTTCTTAATTTTCATCCACTCGCATGTTTTGCATTGGAATAAAACGCTGAATTACTTCTCCTGTCGTTGTGTGAAATACGATTTTTCTGCCCATTTTCCCTCCCACACTCGAACTAATTATCGGAATTTTCTCTTCCTCAAGAAATTCTTTCGCCAACATAATATTGCGTTGCCCAATATGAAACTGACTGATGTTAGTCGAAATCACTTCGCCGCCGCCAAAAACCTTCGCAATGAGATGAATTTTATTACTTCCTAACGTAATCATTTTTTTGATAAGTCTGTCGATGGCAATATTTCCGTAGCGCGGCGAGGCAAGTCCTTGTCCGTTCCAAAGTGGAAGCATAAAATGATTTATTCCGCCGATATTTAACGCACTATCCCAAAGACAAACCGCCACGCAAGAGCCAAGAATAGTTGTAATTTCGGCAGATTTTAGACTCGCAAACAATGCACCTGGATAAAGAAAATGTTTTTCAGGAATCATTTTTTGATGGAGGTTTAAAAAATTTCAGTTTCTCCAAAAAATATTTCATCACCATTTTCTGAAAAATCGGTAACAGAAATGTTCGATTCAGGCAAAAATATTGTAAAAATAGCCCCTTGAGGTTTGTTATCGCTAATTTCGATTCTGCCCTCAAGCATATCAAGAATCGCTTTTACCACCGAAAGTCCGAGTCCTTGTCCGCGATGAATCGAGTCAATACCTGCATTTAGACGCTCAAAACGGTCAAAAATGATGCGTTGATTTTCTTTCGAAATTCCTGAACCCAAATCTTTCACAGCAATTTTCAATATTGAGTCTTCTTTTTCAATATGAACAATGATTTTCCCTTTTTGAAAAGAAAATTTTAACGCATTACTAAGTAAATTTGCGACAATAATTCGTAATTTTTCGGCATCCGTTTTGAAAAAACGTTTTTTTTCGGAGTTTTCGCAAGGTTTACAAATCATTTCGATAGAAATTTGATTTTGCATTGCCTCGCGTTGAAAAATTTCAATAACATTCTCAATAACACTTTTCACATCTACATTCGAAACACACGGATAAACTTCACCTGCTTCTATCTCGGCAGCGATAAAAATATTTTTCAACTGAAAATCGAGTCCGAAGGCTTCGGAATAAATCAAATTTGTCATCCTTCGCATTCGCGTCCAGTCCTTGTCGGGCAAAGACAAAATACTCTCGGCAAGACCAATTATGGAGGTGAAAGGATTTATTATCTCGTTAGTAATGTGAGAGATAAAATGCGTTTTCATTGCCTCCGATTCAGTTAATTTTTTATTTACGATGATTAACTGCTCATTTAATTCGCGAAGTTCTTGCAAAGATTTTTTATTCTCCTCGAAACGTCTTTTTAATTCGCCTAATAATTCCTCGTCTGTCATAAAAATTAAATTAACTCGATTTCAAAAATTTCAGAAAAATGTTTTTTCAAAATGTTCTTAACTTCTTCTATATCAACAACTTGACTCAACTCATTGGAAAGCGATGTTACTCCTTTGTCTACAAAGCCGCAAGGATTAATATAATTGAAATATTGCAAATTTGTGTTGATATTAAACGCAAAACCATGCATCGTAACCATTCGACTTGCTTTTACCCCGATGGCACAAATTTTTCGCACTAAATTGTTGTCCGTCAACCAAACGCCTGTTGCACCGTTGAGTCTCTCAGCGTTGAGATGAAAATTTTTGAGAGTGCGAATAATTGTTTCCTCCAAACGAAAAATGTAATTTTTCAATGTCAAATGCAAAATTTCGAGATTTAAAATCGGATAACCAACAATTTGCCCTGGACCGTGATAAGTGATGTCACCGCCGCGGTCAATTTTGTAAAAAGTTGCCTGTATTTGTTTGAGAAAACTCTCCTGAATCAGCAAATTATTGACATTTCCGCTTCTGCCCAACGTATAAACGTTTGGGTGTTCGCAAAAAAGTAAAAAATTTTCAGTTTCTGCGGAATTTTGCTTTTGCGAAACAATTTTGTCAAACAATTCCTGCTGATAATCCCAAGATTCTTTGTAATCTTTGAGTCCAAGGTCTTGAAAAATAACTGTTTTCATAAAAAATGTTGAATTTTTGTATCAATTTCTTGCATTTTGTCTATTGTAAAAGCGAGAATCTGCGTTATTTGTGAAACTTTTTCCACCTCTTTTTGCGAGAGACAACTATTTTTTCTTTCTTTTAAAAATTTCTCAATAACAAAATAATTTCCAATTTTAAACTCAAAAATTTCTTTTGAGATATTACTAAAATATTGATTTTCATTGATATAACATTTCTCATTTCGAAATTTAACTTTCAAAACTTTGTTTTCTCCTTCACCTTCAAAAATTCCGATTTGTTGATATTTTTTTTCCTGCGGCATTTCGAGAAATAAATGTTTTTGCATCAACTCGCTTCCAAGTTTTGCAAGTCCTTGAAAATCAACAACTTCATCAACAAACGGAATACTCGGAAAATCATTTTGCAATTCTTCGAAATATTCCTCGCGATAAGTTGGGCTGTGCAAAATTGCATAAATGTACGCAAAAATTTCTTCGGGAGAAAAATGTTTTTGATATTTTTGATCCATAAATTTTCGAAATTCGGGGGAAAAATTTTCCTTCTGCAAAAATTTTTTCTCCATTTCAACAGAAAACAACGTAAATTCAGACATTTTTTTCGAAAAATTTTTAATTTAAAACGATATTTTGCTCGCGAAGTTTTGTTTGCATGCTGTTTGTTATGTCAATAGAAATGTTTAAAACTTTGTACGGAAGTCCTGCCTCATCATAAATCGGTGTATAAACTTCAGATAACCAAAATTCCTTTCCAGCAATATGAACGTGCTGAATTTCTCTGCGGCTTTTTCCCGCACGCAAATCTTCCCAAAGAGACTTAAACTTTTCGATTCGTTGCTCGTAAGATGTCTCGGAATCAAAACTTCCCTGATATTTCCCGACCATTTCTTCTTTTGTCATTCCGATAAATGCCAAGAATGAATCGTTAATTTCAGTTAATTTTCCTTGCATATCATACTCAGCAACATAAGAAATAGTGTTGATGGCATCGAGAACATTGCTAATCTCGTTTGCCTTTCGCGAAAGTTCCTCCTGCGTTGCCTGCATTTCTTCCATATTTTGTCTCATTTCTTCCTCTTGTGCGGCTAACTCTTCCGACTGAATCCGAGATTCCTCTAAAAGTTGAACGGTACGCAAATTTATCTTCACACTTGACAACGTTGACGCAATACTTTCGCCAATTTTTTCGACAAATTGTATTTGATAAGGTTCAAATTCGTTGAAAGAAGCAAGTTCAATAACGCCGAAGGCTTCACGGTTAAATTTCAAAGGAATCAAAAGCAGCGAACTCGGAACACTCTCGCCAAGTCCAGACGTAATATTGATATAATCTTCGGGCAAATCAGAAATATAAATTGTTTCGCTTTCCAAAATACAACGACCAATAAGACCAACGCCCCAAGGAATCTTTTTTTGAAGCATTTTTTTCCGTTCATACGCATAAGCCGCAGTCAATTCGACAAACAAATTATCCTTATCGGTATTATTTATCAAAAACAAACCACCTTGATTCGCAAGAAGATATTTCACCAAATTACTGACAATATTGTACGAGAGAACTTCGATATTGTCGTTGTTGTGTCGCAAAATTTCTGCAAATTGTGCTGCTCCTTGCGTTGCCCAATTCATTTTTTTGTCTCCTTCTTTGCGTTTAATGTCTTCATTATGAGCAAGTTGCAGACTTTTTCTCATTTCCAAAAGTGCGTTTCCTAAACTGTCCTTCTCGCTCAGGGGCGTAAATTGCGACAACAAATTTCCCTCTCCAATTTGAACCGCAAACTTTGCAATACGATTCAAACCATCAACTAAACTATTCATAGAATGCTGAATCTCAGCCAATTCGTCTGTCCGTTTGCTGTGAATTTTCTTTGACTCGTCAATCTCGCCTTTTGATAAACTTTCCAACGTTTGAGCAATAGTCAATAACGGTTTTGTCAACTCACGGGCAATCAACCAAATAACTACTGAAAGAATTATTAATCCCAAGCAAGCGACTAACATCGAGATATACAAATAAGAATTTGCCTCTTGCATAATTATTTTAACAGGAACCATAATTCCGACTGCCCACGACGTTTGTGAATTTCCGATTTGAAAAGGAGAAAATGAAACGTAAAATTCCTCCTCGTAAGCATTTTGATAAAAAAACGAAAATTGTTTCCCATTTCGGATATTTTCTAAAACAAATTCCTGCTCCGAAGGTTTAACTCCCAACTGAATCACACTCTCGTTGACTAATTTTTTATCAGGAACAACAACAAAACGACCATTATTCGCAACTAAAAACGCATACGAATTCTCATAAGGACGAATCTCTTGAATTATTTTTTCAAAACGCTCTAAACCAACATCAACACCTGTTAAACCAGCGAACTTTCCATCAATAATTATCGGAACACCAACAGAACTCTCTAAAACCTCATCAACCTTCGCATTTGTGTAAGAGAAAAAATATGGGTCAGTAACTACTTCCTTCTGCGAAACTTTCGTCCTATAATAAGCGCCCTCAAAATTATCGCCCTGCAAATTTAAAGTATCATCTTTGGGAATTATTGTCCCGCGAGAACGATAATACGAAATACGAATTCTACCATAAGGTTTTGTGTAACTGCTGTCAATAGCACTCAACTCCCAATTTACCCACACAGATAAAAAATTTTGATTCTTAATTAATACATCTTTTATTATATCTTTGTAAATTCTATCTCGCATTTTTGCAGGAATATTGTTGTAACTCGTAAAAGTTTGAGCCAAGGCACGAGCAATATCAATGTCAACATTGATGTTTGCTTTTGTCAAGTTCGCATATTTCCCCGCCACGGCGTCAGTGAGTTTGGTTGCCTGCTCAATAGACATATTATTGATAGTATAACCAATGTACCCAAAAGATAGAAAATATATAAGTAAAGAAATACTTAATATCGTTAATAATAATTTTGCTTGCAGTTTAAAACGCATAAAAAAATTTTTTACAAAGAGATAATAAGGAATCAGGTTTGCCGCAAATTTACATTTTTTTTTTGAAAAACAAAAATTTTCTCAAAAAATTAAAAAAATTCTTTTTCTAAACGAAAAAAATGTTGAAAAATTACAAAAAAATTGTATTTTTGTCTTCGAAATTTTTAAAAATTTATTTTTATGAAGTTTATGAAATACGCACTCTTGGTTTTAGCAATTTTAATTATTGCGATTCTCGGTTATGTCGGTTACTCAGGAATTTTCTCATCCGTAAAAGTCGAGGAAAAAGAAATTGGACCTTATCAACTTGCGTTCATCGAACGTTATGGCGATTATTCGAAAAGTGGAAAATTCATCGATTCCATACGAAAAATAATCGAAAAGCAAAATGTAAAATACTCAGAAACCTTCGGAATCTATTATGACAACCCGCAACGTAAAAAAGTTGACTCTCTGCACAGCATCATTGGCTGTATTCTCAACGAAGCAGACTCGTTAAAATTCGCAGAATTAACGAGAAACGGAATAAGAATCGAAAAAATGGGGCAAACAAAAGCGATGGTCGCAGAATTTCCCTTTCGCACTTCTTTGTCAATAATGTTTGGAATTATGAAAGCATATCCTGCCATCAACGAATACGCAGCAAGTCATAATTTTCAGTTAATGCCTTCGATGGAAATTTATTCCGATGGAAAAATTCTCTACACAATGGAAATTTCACCAAAACGCTAACTCTAACCTGTCAGGTGCAAAAAACACCTGACAGGGTTTTAATAAAAAAAATATCTCGAAAAAAATGAAAAAAATTTTCTTTTTAACAATTTTTTTAACGTTAAATTATTTCTTAAAATCTCAAATTATTTTTGGGAACTCGCAATTTGAAAATTATTTACCTTTTTTGCAAAATAAAAAAGTTGCTCTTGTGGTGAATCACACAGCGAAAATTAACGACAAACATTTAGTTGATGTTTTGTGCGAAAAAGGAATTTCAATAATAAAAATTTTTGCCCCCGAACACGGTTTTCGCGGAAATTCGGACAGAGGGCAAAATATTCCTGATTCTATTGATGAGAAAAGTAAAATTCCAATTGTTTCGTTGTACGGAAAAAATCACAAACCTTCGGCAGCACAATTGCAAAATGTTGATGTCGTTCTCTTTGATATTCAAGACGTTGGAGTAAGATTTTTTACTTACATCAGTACGATGCATTACGTTATGGAAGCGTGTGCGGAGAATCGAAAAAAATTGATTATTCTTGACCGCCCAAATCCGCTTGGCGATTATGTTGATGGACCTGTTTTGAAAAACGAATTTCGCTCTTTTGTCGGAATGCATCCGATTCCGATAGTTCACGGACTAACAATTGGTGAACTCGCAAAAATGATAAACGGCGAAAAATGGTTGAAAAATAAGGTTCAATGTGATTTGGAAGTAGTGAAAATGAAAAATTATTCACATAAAACGCAGTTTTTTCCCGATATTAAACCGTCTCCGAATCTTGTCAATGCTGTTTCGATACGTTTATATCCGTCTTTGTGTTTGTTTGAGGGGACAAATGTCAGTGTTGGTCGCGGAACGGAATTTCCTTTTCAAATTATTGGTTTTCCTGATAAAAAATTCGGAGATTTTTCCTTCACACCTGTTTCGAAAAAAAACATGGAATCAAAACCTTTGCATCAAAATAAAATTTGTTATGGAATAGATTTGCGTGACGCAGCTCTCGATTCAAAATTTTCGTTGAAATATTTTTTAGAATTTTATCGAAAATCGGGTTGGAAAGAGAAGTTTTTCGTTCAGAAAGAGTTTTTTAACAAATTAGCAGGGAATTCTGATTTGCAAAAACAAATTATTGAGGGCAAAAGTGAATCTGAAATAAAAGAGTCGTGGAAAAAAGATATTGAGAAATATAAAATTTTGCGAAAAAAATATCTCCTTTACGAAGATTTTGAGTAACTTTGTAAAATAAATTTTCAAATTTTTCGTTTTCTCAACAAACAATTTTATGAAAAACTTAATTTTATACTTTTCGATATTTTTATTTGTCGAAAAAAACGTACTTTCTCAACATATTTTGATTGGGAAAGATTTGCAGGATTCTTCTTTGCTGAAAAATGCAGTTTTTGTGAAGGGAAAAATCGAAAACGGTGACACAATTTTACAAATCGAGATGAAAGAATTTGTTGTTGTCCCGCCGATGAAGTTTAAAACCGAGAAAGAAGCACGAAAATACAGCAAACTTGAGAGACAAATTCGCAAAGTTTACCCTTACGCAAAAATGGTAAAACTCACTTTGATGGAAATTGAACACAGATTTGAGACATTAAAAACCGAGAAAGAACGCAAAACTTTTTTTAAACAAAAAGAGAAAGAATTATTTGGTAAATTTGAGAAAGAATTGGTAAATTTAACAATTTCTGAGGGGAAAATTTTGTTAAAACTTGTCGATAGAGAGACAGGAAAAACCACTTATCAAATTATCAAAGAGTTGAAAGGTTCATTTTCTGCGTTTTTTTGGCAAACTATCGCAAAAATTGTCGGTGATGACTTAAAATCTGAATACGATTCTGAGGGCGAAGACCGAATGATAGAAGACATAATTTTTCGCATCGAAAATGAACAGCCAGATTAAACTTTACGGCATAAAAATTTGTTTAAAATTTCCTTTGCGAAGTTCAACCTCGCTCCATTTGTCAATATTTAACGCAATATAAACTGCATTTGCCGTTCCAAAAGACAAATAATGATTTTCAACAATCAATTTTGTCGCAGTTTCACTTATCAACGGATTATGTCCGATGAACAAAATAAAATTTGCCGAATCTGGTTGTTGTTTGAGAATAGTTAAAATCTCAGGAATTATAATTGCGTTAAAAATATCTTTTCGAAGCAATATTTTTCCCGCATAATTACATTCCTTCGCAACCAAGTCGGCAGTTTCTGAAGTTCTTGCTGCGCCTGAGGCGAGAATTAAATCAGGAATTAAATTATTTTCAAAAAACATTTTCCCGACTTTTTTTGCGTCTTCGATTCCGCTTTTAGTTAAAGAACGCAAATAATCTGAGGTTATTGAGTAGTCAAAAGGTTGTGCTTTTGCGTGTCTCATTAGTATTAAGTGTTTCATAATCATTTTGTTAGAGGTAACAAAGCATCTTGAATATATTGAGTCAAGAATGTTGGCTGATAAAAACATAACGCAACAACAATTCCTAAGAAGACAAATTGCGAGATAGATTCGGTGAAAGAAATTTTTTCAGGTTTAAAATTCACAACTTCCTCGACGGGCTTGCTGTAAAGCAAGTGAAAGAATCGCGTTGCCATTCCGTACAAAACAAAACACAAAAATAAAACCAATAAACCCAAAATTATCCATTTTCCTGAAAAAATGAGAGATTTTATCAATAAAAATTCGGTAATAAACATTCCCGACGGAGGAATGGCGGTAATACAAAGCAAACCTAATATCAAAACTAACGCACCTGTTGGATGAAGTTTGAGATAATTTCCTGATTCAGCAACTCTGTACGAACCAAAAACTCGAAAAGATTGTCCGATTTGAAAAAATAAACTCGATTTAGTGAAGGAATGTAATATTAGGTGCAATATCGCAACGAAATATCCCGTACTTCCAAGTCCCATCGCAATAGTTACAATTCCGACATTTTCCAAAGACGAATACGCAAGCATTCGCTTGTTATGACGTGCCTTGAGCATATATCCCGAAGCAACAAACAGAGATAATATTCCGACAAAAATCAAAACATTATTCATCCAAATATGAACCTCAGGGTGAGCAGCCAATATTGCGTAGGTTTTAAAAATCACCAAAAAACCCATATTGACCACCGTTGTAGAGATAAACGCACCAATAGGAGGCGGAGCAACAGAGTTCGCATCAATGCCGACGGTGTGCATCGGAAAAGATTCCATTTTTGTGCTATAACCAATTAAAACAAAGAGAAATGTAATTTTCAAATAAATTGGCTCGGTGTTTGCGACCATTTTCGCAAGCGTATTGAGTCCCATTTCGTCCTCGCCTGTTGCTTGAACGGTGGAAGAGAAAAACAAAATTCCCATATACGCAAGGGCAATCCCTATTGAACAGACAAAAATATATTTCCAAGTTGCTTCCAGAGCGGCGGCGGTTCTATCGTGATAAATTAACATCGCTGCGGCAAGTGTTGTTGCTTCCACAAAAATCCACGTAACGGTCAAGGAAGTTGCCAAATATGCACCCGTCAGAGCGGTCATTAGTCCTGTGAGGGCAACGAGATAATGAAAAAAATGTTTCGTTTTATCTTCTCTTAGATAAATAAAACTGTGATAAACCGTTGGAATCGCTATTATTGACAAAATAGTTAGGAATAAAACGCCTAATTTGTCGAAACTAAAATATAAAGAATCAATTTTATCTAAATGAAAAAATGCGTAAATATTTAACAAAATCTGAATCATTAAGAAAAAAGAGATTCCCAAACGTGCAATTAAGCGATTTTTTGTGAAAAAAATACCTGCACACATCAATAATGCAAAAGCAAAATAATAACCTAACATAAATTTTATTATTTTATTTGGGGCAAAGGTAAATTTTTTTCTCAAAATAAAAGAGAAAAGTAAAAAAAATTAAAAATTTTTTGAGTAAAATGTTAATTTTAAACTAAAATTTGTTAAAATTTTTGAAAAATAAATAAAAAATGTTGTATTTTTGTAAAAATTTTTACAAAAAAGTACATTATTACGAAATTTTTTTGTTATTTTGTACCTTTGTTTTATTAAAAATAACGTTATATATAAAAGTACGTTTATGAAAAAGTTTTGTGTAATAAAATGGTTATTTTTGTTGACCATTTTCTGCGGGAATAATGCATTTTCGCAGAAAGATTATTGGGGAAACGATGCCGAGATTCGTCTTAGGGGTGCTGAAAGAATCACCGTTTCTGATGAATTTTCGATTCCTACGTTTGTTCAATATCGAAAAGAAGCGAATGTTGTGTTTGAAAATGTTGAGAATTATCTGAAAACTGCTTTTGCGATGGACGGAAAAGTGAATTTTCAACTTTTAAACACGGAAACCGATTTACTCGGTTTTTCACATTATCGCTATCAGGAAACTTTCGATGGAATTCCAATTCACGGAGCAATTTATCTCGTTCACACAAAAGACGGGAAAATTTCTTCAATGAACGGCAAATTAATTCGAAATCTTTCCACAAATTCGAAACCCTCGTTGTCTGAAAAAGATGCGTTGGGAAAAGCTCTTGCCGCAACAGGTGCTTCGAAGTACAAATGGGAAATTCCCGAAGAAGAAGCAATGTTGAAAAATCTTTTTGGAAATGCAGCAACATATTTCCCAAAAGGAGAATTAATTTTTATCACCGAAAATGGAAGCGACAAATCGAAAAATTATCGACTTGCGTATCGTTTTGATATTTTTGCTCACGAACCCTTGTCACGAAATTTCATTTTTATCGATGCAGAAACAGGAGAGTTAATTGTGAAATTTAACAGACTCAAAAACACAGAGTTTCCCGCCACCGCACACACAAAATTCAGCGGAGAACGCACAATTACAACCTCCGACACAACAATAAACGGAACACAAATGTACAGACTCCGCGAACTCTCGCAGCGAAATGTTCCAATTATCACGTTAAATTTACAAAGAAGAACCAATTTTGCCTCCGCAGTAGACTTTTTAGACTCAAATAATGTGTGGAATAATTTTAACTCAAACCTTGACGAAATCGCTACCGACGCACATTGGGCGACAGAAGTTGTTTATGATTATTTTCTCACAAAATTTGGCAGAAACGGAATTGACGGAAATAATATGCCGATGGTAAGTTTAGTTCACTTTTACAACAACTGGCCCAACGCAATGTGGACAGGACAATTCATGGTCTACGGAGACGGAAACGCAGCATACGGACTAATGCCGTTCACAACTCTCGACATCGCAGGACACGAAATCACGCACGGAGTAGACGAACATACAGCAAATCTCGATTATCAAAACGAATCAGGTGCTTTAAATGAAGGTTTTAGCGACATCTTTGGTTCTTGCATTGAACATTTTGTCAAACCATCCAACACTAATTGGCTCATCGGCGAAGACATCGGACAATATTTTCGCTCAATGAAAAATCCTAAAATGTTTCAACAACCCGAAACGTACAAAGGACTTTATTGGGACTCAATACAGCAAGAAGTACATCATAACAGCTCGGTTCTCTCAAGATGGTTTTATTTATTAGTCGAAGGAGGAACAGGAATCAACGATTTAGGTAACGAATACAACGTTCAAGGAATCGGATGGGACACAGCAGCCATCATTGCGTACAGAACAATGAGTGTTTATCTCACACAAACTTCCAATTATCACGAAGCAAGATTTTTTGCCATTCAGGCAGCAACAGATTTATTCGGCGTTTGCTCGCCGCAAGTTGCTTCGACAATAAATGCTTTTTATGCAGTAGGAATTGGAAACAAATATTCTCCCGAAGCAGACGCAAAATTTAACGTTTTTCAAACAAATTTCTGCTCAGCACCTGCTACAATTTCGTTCAGAAACTCAAGCAGCAACGCCGTCTCGTATTTTTGGGACTTCGGAGACGGAACAACAAGCACCGAAATGAACCCAAAACATACTTATCTCGCAACAGGAAATTTCTCGGTAAAACTTATTGCAACAAGCAACGCTTCTTGCGGTATTTCTGATACTTTACTACAAGAAAACTTAATTTCTATCTCGCCTGCTCATCCGTGCCGCGTTGCGATGCCCGAATCAGGAGAAGGAAATGTGCAGACAGGCTGCGAGGGAACAATCTTTGACAAAGGAAGTGAAAATCCGCTCGAAGCACAAAGTTTTATTCCCATTGACCCGCCACAGGCAGATAACATTACATTGATTTTCACCGAATTTAACTTATCTCTCGACGACACGCTGAAAATTTATGACATCATTGACTCGTTAAATTACACTCTTATCGGTGAATATACGGGAATAAATTTGCCCAATGGAAATGGAATTATTCGTTCAACAAAAGGAATTGTCGGAATTTATCAAGTTTTGCATAACATATCAGATGTAGGTGAAGGTTTTTCTGTGAATTGGTTGTGCAATCACAACAACGAAAAACCAAAAGCAATGTTTAAACTTTCAGAAAACTATACTTGCACGGGTGAAATACAATTTTTCGACATTTCTCAAAACCCAACAACAGAATGGTTTTGGGAATTCGGCGATGGAAACACAAGTATTGAACAAAATCCATCTCATATTTACACACAAAACGGTTTATTTACCGTAAAATTGAAAGTAAAAAACTCTTTTGGGCAAGATTCTATCTCAATAAACGAGGTAATTTTAGTTCAACGTCCTGCGGCACCTCAAACTTTTTCTGCTCAAAGATGCGGCACAGGAAATCTCACGTTAAAAGCAGCATCAACATTCGGTGGAAAATTGAAATGGTACGAAACAGAAATCGGTGGAAACGAAATCGAAGAAGGTGATTCGCTCGTTTTAGAAAACTTAGACTCTTCAAAAACATTTTTCGTCGCAGAAACACCCTCACCGTTGCATGTTGGACCAAGAACTAACACCTTCGGAGAAGGAATTTATTGCACAGAAGGAATATCAGGCATTGGTTTTATTGTAAAAGAAAATTGTACCCTCAAATCAGTAAAAGTGTACGCACAAAATTCAGGTTACCGTTCACTTTACATTTTTGACATCAACACTCAAACTCCGATTTGGAATAATTCCGTTGACCTGCCCACAGGTGAAAGTCGGGTGAATATTAATTTCCCTCTCGAAAAAGGAACTTATGGGTTAATTGTTTACGAACCCAACAGCGGACTTTATATGAACACTTCGAATGTGCAGTTTCCATACGAAATTAATAATTTAATTGCACTGGGAGTCGGATTAATTAACGGACAAGGTTATTTGGATGTTTATCCATGTTTTTATGATTTTGAAGTTGCACCTAAGGAATGTAAAAGTATTCGTTCAAAAGCAACAGCAACAATTGATAAAATCCCGACAATCGATTTTTCATATCAAATTCACAAAGATTCAGTCTTTTTCGAAAATCAGTCGCAAAATATCGAGAACTTTTTGTGGTACTTCGGTGATAAAACTTCATCAGGAAGTGAAAATCCGACTCACGTTTATCTCGAATCTGACTTATATGCAGTAACTCTCACGGGTGAGAATCGCTGCGGAATGGCGGAAAAAACCGAACAAATTGACCTCCGAGGACAAGCAACAACATTGCCTGCAACAGATATTGCTTCGAATGCTGCGGTTTTGAACGGAAAAGTTACCGCAAAAGGATTCTCAGCATCAGTTATTTTTGAATTCTCAAAAGATACCACAGAATCTTGGACGTCAGTCGTTGCGAACCCTGTCTCGCTCAATGATACAGGAAATTTTCACGTCTCAAGAGAAATCACAGATTTAAAACCTAACTCTAAATATTATTTTAGAGTGAAACTTTTGCAAGGAAAACGAGTCTTCGATGGAGAAATCCAAGAATTTTCTACAACAACAGAACGTTTGCCCGTTGCAAAAACCGAAGCTGCGACTAACATTGGGTTAACGAATGCAATTTTAAATGCTTCGATAAATTCTAACGGTTTGCCGACAAATTTTGCTTTCGAGTACGGACTAACAGAGAATTTGGGCTATCAAACTCAATGGTCTGATACTTTTACTTCGAATGATTTTGTTGAGAAAACTGCCATTTTAAGCGGACTTGCACCTAATACGACTTTTTATTTTCGAATAAAAGCGATGAATAAAGACGGAATTGTGGTCGGTGAAAATAAAACTTTCAAAACAGAATCTTTCGTTGCGGTAACGAAAAGTGCGTTAAATATTTCGAATGTTTCTGCAACATTAAACGGAATGGTGAACACAAAAGGAATGTTGACAAAAATTATGTTTGAATTTGGCACAACAACGCAATACGGCGACAGTGTTGATGCGATTCCTAATATTTCTGTTGACTCATCAGATGTTCAGGTTTCTGCCAATTTGACTCAACTTTCACCGAATACATTATATCATTACAGAATCAAAGCGGTTGACGCAGCGGGTAACGTAGTTTTTGGTGCAGATAGTACGTTTAAAACTTTGTTGACAGGAATCGAAACTTTTGGAATGCAAATTTTAACACTTTCTCCGAACCCCAATAATGGCGTATTTTGTTTAACGTTGCACGGAAATCCTTGCGAAATTGTAACTATTCGCATTATTTCTGAAACGGGAAAAACTATTTTTGAGAAACGAATCGGAAATCAAAGCGGAGAATATCACGAAACAATCGATATTTCAAACGTTGCGACAGGAATTTACACTATTTTAGTGCAGTCAAAAACGTTGCGAGAGACAAAGAAAATGATTATTCAGAAGTAAACTTTGTTTTTTGTAAAAATAAAAACCGCAGGATTCTCAAAAATCTTGCGGTTTTTATTTTTTGCAAACAAAATTTTGTGAAAAAATAAATTTACTCGACAATAAATTTTGCGAAATGTTGTTTTTGCGAAGAATTTTCAACAATTTTTAGAAAATAAATTCCTTTCGCAAAATTCGAAACGTTGAAATTAAATTCTGAAGTCTTAATATTCTCAAAATGCGAAATTAAAACGCCTTTGTTATCAAAAATTTGCAGCGAGCAAGGAATTTTTTCACCTAAATAAACCGTTAAATTTTCTTTCGCAGGATTTGGAGAAATATTTATTAACTCTTTTTCACTTTCATTAATAAAATTTCCTCCGACAGCCTCAATAATCAGATAATTTAACATCGTATATTCATCGAAAATTCCCATTTCCATCGTCAATTTGTAATCTGTTATTGAAATTTGCTTTTTTCGCACTAAATAAGGTGCCGCAGGTGTTGTTGCTTCATCGTTGATAAAATTTATTCCCTCAATAGAAATTTTTTGATGCGAATAAGTTTTATCCTTCCAACCAACCGAGACCGTTACGTTATAATTTCCATTTGGCAAGTCAAATTCGAAAGTTTTTTGTCTGCCCCAATCGTCATAAATGATGCTTTGTTGCAAAATGTTATTTCCTGACGAGAGAAATTGATATTTAATGTGCGACAAATCGCCGAACCAACCAAAACCAAGTTTTGCGTCATACGAATTCCACCCGATTTTTGTGTACGTTTTTCCACCGACAACTAACGGATTCGCCTTTGGTTCGCCTTGCGGGTCTTGAAAATTTATATAATAATTTCCAGGATTTCCCTGAGAACGCGGATGTAAATTATTCGGTTTAATATCAGGAATTGTTGCAATTTCGTTTCCGAGTTTTAAACCGACTAACCTTCGCAAATTATATAAAAATTCGTCATCTCTTGTGTAAGAAGTTAAACCAAGAATGATTTTATCAACTTGCTTGTCCGAAGAATTTGCTGTTTTTGGAACAGGATTTTTATTTCCGTTTAAAAGATAAAAATATTCGTAATCCTCAAGTCCGTCTCTAATTAACTCAAAACGCATCGAAGGCACAAAACGATGATGATTCGAGCCATACGCAATATTAGAATTATTTAGCGAAGGCGGATAAAGTAAAAATAATTCTCCGTTATGATTGCTGTTCATCGGCGAAGTATATGGATTTTGACTCCAATTATTGGTCGAGTAATACGCAATTCCTTTGATTCTGTATTTCCACAAAAACCAACCTGTAAATTTACTTTCGATTCCTGGATGGTCTAACGTTATTGGGTTAAAATACGGTGGACGCGTGCTGTGCAAAAAATAAATCCAAGTCTCTTCTTTGTGATTTAACTCTCTGTCGAAAGAAATTGTCGGGTTATAATTTTGTAAAACAGGCAACCAAATATCGATTTTTGCGTTTTTATACTTAGAATGATTAAAAATTTCAGGTTTAGGTTCTTCAGAAACCATTAATTTCAGATTCGGGGCAACTTTTTTTAACTCTTGCGAATACCACGCAACTGCGTCATAATCTGCTTGATCTTGCGGTTCATTGGCAAAATAATAATAACTTTTGTTCAACAATGACTTTTCGCTCAAATAATTTTGCATCGCTTTAACGTAATTAAACCATTTTGTGTTGTAATTTGTATTGGGATTTGCCGCAGTGTACCAGTCTGACGAGGATTTTGTTACTCCGCAAAAATTATCAGGACGTTGGTCGGCAGAAGCATCGTTGTTGCGATATGTTGCCGCCATAAATGACGGAAAACCTGTGCCGTTATTGAAATCTTTACCTTTGAGATATTTCTCTGCAGGCTGTTCGAAACCCCAAATGCCGTCTTTGTCGGTAAATTTGCCGTTGCAGTCGTAGTCAATATACGGATTTCCGCCGTTGGAAGTTAAACCTCCCGACCAAAGCGGGTTGCTCGGCGTGAGACGATGGTCAATAAAAAATTGTTTGATTTTATCAACGTAATTCCAGTATTCCGTTCCTGTTCCTTGGACGCCATATTTCGTCAAAACATTTTGAAAAGAAAAATACATCAACGAATGTGTGTGCAGTTCGGCAGGAATAGAAAAGTTAAAAACGTGCAATTTCACAGGAATATTAACTCCTGCCACCGAAACATTTGTGGAGTAATCTCCTTTCGTTGCGTTTTGCGAGACAGACACCGAGAACCAAAGCGAAATATTTTCGTTTGCCGTTACATCAATAGTCGAATGATTTTCTACGGGAAAAAGTGCATCGGGATAAGCACCTGTTTTGCCCAAATTATCACTTACTTTTGTGATATTTATGTACTTTACAACGTACATTTCTGTCGTCATTTCGTTTCCAAAACTTCCAAAATCAATTTTAATTTTGCCCGAAGTTTTTGGTTTAACAACCACTACAAACGGTTCAAATTCGTTTTTCGCAGCATAAATTTTCACTAAATTTCCTGTTTCTGTCGGAATTTCTGAATTTTTAAACACGCGAATCGAGGGCAAAGTTGTCCAAAACGTATAATTTGCATTAGACTGCGAAAGTTTATACGTATAAGTTTCGTAATCTTGCGAGTACAAAAATTGCGAAACTAACATCAAAAAGAGAAAAATTTTTTTCATTTTACAAAAATTTATTAATTTCGCTGCAAATTTAGAAAAAATACATATTTATAAAAACAGTAGTTTTTGAGAAAAAAATAACATTCCAA